>CALIJC010000022.1 GCA_938017575.1 uncultured Patescibacteria group bacterium
GCATCGACCATATCCTTTAACTTTTTTAATAATTGATTTTCTGCCTGATTTGATCTTAACCTCTTTATTTTGAACAGTAACACTGATTTTATTTGGTGTATAATTATGGATGGTAAAATCTATGGGTGTATTATAATTCCAGGACCTTATTTCAAATCTGATTGGCCAACGTCCTGGCTTTTGTAATTGGGGTACACCATTTAGCATACGTTGTCGTTGTTTATGTCCTTGAGCTACAGCTTTGGTTGGATTATGAAAAGTAGTTAAAAAGACTAAAAACAAAATCCAGGTTAATGTTGTATTAGATAGTTTCACGAGATCGTCCCTCGAACAATAAACCTGTTTTTATCATAAGATTTAGTAATTGTCAATTTTGAAGCAATGAAATAAATTGTATAATAAAAAAGGCAACTCGTTTTGAGTTGCCAGGTTGGTTTTGTGAATTGAGGGAAAATTACTTTGCTTTGAAATTTAAAAAATAGTAACCTTTTTTGTGATGTATATTTATATTAAATAGTTCTGTGTATTTTTCACCTCTAACTCTAAAACTATAACTTTTTCTATAAGGTGTAGTAACAAATATATTCCAAAAGTAATACCGTGGTGTAAATTTTCTACATAAACTGCAGATTATACGAAACTTAGATACCACTTCAATTGAAGAATTAGCCTGTATAGTCAAGTCTTTGTTTTGTAGTTTTAGAACTACTTCATTATTGGTTTTATTATTTAATCTAACATTAACTTCCTTTTCTCTTATTGAATCCAAAGGGCGTGGAGTGTTGCACTTAATTAATTTAATATTTCCGATTTTTTTTTCTCGACAAAAGCTGGCAATTATCGAATTTTGAATTCCAATATTATGATTTTTTGCAACTGCTGGTTCGGTGAGTACTATTGGGGCTAACAGTAATAATAGAAGAACATGCTTGAATCTCATTGTAAAGCCTCATGATTAAATAGATTAGCTTAGATGTATTTGCATATAAAGATTGAATTGTCAATTTCTTGACAAAAACTAATGATTGGGTAAACTTTGTTTTAGACTGCGTGGTTAGCTCAGGGGTAGAGCATCTCATTGACGTTGAGGCGGTCGGGGGTTCGAATCCCTCACCACGCACCACGTCCTAACAAACTACATTCATTACATTTTGCTGCTAGCAAAATTTCATGCTATTCTGTTTGTTACTCCTTATCCTAAAAATCAAAAAGATTTTCAGGGTACCAAGGACATATTAGAACCAAATAAAATTCTTTGAATTTTATTTACGGTGATTGTAGCTCATCTGGTTAGAGCGCCGGGTTGTGGTTCCGGAGGCGGCGGGTTCGAGTCCCGTCTTTCACCCCACATCGATTAGTCAGCCGAAAGGCTGATTTTTCGTTACCAAAAAAACCTTTTGCAAAGTTGACAAATAGTATAATTACAGTAATTTTGGATATTATTAAATAAAAATTTATGTTATTTTTGCGATCATGGATAGAGGAGTTTATTGACCTTTCGGAATACAGTGATAATCAAATTAGAGAAATTATTACCAAAAAATCTTCAGAGGTTGAGGAGATTAAATACGTTAATGACTATTTTGGTGGCAAGGTTGTTGTTGCCCAAGTCCAAAATTTGCGAAAACATCCAGATGCTGACAGGCTCCAGGTTTTTGATGCCAAAATAAGTAGTGATAAAACTGTTCAGATAGTTTCGGCTGCACCAAATTTACGTGAAGAAATGATAATTCCGCTGGCTTTAGTTGGGGCGGTTTTACCAGATTTGACTATTTCAGCTAGACCGATGAGAGGTGAGGCTAGTAACGGAATGGTTTGCGGTAAAAGTGAGATTTTATTAGAAGATGGTCACAGTAGTGGGGTCTGGGATTTGGAGAGAGAATTTACGGATGCTAATAAAACTGTTGTTTTGGGTCAGAGTATTTGCGAAGCTTTCCCGCAGTATTTTCCTCGTGAGGTTTTATTTGATATCAAAGTTTTACCAAATAGAGTTGGTGTTTTTGGTTCTTATATGGGACTAGCAATGGAGCTTGCGATGATAATCCAAGACTGGGAATTATTAAAACAGCCAGTTAAAAGATTACTAAACCCAAATGAGCTAATCAAAAAAATTACTGAGAAATATTCTAGCAAAACCTATATTAAAACTAAATTTACAGATGATACTGGATATACCAATACATTCTGTTTGTTCGATATGGACTTGGGTGAGGGTGAATATACGATAAATTCTGAAGCCAAAAAGAGGATGTTTTTGACAGGTATTAACCTGGTCGGCGGTTTAACAGATTTTTCTAATTACTTGCTTCATGAGATTGGTCAGCCAACGCATTTTTTCTCCAAATCTAAACTAGCTAAACAGGATTCAACTGAATTCATTGTCAAAGTTGTCGACACCCCAACTCAATTCAAAGGTTTAGGTAACCTAAAGGATAAAACGTTACCTATTGGAACTCGTGTTTTGGTTGATCAAAATGATAATATTTTGGCGATTCCTGCAATTAGTGGAGGGGCTGGCACCAAGATGGAAATTGATGAAAGTTCAAGCGTTGTAGAAATTGCTAATTTTGATTCTAGTGAGGTGTCAAGAAATTCATTTTTATTAAAATATCGCAGCGGCGGAACAAAATTTTGGTCAGGAAATGTGAATCAATTATTAACCTTGGTTTGTTTGATGAGGCTGGGGGAATTATTTGGTGATTCAATTTCTGTTAACTGTGTTTGGGATAAAGCCAAAGGTAATACTAACTCTCTAGGTGATATATTTACAAACGAAATAGGTAGAAATAAAATTGCAATAGATATTGAATATATTGCAAATAAAATTGATAGTAGAGGTTTGGAATATTGGAGTAATATTATTAAATCAAAATTAAATATAATTGGTCAGTATAGTGATGGTTTGTTAGAGATAGAACCTTTTTATAGCAATTTAGAGACTAAAGAAGATGTGGTTGAAGAAGTTGTCAGACTGGTTGGATTTGATGATATGATTACAGAACCGATAATTTCTAGTTCTGATAGTGTTATCTCTGGTAATTATAAAAAATTTCAAACAATTAAGGATATCTTTGTTAGTTACGGGTTAAGTGAAGTAATTTTGAGACCATTTGTTTCCAAGGATAAATTATTATTAGGTGAGGGTTCTATGGAGGTTGTAAAATCCTATAGATCAGATGAGCCTTTTTTGCGAGACACATTATTAACTAGTCTGATGGAGTCAGTTTCTGGGAATATTAAAAAAGGTGAGAAAGAACCAAAAATATTTGAGAATAATAAAATCCATTATCATAGAGATGGTGTAGTTTCTGACAGAATCTTTATTGATTCATTGATAACCTCTAATGACCCTTATTTAGCGACTTCGATTGTTTGGGCTGTTTTAAATTCTATCAAACATGGGGCGGTAGAAATACAAGACGCGGAAATTGCAGATGAGATTGGCCAAGGTAAATTGTTTTCTAAAAATGGAGTAACTATAAAATTAATACAAATTTCTAACAAACTCAAGAAAAAGTACGACATTGCTTTAACTAAAACATTATGGTGGGTTACTACTGATTTAACCAGTTGGGATGGTAGTGTAAATGTTTATAATAATTATTTTGATGAAAGTGATTACCCAGAAATAAAAAGAAGCTATTCACTATTGGTTGATAGGAAACTGAAATGGGAAGTAATCCAAAATACAATTAATTCTTTGTCTATTGAAAACGCCGAAATTGCGGTTAAACCAGTGGAAAGATTTAGTGAAGATAACCAAAAAGATGTTGTGAATTTGGAGATAGATTTCGTTAGTCAAACGAGGACATTAGAGTCAAAAGAAGTTGAACAAATTGAGCACAGAATGATTGAAATTTTGTCAAAAGACTTTTTTATTAGTATTCGGTAGGGTAGTGCAATTATATCTTGTTTAGCCTATTTATTTTATCACTTGCGTATATAATTTACTTATATTACTATTAGATTAATTAAACTAATTGTTTAGTATATGAAATTAGATGAAAAAAGCAAGCAGAGGTTGGATGCGTACTTAAAAAAGAACGAAATTAATGGGAACAAACTAGCTAATAATGAAAGCCAGAGTGTATTAAACTGGTTGATTGATGATGTCTTTGTTAAATCCAAAGGTGAGGTTAGTTTAGATAAAATTGAGGAGTTCATTATGGGTAATGCCCTATCTGGTCTAGAAGCAAATTTGAATGATGATGAGAGAAATTTGGTCCAAGAAAACAACAAACCCGAGGAGCTTTACGAGATTATTTTGGAAATTCTAGAAGACAATGATAAATTGGCTATCTTTTTTACGGGTGCTGTTTTTGGCTACTCTCTTTTGTGCTCACGTTTCAAAATTAACCCAGATCCAAATTATTTAGCAATCGTCGATATATTCTATAACTAATTTCTATTAAACAAAAAAATTATTAAATTCAATTCATAATATGTCAGAAAATATTCTATTACAAAACAAGCCTGAAACTATAAATAAAAATGAAAATCAGATGGAGAAAATCTATTCAGCATTTGATAGTTATGATGCTAGATACTCTATGGCAAATATTCTTGCTGGTGAAAGTATTGGTGTAACTCCGGCTTATAGAACCGATATTGCAGGTCAAGGAGGTGGAACACTGCGAGATAAATTCAATGCTGTCGGTAAAAAAATTGTTGATTATACTCAAGCTGCAAAGAACGCAGGTAACTGGGGTTCACGGTATCTTTCTGATAGGTTTTTGACTGTTGGATATGTAAAAAAAGGACTAGAGAAAAAGAATATCGATGTGGAAAGTGCTGCAGATTATGCAGGACTTGGTTCTGCTAAGCAAATGACAGCCATGTATGCTGACATGCTCTCTTCTGAAAAAATTGGAATTAAATCAATTGTTGAGGGTGAGAACTTGGATAATAAAGTCACTGATTATATTGTAGAAATGGTTACCTTGATTGGTAGTGGATGGTTGATAAGAGGAGAATCCGCAAAAACATTAGCTGCCTTGAGCCAATTAGGTGGTGTTGCTTCAACCGAGGTGTTGATGGCAGAGATTCGACCATTTTTGAAAGGAAAAAAAGATTTCAAAGACTGCAAGGTTTTAACCAGAATTAAAGATGTTGTTTTAAATAGATTAGAGGCAGTTAAAGGCCAGGTAAAAATGATTGAATACACATCCAAAGTTGGAGAAGAGTTAGATCAATCCAGTATTGCTGAAGGTGTTAACAAATTGAAAAATCTTTCTCGTGAGGACGGTACTGGAATTATTAAAGGTGATGCTCGTCAAATTATTAGCGGATCATTAAATGAATCGGTTGCTTATATGGCCAAAAAGCTTGTTTCAACTGGTTATGGTATGTCAGTTGGTGCAGCTACGAAATTAGTTAGTGGTGCTTCAAATTTACTAGGGATTACTAACGTTGTTACAGGTCTAGGTGTGGTTAATGATCAAAATAATAATTATTCAGCATTGTTAAATTACGCTAGGGAAAATAATTTGAACTCTCAGCAAGCCGCAGCTTTACTTAGCGCTGGTATAGGGGATTTGGCTACAAAATATGATCGCAGTATTGGAAAATCTGAAGAAGGAAAGGCTAAAAAAACGTGGAATGTTTTGAAATCTGCACTGGTAAGAACTCTAACTATATCTGAAAAAGCTGCTACGGGTGCGAGCGTCGTTGGAGACTCTAAATCTTATGCAGACACTCTCAGACAATTTGCTAATTATCAAACAGAGCAAGATCGATCACAGGAAACTAGCGAAGTTACCAATCAGCAATGGCTAGATAATCAATTAGAAGCTTTTGCCAAAGAAAATTCGCTGTTAAATCCAAAGAAAATTGGATCTAATTTACGTAAAGGTATTATTTCTACTGCTTCATTGTTTGCCCAAGGATTTGCAACTGGTGCCGTGTTTAAAGGTGGAACAATGTTGGTGCAAAAAATTGATGAGAACACTGGTGCATCGCGGGGGGCTTCCTGGGCCTTAAATCAAATGATTGGGGGAAATGCTAGTGCACAAGAAGTTGTTAATCCACCTTCAACAGCTCCGTATTTGAATAGAGAACAAAATAGTGCTCCTGCTCCAGTTGAGTCTGCTCCAGCACCTACTATTGCTGCTGAAACTCCGGAACCTGCGCCAGCTCCAGCTGAAACAGTTTCATCTCCAGAGGTGTCAAATGAACCGGTTAAGCTATCATCAGTTGCAGAACTAGATGCAGCTTTTGAATCAGGAAAACTACAAAAAGGCACAGAGGTAATCCTGCCTAATGGAAAACGATATGAATTAGTAGGAAATGAGTCTGGTGAGGTCAGTGAAGCAACTAGAAGAGTATTGACCCAAAACATCAATCAAATCAACCAAGAATCAGGACCTAAACCTGCAGCTCAGACAGAAAACACAACCACAACCAATTCACCAGAGAATGTTACTAAATTTAATTCCATAAAAGATATCGAAAGTGCGGTAGTCTATGGAAATATAAAGGCGGGGGATAAAATTAATGTCGGAAATAGAGTCGTTGAAATTGTAGGAGACAGAGAAGGTAAAATTGGCGTTAACACTATTAAACAACTAGAACAATATTTGGAGAATCCAGTTTCTACACCTGAATCTGAGGCCATCTCCGCTGTAACCACTAAAATCGAAGAAATTGTTAGTAGCACTGGCGCAAATGAAGTCATCACTAGAACCATCAAAGCTGTAGAAACAATTATTCCACTTTCATCTGAAGGTAAGGATATTAGTTTGATTAAAATTGAACTACCTACCAGTTTTGGAAATGAATTGACATTAGCTGATGTTGGAGATCCAGAACAAGTACCTCCGGGAGCTAGAGTGATTACTGATGATATTGACGGAGCGATTTTCTACGAGTACCAAAAAGAAGGTAAATCTGTAATTCGAGCTGCTTTACAAGGTGACACCCCTGGAACTGCTCGTGAAATAATGAACCCGAATATTACCTTTGAATTAACAACTGATGATGGCGTTAAATTAGATGCGGAGATTTCTAGCAGAATTTTACACGAAGGGCTTTCACCTGCGGACGTTTACAATGAAGTAGCAAAGGCTAACCCAGAAAATAGTGATTACTTTGTTGTGCAGGAGGGAAATAGTCTAGACATGGCTAATTCTGTAGAGGTTGCTCCTGGAGTTGATTTGAGATCTTTGGTTACCAATGCTAGTGAATTTACTGCTAGTTACGATAATAAATACCAACCTGGTACCACAGCTTTCATGAATATAATTTTGGCAAGTGATAATGCTACCAGAAATGAATATATTGATGCTTTAGCTGCCGACAGAAGGCATGTTTTAGATAATCCGGGTGAGCAAAATGGATTCCCGAACGAATATAGACAAGTTCTGCGAGAACTAGAAGATTTTGGATTTTTCAAAGAAGGATTCAATGGTCAAGATTTGAATAGAGCTGCTCGTGAGATTCAACTAGATAGTGGAACTACATTCATGGAAAATAGTTTGAACAAACAAAGAAAACTGTTACTAGATTCAGCAGTTGAGATTTTCAAAAATAGAACTAAAACAGAGCTGATCAATAACCCAAATGTAATTAGAAATAACGCCAAGTTTTTCAATGGTACGTTTATGAGAGAGGTAGCAGAAGCTAAAACTCCAGAGCAGTACAGAGCACTAACCAAAGAATTATCTAACGCTAACTTTAATTTCTCCGGGGCTGAAAAACTATCATTTAGAGAAGTTCAGGCTAGAGTTGATGCTCAAAGAGACGAGTTCGAGAAAATGGTGCCTTATATGAATGCTTACATTCAGCAAACTGGAGGTGAGGATAAGATTGTTTTGGATGAGAGAGGCTTGGTTCAGAATATGGAACTGGAAGAGTTTGATAGTTCTATGGGATTAAATCTGCCTGATGTTACTACAGCTGGAGGTGCTATCCAAGCTCTATCTATGGCCTGGGGAATTACAAAAGGTCAGATCCCAATTCCTCTTAAATTTGAACAGAGTGGTAAAATTGGATATGGACAAATTACCGAATCACAAATGGCTTCACTGTTTGATAAAAATAACCCAAATTACGAAGTTAAAAGAACTGGAATTAGCCCACAAGCTCAAAAAATATTAGCTCCAATATTAGGTAACTTTGTGCCATTTGCATTGACTGGTAAAACTGAGATTTCTAGTTCCACAGCTGGTGAGATTTACGTAGATATTCCAGTGCAACTTTTGGATAGAGTTGAGGCTACGGAAAATGGAATTTTCTTGTTAGAGGATCTAATTAATAATAAACCAGAAATTTTTGAGAAATTAAAATCTCCAGAAGGTTTGGGAATAAAAGATATTGAAGGCAAAATCACTGATAGAGATGGTAATGTTTTAGAAGGCGAGCAGCTGGAGAGTTATCTAAAGGCAATGAGAACATACTACGTTCAATTCGAGAAAGCCAAAGATCATGCTAGGGCTGGAAAACTTGGTCCGATTGCGAGTTTAGAGAAGGCTATGAATGATCCAGAAACTGGAAGTGCTATTAGAAAAGAGCTAGCAAAGAATGAGTACCAGGAGATTATTAAACAAAATAGCAATGAGCTAGTTAAATCAATGGAGGAAGAAAGAAAGAGGCTTAATAGTTTGCTTACTGGTCAAAACGCGATTGTGGATGGTTCAATTATTCTACAAGCAAAGGGTATCCCTAAAAACATCGCTGATGAGGTGATGATTGCTATGAAGAATGGCGATCGAAGTGTACTGGAAAAATATAATGTTACACTAAATGATAAAGTCATGGAAGAAGAGAGGCTAGGAAGGTACTATACAAACCCAACTGGTTATACTCCTGACGAAGGTCATAAATTAGGACTGCAGAATGTGCTATACGCCAAAGGTTTCAAATACTATGAGCTTATATTTAATGACTTTGATGGCGTTGTGGTTTCAGGTGATTATGAATGTGAAAACATTGTCTTGTTTGCAGATGCGCCTCCAATTGTAAAACCTGAAGTATGTGTTACTGGTGAGGTTTGCATGCCAAAGATTTATAATGAAAATAAAATTGATGCTGATATTGCTAGAGCTAAACAGACTTCTGAGAGACTTACAGACATTGGTGGTGATATTAATCAAATGGCAGAGCATAATTTAGCACTCACAATTGCTAATGAAAATGCTGAAAAGGGAACTATTCCATTTATGCTGGATGCAGCTAAAAACGCTCCTGATGGTGATGGTTTGGATGAATATATCAAATCTAAAGGTTTAGACAAGATTCAATATGGAAACAGTGATTTCACACTGGGAGATATAATCAAAGAATCCAAAACTAACCCGGATGTTGAGAATTTCTTGAATAAGATAGTTGCTAGTAACAAAATCAATGCAGCCTTGGTTGAACATACCTCAAAAGATACCTTTACACTAACTATTGGCTTACCTAAAACAACTGAATCAGTTAATACTACAACGATTAAAGGAGCTCCTGATCAAGTTGTGAAAAATACTAGTACATTATCAAATGGCGCAGTTCAAACCGTGACCTCAAAAACAGTCTTTGGTGACACAACAATTACTGATACGTTTAAATCTACAACTTCTAACAGTAAAGCTGATATTTCAATGGAGTCCTCATTGACAGCTATTGTTGGGGCTCAGAGTTTTGCAGAATTCGTAGATGGTTGTAAGGTTGTTAATTTGAAAAATGATTCTGCTGGAATGTTTAACAGAGAGACTTCTGATAAAGCCGGTGTGCCTTTAAACATAAAGACTGATAGTCAAACTCGTGATGTTCAAACTGAAAAGGATGTTACTACAACAGAAACTGTAACAACTGAACCTCCAAAACCACCAGAGCCACCAGTAACTCCAGAGAAACCGGAACCTCCGGTTACCCCTGAACCACCTAAGCCAGAACCTGAGCTGGAATTGACAGATGAGGTTGATAACACTGCAGCAACTCCAGCTGACCCGAGGCCACCTCAACCAGAAGGAACGCCAGAGGGAACAACTGGACAGAATATCAATGAACCAACCCCACCAAGTGAACAACCACCAGCAGTTGAAACTGATATAGACCCAACAGTGGCTGGAGACAAAACTCCACCAACACCACCTGCAGAGCCACCGTCTGGACCAGTAACTCCAGAAGGGCCAACAACACCTCCACCTGATGCACCTACAATTGATACAAATCAAAATACCCCAGGCGTTCCAGGTAGTGCCCCTTCTGATTCAACAGGTGTTGAGCAAAACTTTGCGACTGCTAGAGATAGTAATTTCAACCCAAATTATGATACTAGTGGAAATGTTGTAGAGGCTCCAGTAATTCCAAATTCACCTGCGGATATTGCACCAGCACCAACACCTCCAACTGGTGCAAATAATCAGATTCAATTTGATAGCCCAGTTACCAAGGTTCCAGTAACACCGGCGCCGACTCCAAATGTGAATGTGAATGCGCCGACTACTAACGTTCAACCAGAGGTTCTACCTGTAGCTCCGACAACACCTCTACCAAAAGTAAACCCGGTAAATTCAACTCCGACGTTTAAACCTGAGGTGTTACCAAAAGCTCCAATCCCTGAACCTTTAACGTCAGAAAGTTTCGTTGATGTGGTAAATCCAGATACACCAGATTTATAACTCTTAGCCCTTCGGGGCTTTTTTTGTAGCATTGTTCATTTTAATTGATAAATATGCTATGTAAGTTATTCTAATTGATGTAAAATACACTCCATTTTGCTTGACAACTTGCCAAAATTCAACTATAATTTTATAGTAAATTATATAAAAATATTATATGAATAACTCTATTAATTCTATGAAAAACTTGGCCGATTTGTCAGGTAAAATTCTTTTTTCAATTCTAGCGATTTTTTCACTTTTATCAATAACTGGAATGGCTCAAACTACAGTTCCATCTAGTACTCCTACTTATGGTATTGATTTAACAGCTTGTAGGTATACATTTGATTGGGATCAGTATATCGCCGATCAGAGAGCTAATCGAACTGCATCAAACCCTTATACTTCTCAGGGATGTGTCCGGCAGAACGGTTTGAACACTACTAATGGTTCTAAATATTCAGATTTTGAGGTAGGTCAACCAAATACTAAACAAGCTTTTGGAGATGATCCTGTTCTTGGAATTTTCCCAAACAATGGTTTTGCTGCTCAATCAATAAATACTTATAATACAGATGGAAGTGTTGATGGTTCAAAAGCTGTTGCTAACAGAGCTTTGGTTAGTAACCTTGGTTCAATATTTACAACTGATCAATTGAGTCAGATATATTCAACAGGTGGTGCTCAAACTGGTGCTCCTAGAATATTCTCAACTGGACCTGATCAGTATTATACTAACTCCCAGGACCAAAGGGTTTACCAAGGTGGTTGGTGTAAAGTTGAAAATGGTAATATCGTTGTAAGAACAACAAGAGATGGTAACAGTTTTGATGCTAGTTTGTATGGTAGAAACCCAAATGATCCTTCAACTAGCTGTGCTCGAACTGTAAATGGTAATAGATTACCTGCAGTAGAAGATAGAAACATTCAAGCATACCAATTCTTGTATGAATTTAAATACCCAACAGCAGCTCAGTGTAATGATTTCTTCAATGTTGATGAAACTACCTGCAAAACTTTCTTTGAAGGTCGATATGGTGGAGACTTAGCTGGAAAAACAGAAGGTAATAGAATTATATCAACTTATACATACTATGGTACTTTTGACGATGCTTATTCTCAATGGGTTGGTTGGGTAAATCCTGATATTAACAGTCCTAGAAAAAATGCTGCAGATGCTTTCTTGAGAGGTTATGATGGATTCTCAGTTTATTCATTAAACTAACGAGGCAAAAGTTAGATATTTAGTTCCGCCTCACGGCGGTTCTTTTTTTGGAAAATTACTTTTATTAGTTGGAAGGTATTTTGTGCTTTGACAAACTTGATATATTAAGGAAGTGTTATTACAACGATATGTTAAAGCCAGTTAAATTAAAAAATGGACTAACAGTCCTGAAGTTTCCAAAACCATCATCTAACACAATCCTTGTTGGCTATGTTGCTGCGTCAGGGTCAAGTGTGGAATTTGATAAATGGCCAAGTGGAACTAGTTATTTTTTGGATAGGATGTTTAGATATGGCACAGACAAAAACCCCTCACCTAAAAGCATGACTAAGGCCCTAGAAGGGGTGGGAGGTACTTATTATGGGGTTCCTGGGCAGGAGATAACACAGCATTACATTATCACGCCTAGCTACCATCAGTACAAAGCTACATCGATGATGGCTGAGATTATCCAGCATTCTTATTTTGATGAGAAGGATATAGAAAAGGAGAAATACAATTTAGTTGAATTTTTGAAACAAGGTGAGTTTCACGATCTTCAAGATGCTTCACAATTAGCATTGTCAAATTTGTATATGGATAGTCCACTAAGTAGCCCAATAATGGGGACTGTGGATTCAATAATTGATATTTCTGAAAAATCTTTGAATGATTATTTTGCACACCAATACAGGCCTGATAAATCGTATTTAGTTTTTGCAGGAAATTTCGATAACAAAGGATTAATGGAATTGATTGACCAGGAATGGGCTTATTGGAACCCAACCTCACGTGTAAATATTCCACTACCTCCAGTAAACAGGGGAGATTTAGGAGATATGCCCAGGGTTCATTACAAACAAAGAGGTATTCCATATACAGATATAAGTTTCTCATTTGTGTTTGACGAAGGCTATGCAATAAAAAGTGAGCCAGAAAAAGGAGATGAGGAAGTTGACGAAAAAGAAATTGAGAAAAAACAATCGATTAAATTAAAAGATTTGGCCTATTTATTGGTGTTAAATAGTCTTATTGGGATGGGCCGATCCAGTAGATTGTGGTCGAAAGCGGTGGATGAAGAAATGCTGTTTTCAAATGTTCAGAGCGATTTGGTTTTGTTTAAAAATACTGGTTACCTGCAGATAGAAGGTAGGACTGAGAATAGCCAATTTACCTTTGCTTTGGAGGCAGTTCTTGGGGTATTGGAGTCTCTGAAAAAAACTACAATTTCCATCAATGAGTTAGCCAAGGTCAAAGAATTTGTAAAAGGCTGTTTGATTAAAAACCATGAGGATTTATTATACTCAACAATGTGGCAAGTCGAGAATATTATTAGTTCGGAGTTTGTTTACGAGTTAGATGATTTAATAAAATTAATTAACAAGGTTGACTCAAATCAACTACGTTCAATGGCTATGGATTTGTTTGTTCCACAAAGAATGACAATTACTACTTTGGGCACTGCTAAAGAAACAAGATTGGTTGAGAAACTAATTAGGAAATACTTAGGGTCTTAGATTTTTTCTAGAGTTTTGATTGCAGCTTCTACCTGACCTTTATTTGGTGTTTTGCCGTGCCATTTGTAGCTGTTAAACTCTTCAAAAGGATAACCAACTGTGGTGTAATTAATAATAACAGCAGGTAGGTTTTTTTGTTGTTGAATTTCTATTGTCTCTTCAATTATCTGCTCGCAGCTTTGGTAATCATTACCTTTCCAGTTTTCAACTGCTACCCAGCCAAAAGATGCAAATTTTTCGGCTAAGCCACTAACTGGATTATCATCTGGTGAGATTATTTCTGAGTTGTCCAAACCTCCAACTTCTTCAGTGTCTCCATCAATTTGAATGAAATTTCTATCTACAACCCAAATTAAATTATCTAATTTCAATTTTGCAGCAATCATTGCAGACTCCCAGATTTGCCCCTCTTGAGTTTCCCCATCACCAATAGATACAAAA
>CALIJC010000023.1 GCA_938017575.1 uncultured Patescibacteria group bacterium
ACTAATCACAATTATCTATTTTCTCCATATCGAGTGTTTCCTACTACCTTACGGACAAATTTTCAAAACGAAAATTAAACAAGGGGAGCTCAATTACCGGTCGGCTCTACATCATTCCAGGCATTCCCATTCCGCCCATTCCTGGCATACCTCCGGCCATAGAAGGAGCTGCATCATCACTAGATTTTGGCTCATCTGCCATAACCACTTCTGTTGTGATAATTGAACCAGCTATAGATGATGAATTTAACAAGGCTTGTTTGATTACCAGCACTGGGTCTATAATTCCTTCTTTGATCATGTCGGCTACATGTTCATTTGTTTTGAAATTGTAACCAGAATTTTTTCCTTTGAGGATTTTATCTACCAAAATTGAAATATCATAGATTCCACTATTTTTGGCCATTGTCCTAAATGGTGTGTGGAGAGCTTTTTTGACTAATTCAATTCCAGTATTTTCGTCTTGGGTTTCTCCTTTTAGTTTTTCTAGCTCACTAGCAATTTTTAATAATGTGGAAGCTCCTCCAGCAACAACACCCTCTGATACAGCAGCTTTGGTAGCGTTTAGTGCATCTTCAATTAAATATTTTAGCTCTTTCATTTCTACTTCTGTTGCAGCTCCGACTTTGATTACGCCTACTCCACCAGCTAATTTGGCTAGTCTTTCCATTAATTTATCTTTATCAAAATCTGAAGTTGATGTTTGGATAGAATCTTTGATTGCTGCTACTCTTTTGGTAATTTGATCTTTGTCACCGTGACCGCTAACTATCGTTGTACTATCTTTGGTAGAAATTACTTTGTCGCTAGAACCTAAATCAGTTGAAGTTGCTTGTTTCAAGGTCATCCCAAGATCACTAGAAATAAACGTAGCACCTGTTAAAATTGCCAGATCTTCTAGGATTGCTTTGCGGCTATCTCCAAAACCTGGAGCTTGAATTGCAAGAACATTGAAAACCCCTCGAATTTTATTCAATACAAAGGTTGCCAGAGCTTCTCCATCAATATCATCGGCAATGATTACTAAATCTTTTTTGCCACTACCAGCTAACTCTTCGATAATTGGTAAAACATCTTGGATAGAGCTAACTTTGGAATCTGTAATTAGAATCTGAGGTTTATCGAAAACCGCTTCCATTCGCTGAGCATCAGTTACAAAATATGGGGATTTGTAGCCCTTATCAAACATCATACCTTCGGTTAATTCTTCTTCGATTTTATTAGAATCCCCTGTTTGAACTGTGACGACACCGTCTTTGCCGACTTTGTGAATCATTCTGGCAATCATCTCCCCTATCTCTTTACTGCGACTAGAAATTGTGGCCACATCTGCCATTTCTTCTTCTGTTGTGATTGTTTTTGCAGATTTATTTAGATAATCCAAAGCGTGATTTACAGCTTTTTGAATACCTACTCGGACTTGGATTGGGTCTGAACCTGACTCAACTACTTTGACACCTTCGTTGATTAGACCTCCCGATAATACTGTAGTTAAACTGGTTCCATCTCCTGCAATATCATTCGTTTTGTTAGCAGCTTGTTGGATTAAACTAACACCCATTTGCTCTATTCCTTCTAACTCAACTGCTTTGGCTATAGTTACACCATCGTTAGTTATGTTTGGTGCTCCGTAAGATTGTTCAATTACACTAGTTCTACCAAGTGGTCCGTAGCTAGTTTGTACAGCATCTACTACAGTATTTACACCATCTTGAATTAATTTTCTCGCGTTTGTTCCAAATTGAATATTTTTTTTAGACATAATGTATATTAAATTATTATTAATTTTGACTTTTCTGATTTTTTTTGCTAATAGATCTATAGTTTTTAAGGAAAGAATGAAATGGTAAGGATTTTTTATTACCTGATTTATAAATTTTCAAACACACCAAAGAAAAGGATTGTTATTTCAAGTCCGACATTTAATCAAAATTACTATGTAGCCATCCTAAAGGATGAAAGTAATCCTATTGGAAAAGGTGAAACTGTTTTGGAAGCTGTTAAATCTTTACTCTGTGAAATTTACAAAAAGGATGATAATGATATACAGCTTTCTTTTAAATTCCTAGGACCAGATAGATTTAACTCTTTTTCTGATTATCAAAATGCCCTCAATAGATTGATAAACTCAGTGTTTGATAAATATAAGTACTATTATTTTTGGTAACTTATTGGCTTGTGGATTAACCTCTGCAAGCCTATTTTATTCTACAATCGCAATAACATCTTTGCCATTGAGGATTTTATAAACTTCTGTATCTCCTGGTTCACTTTCTACTTCATCTCCAGCGTATTTGCCGAAAATTACTGTATCACCTGTTTTGAGTTTTAGATTTGTAATGTTCTCTTCACTGCCTTGCCCGCCACCAATAGCTATAATTTCTCCTTTAGCTTGTTCGTTCTTTTCTTCTGAGGAAATTATTATTCCTGAAGCTGTTGTTGTCTTTTTTTTGACTAACTTTACTACTAGTCTATTTCCTAGAGGTTTTATCTTCATAAATATATAATTTAAATTTATAATAATTAGCAACTCATAATTGCCGTTGCTAAATTTGTAAAATATTCTGATAAAAATGTCAAGTATTTTATAGGAAATTATTTATAAAATATATTCATTACTTTTCCCCCCTGTTTGATTAATTATTTCATTAGCAAATTTAAAACCTGCGGCTTTTGCCAGGCTATTGCTAGGAATATTGTTAACATCTGCAACATACTTTAGTGCTTTTTCTGGGTATTCATTTTTGAACCAACTTTTAATTAAATTTAGCGATTCCTTGCCTACCCCTTTTGATTGCATTTGGGGTTTAATCCAGAGCCTGATTTCAGAAGTATTTTTTTTAAGATTATCTATCGCTATCATGCCCAGAAACTCTCCAAAGTGATTTTTGATAACTGTTTCGATTTTTTCACCAGATTGAATTTTCTTTATATTTTCAATAATCCACTCGTCTACCTCAGAAATGTTTTTAAAGGAGATAAAATGCTCCCTAACATTACCAACATTATTTTCATGGATTTTTTTAGAGTGAGTTTTATCTAATACCTCAAGTGATAAATTCTCAGACTGTAATTGAGTAAAATTCATAAAGATTTATCACCTTCCAATTTGTTTTAAATCTCTACCCATTTCTCTATCTAGGTCACGGTTTTTAATGGTTTCTTTTTTATCAAAAGTTTGTTTTCCTTTGACGATTGCAATTTCTGATTTTAGCCACCTACCTACTCTTTTTATATTTATTGGGACACAGCTATAGCCTTTTTGGTTGATGAATTCTCTGATTTTTGAAAGTTCTTTTTTATTAACCAGCAGAGTAATATTAACGGAATCTGAACCAATAGTAACATTAACCATTTCGAGTCGATTTTTTTGGAAAACTATAAAAGCTCCTTTGAGAGTGATTTTGCCTTCTTTGATTAATTTAACGTCGTAGCCAGACAAACTCAGCCCTGCTTGAAAGGACTCGATTTTATTGAACTCATACCTGGCTCGTTTATTAAGAATCAAAATAGACATTGATGCAGTCATGATACAGCAAAACTAACAATACGTCAACCTTGACAAGTTAATCAGTATGGTCTACTAGAAAACTAGGTTTCTTTGATTAGGAAAATAATAAATGATTCAGTTTTACGGTTACGAACCTGGGTATATATCTAGCTCTCCAATAGCGCAAACTGTGTTAACGGAGATAATTAAAAAAATCACACCCTCAAACCTCTTTTTGAACGAGTTTGAAAAAATGTTGCAATACGGAATGCTGACAAACCAGATTCCTTACCACGGCAGCCTTCCCGAAATAAGTCTAACTCGGGAACAGATGATTGGTTCTTTTCCTGTGGAATTTTCAATAATTTGTAATGAGGAATCAACATTTTTGTTTAGATTAAATAGGTTACTAAGTAACTTGGCCTTTCATTCAAATATTACAGAGGAATCAAAAGATATTTTTTGGGCTTTTAAAATAACTACATTGATTGACACAATTTTACTTTCTCAGCCTGAAATAACAAACTCCATCCACAGTGTTATTGAAAGAGACTTGCTAAATAGGTTTGAGTATTGGAATTGTGAGGCAACTAGAGCTGAATTGGTTATCGAAGAAGCTGAAAGTGTGATCCAAGCTCAAGAAGCTATTTTTCAGTTCATAGAATCTGAACAGCATAATTTGGTATAGGATTGCGATGAAATGAGTTTTGTGAAAATTACCAAACCATGGCCTGGAAAATACCCAGGCTAAATTTTTTGATATGAATTTTATAAAAATAGATTTTGCAACTTTATTTCAAAAATAACAAATCATCACCCTTGACAATATGATTTTTTGGCAGGAATTATTTCAATCGCTATATTTGGAAAATAGATATGATTAGTACTCTCAACTTTCCTCACTTTCAAAACCCAGAATGTGAAACTGTCGCTAGTAGAGTGATTATTACAATATTCCAGTTGAGGAAACTAGGAATCGAATTATTTATGAGCCCTTAGAGCTTGCCAATAAGTTACCAACAACTGGAGGAAATCCAAAAGACAAAGTTTCTTCTGCAGATGAGATTGGAGAGCTTTATAGAGAATTCGAAGAAAAATATGCACAATTGGTTAACGAATATTCTCACTCTGTTTCTCGAAATTTAGCTATTCTACTAGCTAACCTCGGATACCCTCAATGGGATTTTCAAAGTGAATGTCCACAATTGTGGGTTTTTGATTTACTTACAAACCTAAGCGATACACTATCTAAACACATTGAGTTAACAAATGTTTTAGCTCAATTGATTAGAGGGCGACTTATTGAAGATTACCCCCTCTGGACTGTCGAAGAGGATCAAGCCAAGATGAAAACAAAAATTGCACAAAAGTACTTAGGTGTAAACAAAAAGCAATTACTTTTATCAAGTAAATAAATATGCATGTAGAATTGTTAGCCCTATCATTGATTTGTTAAGGGCTATTACTTTGGAGGGATAAGAATGGTATTTACTGTTAGGTTTTTAAAATTAATTCAAGTATGGATATTTGACATAAACAGCTTCTTGTGAAATTAATAATTTTGCTTTATTATTGAAGGCAGGTAGAACTATAACATCAGCTATTATTGATTCTAATCCTCAGACACAAAACTTTAATAGAGTGTTCACAATAGATGAAATTCATGTAGTAACTCGCAAGATCATTGAACTGGTTATTAAAGACCAAGAAGAAATTGATGAATTTAATAAGCTACTAGCTTGGGGAAGAGAGCTTCAAGGGTTTATGGTCAATGGTTCTAGTCTAACATGTGGTTATAGTGAACAGGAGATGAAAGGTCATTTTTCAGATGATTTTCACACAATTAATGGGAAATGTTCTTTGTATTTACAAAGACTTGATACCCTACTCAAGAATTTAGGATTTGTAGCAGATATTTATATTATTCCAAATTCTATAGTTTGGGCAAACGAGCTTTATGTAACAATAAACCGTAGCCTCTATTTAGATTCAATCTTCCTAGGCCATCTGTGCAATTTGATTAAATTAGACTTGATTGAAAAATCTGTTTTTTGGTCTACTGAACCGATAAAAGCTGATCAAGTTATGCAATCTAATTACCTAATTTTGGACCTCCACGAGCTAAAATCTAAATTGCTCAAACTAGCTCAATAAATTTAACGACTAATGGTTTTGTTTCTATGTTGGTAGACTATCATATATAGTTTACCATTTTTTTATATTTATTTAGAAATTGAGAGGCCAAGATTAAATGTTCCAACAAAATAGCCCAGGATTTCTTTATTTTAACAATTTTAACCGGAGAAATATTGACAAACTGCAAAATATAGAGCAATTCTGGAAAGTAATTTGTTGCAAGGAGTCGCAGTGAAATATACACTGACTGGTTTTTTTATTCAAAATCATCAAAGATTTACGACAGATGATAACCTAAATCTTGTTAGTTTTTCTGAATTGATTCGCTCAGCTTTTTATGGATTTATTCAAATTGTTGACACTTTTAACGAAGGATATTTAATTGACCCTTCTGGCAATTCTGAATTAGCTAATATATTTCTTTCAGATACTAGGCTGGAGTTTGATAAATACTATCAAAGGCGCCCACAAACAGATGTATATTGTATTCATTATGATTTGAGAAAGGTCAGAGAAAACATATTTGAAGGATATTATTCTAGCCCTTCCACAGGTTTTGGTAGTGTCCGTGTTCTTGTTGATGTAATGGATGAAGAATTTCACCAAGTTTCTCAAAATTTAACAGATATTGGCTTTCAACACTGCAACCTTGATTTTTATGGTTTTGCATTTGATGGAACGGTCAAAGAAACAGTTGCGGAGATAATCCTGGAAAGCACAGATAATTTTGATTTATGTTTTGCATTGCAGCAGTCATTCTATTTGGAGTGTGATAACAACGCTGAAAATGGTATAAACTACCAAAGATATGAACAAAAATATATGAATGAATTTTACGGTGTCATTGTAGAAAATATGGCTGATTTAGTTGCTGCCATCAATGACAAATTAACAGGGTTCGGCTATAGTGGTCAGATTACTCAAATAGCTACGGGAGAATTTAGTGTCACACACGACCTGATCCAAACAATCCAAGATATTATAACTAAACCATCTTCTGCCACTAATTTAAATACTAATGGATAATCTTGATTTAGTTGATTATTTAGTTCAATTATTTGCAATTGATAAAATAAATCAACTACCCTTTTGGGATACAAACCTGATGTCAAAAGATTCTGTTTTAAAATGCTCCAAGCAAATTCTCGAAAATTATAGAAATTTGAAAAGCTCTATTAGAACCTTACAAAAAATATAGAATCATTCAATTTGAAACGCTTACAACTCACCTGCAGTCTTATATTATTTGACTGCTTGTTTTTTTAGATATTTTAATGTAGAATAATTCATATGCAACCTAACATTCCTCAAGCTCCACGAAATATTCCAAAAACACTATCTGGAAATGAATCAAGCCCAAATATATCTAATACTCCTGGAGGTTTTGAACAAAAAGAAAACAGCGCTGCAGCTGCTATATCTAGAAGCCAAAGTGTTCGTCAAGCAACAGGTGCAATTATCAATACTCGAGAAGGGTTTGTAAAATTTCTAAACGATAATGGTTTGGATTTGTTAACCAGCGCAGTTAAGTTTCAAAAAACTGGTGATTTTATTTATAGTAGCATAATTATCCATACAAATAGTGGCGGACAAACTGAGCCGTTGTCAGAATTTTTGACCAGATATCCGCAATTAACAGAAAATGTTGAAAAAATTAGAGATAGTCTGTCTTCTAGCCAATCAAACATGAATGTAATATCTTGACATTTTAGAATATTTACTGCTATTATTTGTAATAAATATGAACTACAACCTTATTAACGGAGATAAAACATTAGATTTCTTCAAAACCAAATTGTCTAGTATCAGAACTGGTCGTGTAAATGCAACTGTGCTTGATCCAATTCAAGTTGACGCATATGGTACAAAAATGTCTATTGTAGAAATTGCAACAGTAACAGTTCCTGAACCAGGCCAACTAATGATTACACCTTTTGATAAAAATTTAATTAAAGATATTCAAAAAGCAATTAGCGACTCCAACTTGGGTGTAAACCCTAGTGATGATGGCGCAGGTGTTAGGTTGAATTTCCCTCCCCTAACTGAAGAAAATAAAAAAGCCCGACTAAAAGAAGTTGGTGCATTATTAGAAGAATCCAAAATTACTGTTAGATCTAACAGGCAAGATTTATTAAAAGGGCAAAAAAGAAAAGCTGAGGCCGGCGAGATTTCTGAGGACGATGTTAAAAGATTTGAGAAAAACCTCCAAGATGAAGTAAATTCACTTAACAAAGAACTGGAAGAAATAGCCAAACAAAAAGAAGATGATTTGATGAAGGTATAGTATTTGACAAAAATCATGAATTATCGCAAATATATTGAGTGTAATGGATTTTGAAAAAGCCTTAGATATTTTTAACTTGGAAACTCTTGAAGGCGTTAGTTTTGAACAACTACGAACTATCTATAAAGAGCTAGCCAAAGAAAAACACCCTGACAAAAAAAGAGGGTCTAGTAAGGATTTTGTTTTGTTGCGTGAAGCCTATGTTTTCTTGAGTGAGTATGGTATTTTTGCCAAAGAACAAGTAATCATGGGTGGTCCACGAGCAAATAAAAATGACAAGAGTCTGGCTGCAAAACCAAGAATCAGCGATTTACGAGCCCTCACCAAAGATGAGATTTTAAAAAGATATTTCAAAGACACTCAAAGCCTAGAAAACCAAATCGAAGTGTATGAAGATAGCCTAGACAACCAAGCTGAGGTTATAGTCGACATCAAAGATAACGTTCAGAAACTACTGGATGAATTTGAGGAAGAAAAAGCCTACATGCAAAGACAGTTGGAAAAAGATTTAAAAAAATTAGAGCAAAAATACAACCCAGGACTGCTTCGAAAACTACTATTTTTCATGCCACGAATGAGTGATAGTGAATTCAAAAGTAAATATAATTCCAAAATTGACCAATACTCCAAAAAATATTCAGATTTAAATGTTTCATTTTTCAGATTGATGCTAACAAGCTATGGAGATGGATTAAATAGGATTTTGATGAGACTTCCTAGTGAACACATCCCCACACCAGAAAAAAAGAAGTAACTTCAATTTATTGAGGTCTTTTTTACGTAATTTTATGATTCAGGAATATCACAAGTATCACACAGACAGAGACAATACCAGAATTGGTTTGTTTACAGAACTGAATAAAAAATTTCAAATTCACAAAGTTCTGTATCCTGGTTCCTATACTCACATAACTCCTTCATTAGTTTTTCCAGAGACTGTATATGTCGACACAATGAAAAAAGCACAGAGTTTTTTTGATAAACTCGAAATTTATAAATTTATTAATGACAATAAACTGTACAAAGAAGAACACATTGTTAGGTTTCATCATATAGATTACTCTAAAAGTTTTGATGAAAAACCTAACTCGTTTGATTTATTGCTATCTCAATATGCAGGATTTATTTCTAAAGATTGTAAAAAATATTTAAAAGAGGGTGGTATCTTGGTAGCTAACAATAGTCATGGGGATGGTGACTGGGCAAAATTTGATGAGGATTTTGAATTTATTGGCATCTATAATAGAATAAAAGATACAAACTATTCAATTAAAACTGATAACCTTGATTCATATTTTATTCAAAAAAACCCTACAGAAATCACTGCAGATATTATATTAAAAAGACAACGCGGTTTTGGATACACACAATCTCCAAGTGGTTACATCTTTAGAAAAAGATAATCTGCTATTAACAGTGATTATAATATTATAAATGAAACAAAATAATATTATACATTTATAACCAAAAATTTATAGCATTCTTCGGTCATTTATTTACAGATTGATTGTTTATTAAAGACCATCTTTTAAAACCATTATGAATGTGAATACCGTTTTTCCTTTAGTTGCTAAATTTTTCATTTAGCACGAATGAAAGATTTTAGCTTTATGTCAAGAATTATAGCTACAATAAAACCCTATTTAGGGTTTTATTTAAATTAGAAATTATGTTTAATCTATTTTTTAGGCTTCTTTGCACCGTATTTTGATCTACCTCTTTTTCTATCACTAACACCTGCAGTATCTAGCTTACCTCTAACGATGTGATAACGCACACCAGGAAGATCTTTTACACGACCACCTCTAATCAACACAACAGAGTGTTCTTGCAAGTTGTGACCAATTCCAGGAATGTAAGCAATTACTTCCATTTTGTTAGAAAGTTTGACTTTGGCTACTTTACGTACAGCTGAGTTAGGTTTCTTTGGAGTAGTAGTATAGACTTTTGTACAAACACCTCTTTTGAAAGGGTTAGTTGCTTCAAGAGTTCTATTTTTTAGGTTATTCCAGTTAACGGCCAATGCTGGTGATTTAGTCTTTTTAGTGACTTTTTTTCTTGGCTTTCTGATTAATTGATTAATAGTTGGCATATAAAAATTAGTTTAATTCAATCATTTTAGTTGTAAAATTATGATCCTCTTTAAAAATATGTAAAAGATTATTCATTCTAACATCCTGGTGTCTGTTTTTTGGAAGCATGTTTTTGATTGCTTTGTAAACAGGTACCGTAGAATCTTTGGCCATTTGTTCTGGGAAAGATCTAATTTTTAATCCACCTAACCTACCTGAGTGTCGAAAGTAGTTTTTCCTAGTAGATTTTTGACCAGTTAAAACGATTTTATCGCTATTGATTACTACTACAACACCGCCCATGTTAACATCTTGAGAGAAATCTGCTCTATTTTTACCCATCAAAACTGTAGCTGCTTTGGTTGCTAACCTACCTAGAGGCTCTTTTGAAGCGTCCAAAATGTACCAATCACGTTGTAAACCTGCTTTGGTTGGTCTTGTTGTTTTCGTTGCTTTTCTAATAGTTTGTGACATAGGTATATTATTGAGATATCATTACAATACTTTTGTGTTGTGTATCGAATTCATAATTAATTTGAAACTGTTTAGTGTAACCGCCTGCTCTAGATTCTAATTTAGGAACGATTTCTTCGATCATTTTTCTGCTTTCTTTTTCAGGAAGATACTGTCTCATTCTTCTAAAGGCAAGATTTTTGTCTTCACCAGCTCTTTTTACTAAAGTTACAAGTCTTTCAAATTTTGGCCGGAACCATTTTGCTCTAGCAGTAAAAGTCTCGATTTTACCATCTTTACTGTTGATTAAGCCTTTGGATAGATCGATCCATAATCTTTTTCTTTCTTCCTCGGTTCTTTTGAATTTTTTCGTATTTTTCTTGTGACGCATACTATCTATTTACTTAAAATTTCTAATACTGTTTCGTGCTGCCGTGGACCATACTGTCTGTGGTAGTTTGATTTGTTTTTGTATTTAACTACACGCAGTTTTTCACCTTTTTGGTGTTTAACGATTTTTGCAGAAATAGTTTTTGGAGATTTTGAATCATCACCAATTGCAAACAATACATCTAATTTAATAGTGTCGTTTTCTTTTCCTTCTATTTTATTTACGATGATTTGCTGGCCGTAGTCGACAATGTACTGACGAGCGCCTGATTTAATGACAAAGGACATATTATGCTAAAATTTCTTTGATTGTTACTGAAATTGTGTTGTTTTTTAGTTCAACATCTACTGAATCCCCTTCTTTTTTTCCTAAGATTGCTTCAGCTAATGGAGATTCGTTACTGATTTTTCCTGTTGTTGCGTCAGACTCACTACTACCTACAATGTAAATTTCATAAATAGAATTATTACTATTGTATTGAATTTTGATATGACCTCCGATTTTTACTGTTTTAGATGCTTTTCCTTTGGATTCTTCAATTACCTCGTAGTCTTTGAGGATATCTCTAATTTCATTTTCTCTAGCAACTAAACCATCACGTTCTAATTTAGAAGAATCAAGAGCAGCATTTTCACGCAAATCTCCTTCTTTTAAAGCAACGTTAATCGCACCGATAACTTTGGGAAGTTCTACATCGGTAATTTTTTTTAATTCTTCTTGCAGTTCTTTCAAACCTTCTTTGGTAATATAATTAGTCATTTGCAACAAGTAAAGACCTACTTACTAAATAAAACTTTTTGGTTTTTGTCAAGTATTTTTGAATCTTTGACATGAAAGGTGTGAATATATTAAAAAGTCTAAAAAATCGGCCAGAGAAAAACTCCAACCGAGAAACGTAATTGCAAAAAAAATGATAGACTTAGATAATTTGAGGTTTGAATCTAAATGTCTCCGCTTTAGGGAGTTTTAAAATCAAAGCCCCTCTTGAATCACAATTAACTAGCTGAATGCTAGTTCCAAGACATCGGTTTGTACCGTAAACTTGAAACTTGGTATATTTATCTCCTCGTGAGTTAATAATCAGTGGCATACTCCACTTTTTTAAATCTCGAGGATTTTCAAAACAATTCACAGTTTTTAGCCTCCTTAGATTTTTTTGAGCAGCAATACAACTAGCCCCATCGCCATTAGCAATCATAAGGAATTCTGTAACCCCATCACCTGCGGGAACCATGTCATAGTAATTCCCGAAGCCATCTTTATAGGTAAAGACACTACCTTGGACCTCTTTAGCAGTTGCAGGCAGTGCCAAAAGGGAAAGTAGACCGAGAGATAGGCAGATATTTGTTTTCATTTTTTTCTCCAACGACTACCTTTATAGTAGCATATACTAAACCTTTTGTCAATATTATACGAAGGATTTTTTGGGCTCAGGGTTTCTAATTTGACCTTTGTTAAAAAATATGGTTTTAAAAGAAATATGATCAGCTTCATTGAGCAAACTGTTGGTGGCGATATGGAATTCTTTTTGGCAAAAAAATATAATATTAATTACTCAGAATTTCTAAGCACCTACCCTAACAATTTTCAAAAGGACATTATTAGTCAGTGGAATGAGATTGAATCTAAAATTACCGTTGCCAGTATTTTTGAAACTAATGTTACAGAGAAAATTCATGTGGTTGATATTGGAGATTTGGATATTAATAAAAAAACTATAAAATACCTGGAGAATGTGAACAACCCAGACTCTATTATTTATTTGTATTCAGGAACCAAGGTGAAATTACTATCTTCAGAAAAGAAACAATGGGAAAAAGCTGCCCTGGAATACGCTGTTACCAAAAAACTTACCACAACCGATATTTCAACAATTGTAAAAGAATATATTCAAAAATCTCAGGTAAACATACCAGGCTCGGTTATTTCAGAAGTTATTTCACAGTCTGTAGACATCCGTGAGGCTATAAATATTGTCGATTTCCTCAGTCTTTGTCCTGATATTAATACTGCCTGGAGAGAAACCAAAAATGAAACCAAAACTCTACCATTCATGATGAATTTTCAACCAGGAAATAAAACTCAGATCAATCAGTGGGTTAAATTCGCCAACAAAGATGAGCTACAATTGGCTCTCAGTATTATCTTTACTAAACTACAAAGAAACTACAGCGGCGACTCCAAAAAAGCTATTGCCGAAGTTATAGAAGCTGATAGAAGGATAAAAAATGACAACCGAGTCCTACCTGAATCCTGGTATAAATATATGTTATGGAGAATTGGAGAAAATAAATATTAGATAAATTATGAATTTTAGAATTTTTACGTTGCACCCTGATTTTTTTGAGTCATTTAAATCAACCAGTTTAATAGCCAGAGGAATAGAAAAAAAAGTTATAAATATTGAAACTGTAAATTGGCGAGATGATTTTGGCATTGGTAATTACAAACAAGTCGATGATAAGCCTTTTGGAGGCGGGAATGGAATGGTACTAATGGCTGAGCCTATAGTATCAGCACTAGAGAAATACGACGCAGTTTCTCAAATAAAATCAACTGGCTCTGGTGAATACAAAAGAATATTACCAAATAATGCTCAGTTCTGGGATGCTTGGCAAAAAGGCGAATTAGCAAATAAAAAAGTCACAATTAGCTTGACTCCGCGGGGTTTTCCAATCAACCAACAAATTATTGAATGGCTAGCAGATAGTTTTGATGAAACCAATATTATATGTGGCCGCTATGAGGGTTTTGATAGTCGAGTTAGTGACTGCGTAGATTTGGAGCTGTCAATTGGTGACTTTGTTCTCAATGGTGGTGAAGCTGCTAGTATTTGTTTGATAGAGGCAATTAGTAGACTGAGACCTGGGTTTATTACCAAAGAAGGGTCAGTTTTGCACGATAGTTTTAGTAGCAATTTAAATCAATATAACGAACACGGCGAATATGTTTTTGGTAAACAAAGATTAGCCCAAAGTCAAAACCTCCGCACCCAAAATAGTATTAAAAAAATTAATTGGCAGACACACCCTAACCTGTTTGATAATGATTTATACATGCAGCAAATAGCACCTAAAATAGAGCATCCACAATTCACAAGACCACAAATATGGAGAGAAGTCGATATCCCAAAAGTTTTGACAACCGGAGATCACAAAAAAATTCAAAAATGGAGAGAAAATTGGTATAAAAAAACTCCCAGTAAATAATCACCAGGAGAAGTTATGTTGAGGAAATTTGAGGACGAGGTTAAAATTTCTTAATGAATAATTCTTGTTTCGTTATGGTCCAGAAATGCAAAGCTAGCGTTAACATACATTTCAGGAAAGTCGCAGATGTCTTCTCCAAGTAAGTTTTTTGCGTTTTGCAGGATAACACCAATTTTTTGGTGAAACCAATAGCTTAGTATGTGAGGCTGTCCACACGAGGATGATGTTATATCTTTTCGAATATGAAAAGTAATGGAATTTTCACCTACTTGTGGCTGAACCTGCATAGCTTTGATTGGAAACATTTTTTTAAAAATACTAGCAAGTTCATTTGCAATGCGATTTAAAGACTTGGTAGCATCTTTACCTTGAACTTGTTGTAAACCTGCATAATCAGTTAGATACATAGGAATCACTCCATTGTAAATTTTTCAACAGAACGAGTATTTACACATAATTTTACAAATGTCAACACATTGTTGAGCTAGTCTCGTGGCTTCTTCCAAACCTTTGTGTTCTTTCCAAGTGGGTCTACGAACTTTGTTGCCTTTGGTTTTACAACTTCATTCATATTTTGTAAATACTCTTCATTTAGAACTACATTAATATCTCTTTCAAGATTTTTTATTACAACCAACTCTATGAAAGTAATAATTTCATTTATATTAACACCATCTTCATTTGGAGAAGTAAACCTTTCAATCTCTAAACCTCTATTAATATCTATAAACCCTGAAACTGCAAAGACCTCTCTATCGTTCACGCTATCATCATCAACAAAAAAATATTTATATCTATCACCTATTTTTTGTAATACAATTGAGTGTGCATGATCATTAGGCCTTAGGCTAACTAGCTTATATGGTAGTCCCGGAGTAGTTATCATTTTTTGAAGATTTGAGATTGTTTCTTGGGTAATTATTTTATCAATAACTAAACCCTTTTCCAAAAGATTATTTTCACTATACAAAAGCTTCATTTCTCTTTTAGTCAGAACTGGGTGCCTCCTTTTTTCCGTTTTTGGTTTATCTGTATTTGTTTTTGGTGTATCCACTGTGAACATAGTAAAATTATAACATAGAAACAGGTTTTGATCAAAAATTGACATGATATTCACGTGGTGTTTTAAATTGTCTATGGAAACCCCCTTTATTACCAAAGAGCAAATGATAGAAGTTGATAGAATAATGATGGATAAATATAATATAGAATTGCTGCAGATGATGGAGCATGCTGGCTATCAATTAGCCAATTTTATTCGGAAAAATTTTGAGTTACAATCTCATGTTGTTATAATGGCTGGTAGCGGTGGAAATGGAGGTGGAGGTTTAATTGCGGCCAGGAGATTATTCAGCTGGGGTTATAATGTCTCTGTAATATTATCATCAACAAAAGAAACCATGAGAGTGGTAATAAAAAACCAGGTTGAGATTTTGGAAAAAGCTGGAGTGAATTTTATTGAAAAAATACCAGATGAAACAGATATAATTTTAGATTGTTTGGTGGGTTACTCAATAAAAGGAAAGCTTGGAGGACGGGTAAATGATTTAGTTTCTCAAGCCAATGAAATGACTGGCTGCAAGAAAATTAGTTTGGATGTGCCGAGTGGTTTGGATTCTAATATGGGTATTATTGGAAACTGTTTTAGAGCAGATTATACATTAACCATCGCCTTGCCAAAACTGGGACTAAAAAGTGAAATGGCCAGAAAAAATGTTGGGCAGTTGTATTTAATTGATATTGGAGTTCCCTACTCTGTTTACAACGAAATCGATGTAATAGCACCACCTGATTTATTTAGCCAAAATTCTTTGATAAAAGTTAATTAAGCCGAACCTAATTTGGTGTTAATTTCTGTTAAACGATTTTGGAATTTTGCTAGAGTTACTTGCAATCGCTGCTCATAATCATTTTGTGACAAAATAGGAATTTTGGTTTTTTTATCCTCTATTAAAATAGCCTTGTTAGAAAGCAACTGAATCTGCTCATTGAAATCTACTACTTGTTTTTTCGCCCTGCTTATTTGATCAATCAATTTCTGCTTTTTTTTAGATTCAGGGTCATTAATCTGATCGACTATTTGCTCTAGCTCAAGTATTTTTTTTCTTCTTCTGGCAATTGTTCCATTATAGTTCTCAATACCATAATTAATTTCTACTAATTCTAACTGGTAGAAACTTTCTTTTGACTTGTATACTACACCATCTGTTTCGCTCTGATCTAAAAATTTTTTTATTTGTTTGATTTGATGTTCTAGCTTGGATTTTTCTTTGATTATTTTTTCTTCATTTTCATTGGTGGTTTCAATAGATTTTCTTAATTCACTCATAATTATTCTAGAGATTAATTTGTTCAATTTCCTTTGTGAGATTATTTACACTTTCTTCAAGTTCGGCTTTTTCTTCTTTTAAATCTAAAATTTCTTTGGGTTCTTGATAATCAAGGATTGATTTGCTAAAGTTTCTTAGACTGGAATCGAGAACGTTGGTATTTGTTGCAACCTTATTG
>CALIJC010000024.1 GCA_938017575.1 uncultured Patescibacteria group bacterium
CAATATATTTCAAAATATGATCATGCGGTGCCATCCTTGAGTTATAGAGAGTACGATAAATTCTACTACAATCAAGACAAAGACTAAATCTATCACCGTTAGCTGCTTATTAAAAAGTCATCAATATTTTTGGTGGCTTCTACTTTTGCAAAATAAAAATCATAAACGTAGACCAAAGATATCTTTACAAAAACTGCTTTTTCTTGAACATTTATTAAATGAACGCAAAAGATAATTTCAAGTTAATCCGAGAAGTATTTGTTTCAGAGTATGATAGTAATTTCTTGGAGTATGAACATAAAAAAACCAAAGCCAGGTTGATTGTTATCCAAAACGAGGACGAAAACAAAGTTTTTAATATATCTTTTAGGACTCCAGTAAGTGACTCTACAGGTGTGCCTCATATACTAGAACATTCGGTATTAAACGGCTCCAAAAAATACCCGGTCAAAGAACCTTTTGTTGAATTGGTCAAATCTTCCCAGGCCACATTTCTCAACGCTAATACTTATCCAGACAGAACCAATTATCCAGTAGCCAGTGCTAATCAAAACGACCTATATAATTTAGCCAAAGTCTATCTGGACGCTGTATTTGACCCAAACATCAACCAGGAAACTTTTTTGCAAGAAGGTTGGCACTATGATTTAGAGTCAGAGGAAAATGAAATGATTATAAAAGGCGTTGTATTTAATGAGATGAAAGGCTATTATTCCGATCCAGATTATTTATTTAATGACGAAATTCAAATCAGATTATTCCCTAATAATACATATCATTATAATGCAGGCGGTGACCCACAATTTATCCCTGATTTAGAATATGACAAGTTTATTAATTTCTATAAAAAATTCTACCATCCAACAAATTGCTACATATATTATTATGGCAACGACAAATCTGATGATATCTTTGAAATTCTGGAGGAATATTTAGGTAGGTATGATTACCACGAGCAATCTAGAAAAGATTCTATTGTCCAGAAACAAAAATTGACAGGGCAGCCTAAAAACGTAGAAATCGATTACGACCCGGGTGAAAACAAAGACGCCAAATCCCAAACAGCCAAATCTTGGATTATTCCAGATAAATACAACAAAATGGAACTAGGAATATTAGAATATTTATTACTAGGAAATTCAGCAAGCCCGCTCTATAAAACCCTAATTGAATCAGGTTTAGGAAGTGAATTAGGTAGGGGAACAGGAGGTGAATACGAATTAATTCAGCCATTTTTCTCAATAGGTCTAAAAGGGGTCGATCAAAGTAAAACGCCTGATGTAATAGATTTGATTGAAAAAACACTAGAAAAATTATCCAAAGACGGTTTTAGCGAGAACCAAATCAAAGCTGCAATAAATATCACCGAGTTCCACCTGAGAGAATATAACACAGGTTCCACTCCAAAAGGTCTGGCTATGATATATGAAATGACAGCTAACTGGGTATATGGTTTAGACCCGATTGAGCTAATCAAATTTGAAAAAGATTTAGAAACTCTCAAATCGCGGAATAGTCAGTATTTTCAGCAAATGATAAATGACTTGTTTATCCAGAATCAAAACAGTCTCGTAGTAACAATCAATCCAAAAGCTGGTTTTAATGATAATAACGCCAAATTAGAAAAATCTCGCATCAGTGATTATAGAAATTCCCTAGATGATAAAGAGTTAGAAAATGTAATCGAAACCACCAAAAATATTATTAAACGGCAAAACACTGATGATAAACCAGAAGATTTAGCCAAACTACCAAAATTGTCGGTCCAAGATTTGCCAAAAACCTCTACTATTAATCTAGGTCAGATCTCAGAGGTCAGTTCTACCAAAGTAAATTACTCATCTCAAAGCACTTCTGGAATTAGTTATATTAATCTTTCATTTGATTTAATCTCATTGCCGCTATATTATTATCAGTATTTGCCCCTGCTAGGGCGAACGTTTAAACAGCTCTCAACAAAAAACCACACCCAAGAATCACTAAATGAGTATATAAACATCTACACAGGTGGCGTTTCTGCGAGTTTGTTCAACACCAATTCAGATAATGGCCTTATTAATAAGTTGATGGTAAGCTCCAAATCAACAAACGAAAATCTAACCAAAGCCTTGGGTATTATTCTAGAGATTCTAAATGAGCAGGTCCTAGATAATCCTAAAAAAATCAAACAAATCCTGCTTGAAACTATTTCCAGTTTTGAAACTGATATCCAAACCAGCGGTTCTTACTACGGTTCACTAATTATCTCTTCGGGTCTGTCTGAGGAAAGCAAACTAAATGAAATCAAAGACGGAATCACCCAATTAAACTTTCTTAGAGACCTAGCAAAAGATTTTGATAATAACTGGGATAGGATATTAACCGACCTACAGCTCATAAAAAAACACATCTTCTCCAAAGAAAAACTAACAATTGCTATCACAAGTGACCATGAAACCGCGAGCCCAATTACAGAAAAGCTGAGCAAATTCATTAATTCACTACCATCTTGCGCTGATATCCCTGCTAAAGATTACTCGTTCAAACAATATCCTAAACACCTTGCAGTAATTATCCCAACAAAGGTTAATGCAGTTTGTCAGGGTCTAAATCTATATAATCAAGGATACAAATATTCAGGAGAGCTCCTAGCGATTAACAAGCTAATCGATTTCGATTACTTATGGAATGCAGTCAGGGCCAAAGGTGGTGCTTATGGTAGTAGGGGAGGGTTTGATAAATATGATGGAGAATACATTATAACCTCGTGGCGTGATCCAAATTCTGTTAACACATTCGATGTATATAATAATATAAACAAATTCCTGCTAAGTAAAAAACTAACCAAAGAAGAAATTGATGGTTACATTGTAAACGCTATTGGTGCAGTGGATAGATACAAAACTCCTTCTCAAAAAGGGTTCCAAGCTTTTGTAAATGATATAATGGGCAAAACAATTGATTCCCTCCAATTAGAAAGAGATCAGATATTTAATTTCAACCAAAATAGTCTCGCCGAATTTGCCAAACATTTATCCCAGCTAGATAATCAAAGCCGCAAAGTTATATTTACCGATAAAGAAACAGCCAAGAAACTACCAGATAGTTTTGAAAAGATCTCCATATTGGATAAATAGATTAATACCCTTTCGGGGGTCTTTGTTTTTTACCTAATTGATACAGATCCAGGTTTTCGAGTTGCTTATAAATCTTATCAATTTCTTTGGTTAATATTTTCACGTCCCCTCCTTTGCTAGTATAAATAGCTTCAACATCTGCTTGGGTTTTGCCAAAGTCATTCTTGTTTTTTTGATTTATATCCTTCCATGGTATTTCATCTAGAAAAGGTAGAATAGATTTATCATATTTAATTTCTCCTAAATATAGCAATAACGAAGAGGCTGGATATCCTAAATATCCTACAAACCAAGTTGCGTTATCATTAGACATAATCTCTTTATTTTTACTCGCATAAGTAACAGTGTAAAACTTGTTTCTACTAGAGGAATGAATATGAGCAGTAATTACATCTCCATCATCTGAAACAACTTCCAGCCTGTCTTTATCTGCTAAAACTCCTAGGCTTTCATACAATTTGAACTTTGGCGCCTTTTCCCACTTTTTTTGTTTCTCCATACAATAAATCTATTTTAATAATTGGAATCATTGTCAATAAACCTAATTCGTTTATCTTGATATGTCTTGACGGTTTTCTGTCCCTCCGTTATAAAATTGGCATATGTTGTCATACAAAAGTATAGAATCGATAAATGGCCCATTGGTTTTTGTCAGTGGAGTTAGTAATGTAGGATACCAAGAAATCGTAAACATCCAAGATCCCAATGGGAATGATTTACAAGGGCAGGTGATTGCGCTAGATAACGATACTGCTATGGTCCAGCTTTTTCAGGACACTCCGGGGCTACAAATTGACGGGTCCAAGGCAACTTTTCTAGGAGAAACCAAAAAAATCTCATTATCTCCAACAATTCTAGGTCGAACCTTTAATGGTTCTGGAAATCCAATCGATGGTCTAGGGGAGATTAAAGAAGATAAATCCCAGGCTCAGCCTTTCCCTCTTCAGTACCGTGATGTTAATGGAGCTGCTATCAATCCTTATAGAAGATCTGAACCACATGATTACATCCAAACTGGAATCTCTACTATCGATTTAACCAACACAATTGTAAAAGGACAAAAAATCCCAATTTTCTCAGGCTCTGGTCTACCTGATTTGAAACTACTGGCCCAAATTGCTACCCAAGCCCAAACCAAAAATAAAGACGATAAATTCGTTGTAGTAGTTGCTGGAATGGGAATCACCAACGACCAATATGTTTATTTGAAAAACGAATTAGAAAAAAACAATTCACTTTCTAGAACTGTTATGTTTGTTAACCAAGCCAGTGATTCCATTGTAGAAAGAATTCTAACGCCTCGCCTGGCTCTGACTGCTTCTGAGTATCTTGCTTATGATTTAGGCTACTCCGTATTGACTTTGATGTTTGATCTAACTAGTTATGCTAACGCCATGAGGGAAATCTCTGCTTCCAAAAAAGAAATCCCAGGCCGTAGTGGATACCCAGGATACATGTACACAGATTTAGCCACACTACTGGAAAGAGCTGGAACAATCGAAGGAAAGACGGGAAGCATAACTCAAATTCCTATTCTATCAATGCCTAATGATGATAAAACCCATGTAGTTCCTGATTTAACTGGATATATCACCGAAGGTCAGATTGTGTTAGACAGGTCTCTATATAAAAAGAATTTCACACCTCCAATCAATATCCTTCCTTCTCTTTCCAGGCTCAAAGACAAAGGTCAGGGTGAAGGTAAAACCCGCGAAGACCATCCACAAGTTGCCGACCAAATGTTCGCCTCGCTTTCTGAAAGTATCCGCCAGGAAGAGCTAGCGTTAGTATTAGGTAAAGATTCACTCTCTGAAACTGGTAGAAAATATTTAGAATTTAACGAAAGATATTTCAAAGAATTCGTAGACCAGGGTAAAACTAATAGAGATATTAATGACACCTTAGACATAGCTTGGAAATTATTCTCAATATTACCTCGTGAGGAACTCAAGAAATTAAAAGATGATATGGTTGCCAAATACGGTAAAGGTATTAAATAAATCATAAACCAAAAAACGAGACTACCAATTGCGGTAGTCTTTCTTGTGTGATCTCTTTTTTAAGTCCAGGCCTGGACTCATTCAAATAAACTATTAATAAGAATCTTATTTAATCTTTTCATCTTCGGAGTCAGTTTCTTTGGGGAATATGCTGATATTTAAAACATGTTTGAAAGAAGGTCCTGAAAAAACAATCCCCATACCAATAGCTAATAATCCAGCCCCTAACAAATATGACCAAAGAGGTGAAAGGTTTTCAATTGACAAACTATCAAATTCACCAGAGCCCATGCCAACAGCTAAATTAAGTAAGTTTAATAATATAAACAATAAAACTAATCTATTTCGGATTATATTCATTAGTTGCCACCAATTAATAGAGAATTCAATTCTTTATACCAAACAAAAATTTTTGTCAAACAAGAGGCCTCCATAGTTATAGGTTTATCCCTTGACAAAAGACAAAAAAATCGTTATTGTGAAAAATGTAATGAGGAAATATGATTGAATACACCATAGGGACTATAGTGTTGTTTCTTCTCATTACATTTTCTAATTAGAATTAGTGATTCTCTACAAAATTTCGCTAACCTAATGAGTTGAAACAACTCGTCCCCAATATTGAACCGTCCTAATTTAATTTAGGACGTATTTGTCGCCCAAATTTATTATTAAATAAAAGATCTAACAATCAGTCTAAACATATTAATCATACGGGAAAAATAAAACCCGTATTTTTTATGTCTGTTTTAACATATCTATAAACAAATTAAAGCTCATTTGATATGTATTTAATAAATCATTTTGGAATTTATCATTTATTTTTCTATACTCGCTATTATATTCTCCAATTAACTGAT
>CALIJC010000025.1 GCA_938017575.1 uncultured Patescibacteria group bacterium
AAAAATATAATGACATTGAGCACTCACTTAACTGGCTAATCTTGACATTTATATTAAATCAGACTATATTAGGACTAATATATTTCCTATGAATGAGCCGTATTTCTTACAGACCGACAAATGGTCAGAATTTTGGCTAGACGCTATGGTTGATGGTCATAAAGTCTTCCATGAATCTGTTGAAACCGAAGATATAAAAATCTCTGCAATTTGCTATATGTACCCTTGGCATTTAAACCAGAGCTTTTTGTACATACCAAAAGGGCCTTTTGTAACAGGTAAATCTATTGAAAAAAAGAAACTGTTAATGGCTTTTCGTGAATTTATTGAAAAAGTTATTGAACTAGGAAGGAAAAATGATGTTACTTTTATTAAATTAGAGATGGATGATGATTTAATGGAAAAGTTGACGATAGAAAGTAGTGATAACCTATTAGAGTTATTATCCAATTCTACACAGCCAAATGGAAAACAAAAATTATCCGATATTGAAATAATCATTTCTGACAAAAGAATTCAATATCTTTCTACTATGACTCTTGATATTTCAGGGGTTAGTGCTAATATATCTGATAACAACTATCGTCAGTTTTACCTAGAAAATTCAGAGTTTTGGTCTCAGGTAAATCAAAAAGTTCGTAGATATACTAAGAAATCATTAGAAAAAAATTGGATAATCGAAACTAAAAAAACTGATAAAAGTTTTGATGATTTTTGGAAAGTATACAGTGATACGGCTAAAAGGCAGAAATTTGCTACACACGGAAGGGACTATTTTAAAAAATTATTTGATAGAGACTTTAGTAGATTGATTGTTTTAAAAGATGATAAAGGAACACCTCATTGCGTTTGGTTTGGGATAATTATTGGGAATACAATATATTATTTGTATGGGGGTAATACAAAAGAATCATTTAGCAACCATGGTCAATATTTGATGCATTTAGTTGCTATTGGTATGGGTAGAACCGAAGGGGTAGAATATTATGATCTGGGAGGCTATGATGAGTCTAAAGGCTTTGGTAAATTCAAAGAAGGTTACCGTGGAATTATTAGACAATTTGGCTCTCCTGTGGATATAGTACTCCAAGGCAGGAAATATAAATTCACAAGCAGGTTTGTAAATACTGCTAAATCATTTAGAAACGCTATTCCTTTTGTATAATTATGCTCCCTAAATCTAATCTATTTAAAATCTGGAAAACTGCACTATTACCGCTGATTGACTTCTTGTCGATTATTTTTGGTGCAGGGATGGTTTATTTAGTTAGATATAGATGGTATAGTGAAGCATTCTTCGATGGTTCGGATGTTTTAAGAAGCTCTAACTATATTTTATTTTCAATTCTACTGGCGTTTTTTATAGTAATAATTTATGCTTTTTTGGGGTTATACGATTTAAACTCTGATAAAAATAAAAAGTTTTTTAGTATATTTTCTAGACTAGTTTTTGGAATCGGTGTTTCTTTGTTGATTGTAATTACTTATTATTTCTTTAATGAATACAACCGAGCACTGCTACCGAGTAGGGTTTCTATTAGTAGGTTTATTTTGGCTACAGGAGGGTTTTTTATACTCTATAGTGTGAGTTTAGGTAGGTTAGTTGTATGGAGTTTGGAGCAGATACTATATAAGCTAAATATTGGTAGAAGTAATGTTATTCTTATTTGCCGGGACTCATCTACATTAATCGAATGGTTATCCAAGAGAAATGATGTTGGAAAGCTACACCATTTTAGCAAACTCGATAAAAAATCTTATGAAGTAATAGCTGAGATGATTAAAGGTCAGGAGATATCTGAAATATATATCTATTCTAATTCAAGTAAATACGAATCAAAGATTGCAGTTCTAGCAGAAAGATTTAAAATTTTATTTGCATTTCGTCCCATTGGTTTTGGTCAGTATTCACCATTTAGTTTGAAGCCAATTACTGTTTCAGATTTTGTGTTATTAGAGGTTTCCCATACAAATTTAGATGGTTGGATGGTTGTGTTAAAAAGATTTTTTGATATTTGTTTTTCTCTACTGTTTATTATTTCTTTTAGCTGGTTGTATGGATTGATTTATTTAGCAATTAAAATAGATTCTCGTGGCCCGGCCTTTTATCTAAACGAGAGAGTTGGTCCAAATGGTGATGTTTTTAAACTATGGAAATTTAGGAGGTTTAAACAAGAATTCTGTACAACTGGTGACAATAAAGCAGCTTTGGAATATGAAAAAGAATTAATCAAGACTAACAATATGAAATCTGAAGGCCCTCTTTTCAAGATAGGAAATGACCCTAGAAAAACAACAGTCGGAGCATTTTTAGAAAAAACAAGTTTAGATGAACTACCACAGTTTTTTAATGTTTTGATGGGAGATATGTCGATCGTTGGTCCAAGGCCTCATCAGCCTAGAGAAGTTGAAAAATACAAAGATGAGCACTATAAAGTATTAAACATTAAACCAGGAATCACAGGATTGGCTCAAATAAATGGTAGGAGTGATTTAACATTCGATAAGGAAGTTTTCTACGATAAATATTATTTGGAACATTGGAGTTTTTGGCGTGATATCTGGATTATTATCAAAACCCCATTTGTTGTTATTTTTAATAGGCAGAAAAGCTAGGCTAGTCATTTGAAAAACTACCAACCAATGTTTGAGCTAGAGATAGAGCAAATGCAATAATTATTACAGTTAGTGAGGTTGTTAGAAAAGTCCCAGATATATTTATTCCTTTTATGATTGAGGCAGTAAAACTGATAGCAATTAAACTGATAATTGTGTTAAACAAGCCCAGGGTTAAAAAGTTTAATGGAAAAGCTAGGAATTTAATTATCGCTACAACTGAATAGTTTAGAAGTGTCAAAATAAAGACAAAAACAGCAGCAGAATAGATACTAATTACTTCAAATGAAGGTAGTAGATTACTGACTATTAATAATGCTAGAATGTTTACTAAAAAATATAAAATAATTTTGGTCATATTTTCTTAATTATCTTATTTAGTTTGATTGTCAAATAAAATAAAAAGGTATCTTGAAGATTAGTAGGAGCCAAGGGTAAGGTATTTGCGAGAGATTAGTAAACTTGACTTTATTCGTTGGTTTGCGTAATATTTGTGATAAATTAATATCTTATAGGAATATATGCCAACTAGTTTGAGGAACGACGAAGCTGTGAGTGAAGTATCTGAAATTAATGAAAATTTGGAGAAGCAACAGGTTAAAAAAAGTGGATTTTCTTTTGGAAAAATTTTATCAGTTTTGGTATTGTTTATAGTTGTTATATTAATGAGTAGTTTTATTTTTGGTTATTCATTGATTAATAAATCAGCTAATTTTCTTGGAAATGGCGAGCAAGATCTCTTTAGTCAGCTAAATGGGGTCGGTAGTTTTTTTAATATTGGATCTCGTGATAAAATCGCAGGCGAAGAAAGTGGTAGAACAAACTTTTTGTTGGTTGGCCGGGATGCTACTGGTGTTGGTTTGACTGATACAATAATGATACTTTCCTATTATCACGAAGAAGAGAAGTTAGTTTCAGTTAATATTCCTAGAGATTTTTATGTGAATGATGGATTTGGTAGTCATAAAATTAACTCAGTTGTTCCTTTTGCAGAAGGTAGAAATTCCGGATCTGGAACACAGTTTTTGGCAGACTTTCTTTCTGATGAGTTTGAAATTCCAATCCACTATTGGGCAAGTATAGATTTTAAAGGAGTTGAGGAAATGGTAGACACAATTGGTGGTATTGAAGTTGATGTTCCAAATGGATTTGTAGATTATGAATATCCAGCTCCTAATTTTGCAGGTTTTCTGAGGCCTGCTCCAGAATTTGAAACTGGAAAGCAAACAATGGACGGCCAGACAGCTTTAATTTATGCTAGGAGTAGAAAAGGGACAAACGGTGAAGGTTCGGATTTTGCTAGATCAAAAAGGCAGAGTATTGTAATCGAATCAATTTTAACCACAGTAAAAGGTCAGAATGTTTTGGGAAATATTACAAAGATTAATGCATATTTAGATATTGTTAGTGATAATTTATCAACCAATATGACTCTTTCTGAGATAGGTTCTCTAGCAACTATTTTAAAAGATTCAGATAGTATTGAGGGTAATTTCCACAGAGCTGTTTGGGATACTCAAAATGGTTTCTTATGTCCAAGTACTTCTTTGGATGGTGGTTATATTATAATCTACTGCGATGGAGGTGTTGCAGGAAGAGGAGGCTTCTCAAATGATAGACAAACTGCAATTGATTTTATTGATGATATTCTAGCTAAAACCGTTTACTCTGATTTATTTGATACAAATATTGTTGTACTCGGAAACCAAAGTTTTGATACAGCAAAAGCATTGGAGGCAATTCAGGAGCAAGGATTTATAAATACTAGAATTAATAATTTCTATACCAATATTGATGCAGCAACTGCTAGTAGCATTGAAGAAGCAACAATATATTACCTAAATGATGATGTAAAAGAATCTTTTGATTCTGCTGGAGTAATTATTGACTATGATTTCAAAGACGGTGACAAAAACTCCATTGATGATTTAGAAAATATAGAGGCAACATTTGGAGATGTCGACATTTTGGTATTGGTTGAATCTATTTCTACTGCTTCTAATTCTCAAGGAGGAGTCAGCGATTAATTATTTAAGGTTGTATTTATCTTTGAGTTTACTTAGCTTGGATGTTTTGGTTTGTTTTCTTGATGGATTTGCGTGGAGATCCTCTTTACTAAAGAAATTTGTTGATTTATAACCAGCATTTTTTGGTTCAATCGTCTCTTTTGAAATTAGTGGAGAAGGTGAGTACGGAGTCTCAGAAGGTTTTTGAAGAATTTTATCAATATCGTTTTGCTGCTTCCTTTTTTTGTTTTCTAAAATTAGAGTTTCAGTTAAGGTGTTTCTGAGTGATGAATCTAATCTGGTTCCAAGTTCTCGGATTTTTTTAGCTTTATCGATACTTCCTTGCGTTCTAAAAGCAGTTAGAATATTTGTTTCAGCTTCTTTGGAGTTTTGTACGCGTTTATTCCATTCGTTTTGAATGTTTGTAAATGTATATTTACTCAGCTCACTGTTTAGATCGGCAACATCAGGAATTTTGGCAAATTTCATTACCCTAGGTTTCATAAAGTATAATATAACCTTTAATACATATACTTCTGTATCTCTGCCATTGTATTTTCCAAGTGCTAAATATGCAGCAACTGCAATTACAGGGATTACCGGGATGAATGCATAATTTCCAATAGTAGGGGCTAGAGTTTGAGTAACTGTGAAAACTAAAATACCCAAAAAGCCGCCACCCAAAGCGTACCCAAACTGTCTTACGTTGAGAGGTCCTAGGATTTTATCACCGGAATCTAAAAACTGTGGTATTTGATATGTAGCCATTTAATATATTAATTATACTACTAATTCACTAGATTGGCAAGAAAATTGAGAAAAAAAATTGATTTATAATTCGAATTTGCTAATAACTCGACAATATTAAGATATTTTGCTATAAAATATTCATTACATGAGTATCCAAGAAATAGAGTTTGCAAAAAAAAAATTTGGCCAGAATTTCCTGGTTAACAAAGGTATGCAAACTAAAATTACAAATAAATTCATCGAATTGGTAAATACATTGGATAGTACCACTCAAGTTATTGAAATAGGGCCTGGTAGAGGGGATTTAAGCAAGTACTTATTGGGATTTGGAGATAGGCTTACAATGATAGAAATAGACCCTGAATCAATCGAATATATAGAAAAAACTCTAGATTTAGGTGACTCAAAAATAATTTTAGGTGATGCTTATGATCAGTTATCTATTCAAAATAATATTTATCCAACGGAATTTGCTTTGTTTAGCAATTTACCGTTTAATGTTGGTTCGAGAATAATGGTAGATTTGGCAATTTATAGGCCTAATACATATTTTGGAGTAATTTTACAAAAAGAAGTTGCTAGTAAAATTAAAAAATCGACAAATATTACATTTTTTGGTGCTTGGCTGAATTTATTTTGGGACTTAAAAGTTTGTTTCGATGTTTCAAAAGGAAATTTTTCTCCATCACCAAGAGTTACTTCCAGCTATATTCAAGGTATTCCCACTGGTTTTTTAACTGATCTTTCTAGAAGTCTACTGGCAAAGGATATTTTAAAATCACTATTTGCTATGCCAAACAAGACTATTAGTAATAATTTGAAGAAATATGGTATGAATAGCCAAGAAATTTCTAAATTTTTTACCGATAATAAACTAGATAAAAACACAAGGCTGGAATGGGGTAATTATAAAGAAATATTAGTAAAGCTGATAGATTATGTTGAGCAAATTAAAAAATAAAGAAGCAGGGTTCTATATATTATTGACTATTTTGGTCAGTTTGCTGTGGACACAGGTATATAATATTGGTGGGTATTTTGGCCAGGAAAAGATTAGTGATTTTGTAGATTTAACGGTTTCTTTCGCAGATGTTGTAAGTGTTATTATTTTCAGCAAGCTCTTTATTAATTTAACTAATCGAGGAAAGGCTATTACTGGTAGTTTTTTTACTTTTGGGTTATTTCAATTATTTATAAATGGATTTATTGGTTTAAATAGTATTTATCTGTTTGTTTTGAATTTTTGTAGAATATTTATTATAACCTTTTTAATTAAAAATTTTGCCAATCAAATTAACAGCTCTAAATCGAAGATTGTGTTTTATTCTTCAATATTTATTTTTGCTTTTTTTGATCATCTTTTGCTGTCATCTTCTATTCCGGCAATCTTTTTGTTTTTTATTTACAGTTTGGTACAAAAAAATAATAAACCGCTTGGGAATTTAGGCAGGGCTTTTTGTCTTATTATTGCAGTTAACCTGCTCTTGTCGGCCTATCATTTAATTTTTGGTAAACATCTTGGACTGACATACATAGGAGAGAGGGTGATCTCTGCAGATATGATAAACGTTGCTAAAATTCAAATTAATAACACGAAAATTTTGCGAGGATATGGTCTATATGCACATCCAAATATTTTAGGGTTTGTTAGCGTTATTAGCTTTTGGTTTTTGACGGAGATTAAATTTCTTAAAAATATAAGGGCTTTTCAGGTGGTCGCATTTTTCACTGGACTTCTTACTATTAGTAGATCTGCAATAATAGGGTTGATTTTAAATATTAGTTTATTGATAAAAAATAGGGTAGTATCGGTAATTATATTGATTTTGCTGCTTATTGGCGCAGGGCTTTTAATTTTTTCTAATCAAAGCAATATATACAGGTTTGAAGATATTTTTAGATTTATTAGTTATTATTGGAATTCATCAATTTTTGAGAAATTATTTGGTATTGGGTTAGGTCAATATTCCTTCTATTTACAGCGTCTGGGAAGCTTTGAGTCATGGCAATTACAACCAGTTCATAATATTTTTCTACAGTTAATTTTTGAGATTGGTATTATTCCATTAATTATGGTAGATATTATTATAAGTAAATTTAAATCTAATAAATATGCAAGAAAAAACTAAATTACTACTGAAAAAATATTTTGGGTTTGATGAATTACGAGAATCACAGGTACCAGTAATTGAGTCTGTTTTGGCGAATAAAGACACTCTTGCAATTATGCCAACAGGAGGAGGAAAGTCTCTTTGTTACCAACTACCAGCAGTCATGTCTGACGGATTAACTGTTGTAATATCTCCACTAATTGCTTTGATGAAAGATCAGGTTAATTCACTAAAAGAAAATGGAATAAATGCTGAGTTTCTAAATAGTTCGCAGAATTTTGTTGAAATTAAATTAATAATGGATAATTTAGAAAAAATCAGAGAATCAGGGAATACCAATAGCGATCATTCAATAAAGTTATTATATATTTCACCGGAAAAATTATTTTCTGAAGGTGGTGATTTTATTGAGTTTTTAAAAACCCTCCCAGTTTCATTATTTGCAGTTGATGAATCGCATTGTGTATCTTCGTGGGGTCATGATTTTCGACCTGAATATAGTAAATTAGGTATTTTGAAACAAGAATTTCCTGATGTTCCTGTAATTGCCTTAACTGCTACTGCAGATCAATTAACCAGAGGTGATATATTAGAGAAATTAAATTTAAATAACCCAGAGGTTTATATATCTTCATTTGATAGGCCAAACATAAAATATCATGTTCAGGCAAAAGTAAATGCTTTGGAGCAGCTCGTTCAATATGTTACTGATAACCAGGGTGAGAGCGGGATTGTTTATTGTTTGTCTCGAAAAAGCACAGAGGAGGTAGCCAAAAATTTACAAAAAGAAGGTTTCACTGCGAAGCCTTTTCATGCAGGGATTTCGGTTGAAGAAAAAAACCAAACCTACAACGATTTTATGAGCGATAAACTACAAATTGTAGTAGCAACTATTGCATTTGGTATGGGGATTGATAAACCTAATGTAAGATTTGTAGCACATTGGAATTTGCCAAAAAGTATTGAAAATTATTACCAAGAAACTGGCAGAGCAGGGCGAGATGGCCTGGATAGTAGCTCTTTATTGCTGTACGACCCTTCAGATAGTTTTACATTGAGGAGGTTTATTGATGGAGGTAAAATTAACCCTGGGATGGACTATGATGACTACCAGCTATTTAAAAAGATTCAACATGACAAATTAGATCGGTTGTTAGAATTTTCCAAAACAGGTCATTGTAGGAGGAGGGTTTTATTGAGGTACTTTCAGGAAAAGGTTGTTAAAGATTGTGGAAATTGTGATATGTGTGAGTCCCCTGCACCAAAAATTGATGGTTTGGAGATTTCACAGAAAATAATGTCCGCAATTAGTAGAACAGGTCAGAAGTTTGGGTCTGGTTATATTGTTGATATACTGGTAGGTAATGAAACTGACAGGGCTAAAAAATATGGTCACGATAAACTCCCCACTTTTGGTATAGGAAAAAATCTGACTTCCGAAGAGTGGTTTGCATATATCAATCAATTAATAGATTTGGGATTGGTGGATATTAATTACGAAGGATTTATCAAAACATTAGGTTTAAACTCAGAATCACTCCCAATATTAAAGGGTTTGGAAAAAATTGAGCTAGTTAAATATGAAAAAGTTTCTGCTAAAAGGAAAGAAAAAAAGAAAAACACAACCAAGAAAAAATTTGATTTATCAGATGAACAAGTAGAGATATTTGATAAACTTAGAGAGCTGCGCAAAGAATTAGCTACTCTAGAAGAGGTTCCGGCTTTTGTTATTTTCAGTGATAAATCATTAATTAGTATGGTTGAATTACAACCAAAAACACACGAAGAGTTTGGGGAGGTGCTTGGTGTTGGAAAACACAAACAAGATAAATTCTGGAAACAATTTACTGAATTATTTGTTTAATGTAAAATTAACTTTAATAAATTGACAACATCCTGAAGATATGGAAGGTAATAAGATATGCACCAAGATTCATCAATATATTTTGCAACAACTAATACTAACAAATTAAAAGAGGCTATTTCTATACTAGGAATTCAAGTAAATCAAATTGATATTGAAACTATTGAGCCACAAGGATTAGATTTGGAGCAGATTGCAGTTTTAAAAGCTAGAGATGCATATAGTCAAATAAAAAAACCAATAATCATTGAAGATTCAGGTTTGGAGTTTTCTGCCTGGGGTGGTTTACCAGGTCCGTTAATTAAATGGTTTGTCGAATCGGTGGGGAATAAAGGAATAATTAAAATGCTGGATGGTTTTATCGATCGAAAGGCTATAGCTAAAACAGTTGTTGCTTATGTTGATGAAAAAGGAGTTAAAACTTTTATTGGTGAACTACACGGATCAATTTCCTTAGTGCCTACTGGAGAAAATGGCTTTGGTTGGGATGCGATTTTTATTCCTGATGGTCTAACAAAGACAATTGGAGAAATGAGTGAAATTGAAAAAAACAAGATTTCAATGAGAAAAATAGCATTTAACAAGATGAAAGAAGCTATTTTATAATAAATAGATCCCCTGAATAGTTGTAATTCAGGGGATGGTGGGGTCAGATAGTAGTACAGGTTCATAATTTGTACTTTTTCAGTAGAATAACTATCTTGCTGATTAGGCTAAGGTGGTCTAACCAGCTCCGCGCTCGGATATATAAACTTATTTTTCCTATCTTGTCAAGAAATAAAATTTGATTAACCTTTTTTCTATGTCGAAAAGAATTTTAACAGGGGTCAGAGCAAATGGAGATATTCACTTGGGTAACTATCTAGGAGGAATTAGACCAATGGTCAAACAATCTAATGAATTAGCCAATGGAGATAAATTGTTTATGTTTGTTCCAGACCTTCATTCTATTACAACACCTGTTAATTATAGTAATTTATTTGCAACAACAATTAATAACATTCGAATATATTTGGCCTCTGGATTAAACAAGGATAATGAAGATGTTTATTTATATCGCCAAAGTCAAATATCTGCGCATAGTGAATTGTCTTGGTTGTTGTCTTGTTTTGGGTACTTTGGTGAATTATCTAGAATGACACAATTTAAAGATAAATCAGAAGGAAAGGCTAATGTTTCTGTGGGATTATTTAGTTACCCAATATTAATGGCAGCTGATATATTACTATACTCTGCCGACTACATTCCAGTTGGAGATGATCAAAAACAACATATCGAATTAACTAGAGATTTAGCTATCCGGGTAAATAATAAATTTGATAAAGAGATATTCAAACTACCTAAAAAATGGTCCAAACAATTAGAGTTCATGAATATTGATGAGGGTGTTAGAATTAGGAGTTTGAGCGATTCAACAAAAAAAATGAGTAAATCTATTGATGATCCTAAAGGCACGATTTTATTGAAAGATAATCCTCTTGACGCAGCTAAAAAAATAATGAGAGCTGAGACAGACAATTTGATGAGTATTGATTGGAACTGGGAAAACCAGCCTGGAATAACTAATTTATTACAAATCTATTCATTACTAAACGATAAAACTAATGAGGAAGCTACTAATGATTGGAAAGGTGGTGATAGGTATGGTGATTTTAAAAAAGTAGTTGCAGGTTCTGTGGAAACATTTCTCATGGATTTTCAAAGTAAAATGAATACTATAACAGATCAAGAGATTTTGGATATTCTAGTAAAAGGTGAGCAAAAAGCTAGAGAAATCTCGACACCAAAGCTAAAAGAATTCCAAAAAGCCGTTGGTCTAATCAAAAATTAATCTGGTAAATCGATTAAAATTTAAATGAAGTTGGGTCTAGATAATTAACACTCCAACGCAAATCTAATAATTTTGGTTCTCTATCTTTTGGTTTCGGGTAACTAAGTGAAAAACCTCTTTCTGTTCCTGGTTTGAATCCATCAAATGAGTAAGTTCCTATCCCAATTACACTTTCACGAGTGTCGCGAATAATAAAGAGGATGTTAACGGTTTTAATTTCTACTTTGTCTTCATTTATCATGTTTCCTTCAATTATCAAATTATCCCCTTCAATATTATCGATTATTCTAGAAGACAGTATTCGAAGATTTGGTTCTTGAAGGCTTTCGTTATTTGGATTGTATTTTACTGGTACAGTAGAAGGCTCAGTGATTATTTTTAATTCTTTTCCAGCTGGGTCGGTACTTCTTTCAACAACGAAATTAATATCATTTGGTAGAATGTAGCTCCTTCTAGTTTTTTGAGACAATATGGTACCCTCTCCATCCAGGATTTGTGTAGTGTAAATCCAAGGAGTAAAACCAACTTCTTCATTTGTCTTGTTGTTAATTGAAGCGTATAGATCCTTCTCACCATTAATTAATTCCACGGATTGTGTCTGACTGACTGTGAAATCATTAACAACTAGGGTTTTTTCAATTACTGTATTTGATTCGTCAATCCAAGTTAGCCCAAAAAGATATGAACTAAACTGTCCCAGAAAAAACAAAGGAGCCAGTAAAACTAAAGCGATACCAAGAAAAATTAACACTGATCGGCGTATTCCGCCTTGGAAATATAAACTCCAACGTTCAATTTTTGTCTGAAGATTATCGATAGATGACATAAGTTAAAATTAATAAAAAATAGGAAAAATGTAAAGCTACTATAAAATAGATAAAGGATATAGCCTTGAAAAGATAATGTTTTTATGGTTAATTAATTTGAATGAACGATGATCAAAATAAGAAGTTAAATAAATTGAATTATGATTTCTACGAGAGTATTTCAAAATATTGGAACAATAGTCCTGATTATGAGTGGGATGGGTGGGTTTATTTGGAAAAATACTTTCAGGAAATTTATGATAATCGAGGGAAAATAAGAGTTTTGGATTTGGGTTGTGGAAACGGCAGGTTTTATAATTACCTACAAAAAAGGTTTGGCAAGGATTCGATTAGCTATATTGGTGTGGATTTTTCCGATTATTTGCTATCGCTAGCAAGAGATAATTTTGAGAAACAGGGGGCTGTTTTTATAAAAGAAGATTTATTTTTTGGTGATTGGTCTTTTGTTGATTCTGATTTTGATGCAGTTGTTAGTTTTGGTTTGATACACCATATTCCAGATGAAAAATTGAGATTAGATTTTTTTAGTAAATTTATAGAATTTTTTAATGATGAGAATGTAATAGGTATAATTACAACATGGAACTATAAGGAAATCCCACGTATTAGCAAAAAGATGATTGATAGAGAGAGCTCTAATTTGGGTGAGAATGATAATATTTTGTATTGGGACAAATATGAATATGGTGAAAGGTTCTCACATTATTACACAAAAAATGAGATGGATTTGTATTTAAAAGATATGAAACTATTGGAGTTTTATAAAGATGACGACAAAAAGCAAGTTAGAAATAGCTACTATGTTTTCAAAAGAAAATAACTATTTTTATTAGGTACTTTTTTCTATTTTTTCTTCAATCTCTTCAATAATATCAAATGATTCCTCTGCGGTAAAATCTATAAATAGCATAACTACTAAAACAGGTACATGCTCTAATATATCGAGCAATGGAATAGTGTTTATATTATCTATTAGTAGTGGGGCTAAGCATTCTACTGAAATAACTATAAAAAGTGCCGAGAGAAATGTCTGCCATATTTTACTTTTGCCAAAAAAAACTCTAGCAAATAAATAATAACTTGAACCTATTACAGCTGTAAATATATAGCCAGAATATTGATTATTAGTAGTCAAAGAAAGATAGTAAATAATTAGAATTAATATCCATAAGCCAAGATGGTATTTAAATGCTGGGTCTTTATGGAGATAAATTTTGTGCATATATTAAAATTATACCAGTAGGGTGTTTTTTTGTATAGTTGACTAAACCTGGTGTTTTTGATTAGATAGACTTAATAATTATCCTATGATTGATATAAAACATCTTGTAAAAAATACAGATAGATACGAAAAAGAGTTACAAATTAGAAATTTAGAAACAGGTAAAGCTATTGAATTAGTAAATACTTATGAGAGTAAAAACAAACTTCAACAAGAGGTGGATAGTTTGAGGTCGCAGAAAAATCAATTCAACGATATTGTAGTTAAACTATCAGGAGAAGAAAAACAAACTGCTATTAATCAGATGAGGGAGCTAGGAGCAATTTTGAAAGCAAAAGAGGCTGAACTAAAAGATTTAGAGACCACCTACTCTACTTTATTATACGAAATTCCAAATTTGACTTGGGATGGGATTCCAGTAGGCAAGACTGATGAGGATAATGTTGAAACGGCCGTTTTTGGCCAAAAGAAAGAATATAGTTTTACTCCAAAGCACTATTACCAACTACCCACTTTTGTTCGAGACTATGCTGGTGAAAAAGGTGTAAAGGCGGTAGGGAGTAGAGGTTGGTATATGCGTGGGGAGCTAGCTAGATTTCAAAGAGTATTGTTTAGTTGGGTCCTAGAAAAGTTAGAACAAAAAGGTTTTGAATATGTAATTCCTCCAATCATGGTTAATGAAAAGGTTATGGAAGGAACAGGTTTTTTCCCAAATAGTAAGAATGATTTTTATTCAGTGAACCCAGGAGAGGATGATTTATTTTTAGTAGGTAGTAGTGAGCCTAGTTTGATGTTTTTGCATGCAAATGAAATAGTAAATTTACACAAACCAAAACTATTTACTGCATGGACTGACTGTTTTAGAAGAGAAGCTGGTAGCCATGGAAAAGATACACAAGGAGGTATTCGAGTCCATCAATTCCCTAAAATTGAAATGGTTGCTCTCTGTGAGAGTAATAATAGTAGTGAGGTATTTGATCTGCTAACTGGTATTTTCACTGAAATTATTTCTGATCTAGGTTTACATTTTCATTATTTAGAGGTTTGTACAGGCGATCAGCCAATGAAGAACACTCGAATGATTGATATAGAAGCTTGGTTCCCAGCTCAGGAAAAGTTCAGGGAGGTTTGTAGTAGTTCAAATTGTACAGATTATCAAACAAGGAATTTAAACATTAAATATATCGACGAAAATGGTGATGAAGCCCTAGCTCACTCGTTAAATTGTACAGGTATTACAAATAGAACATTATTTGCGATTATGGAGCAATATCAAAATGCTGATGGCTCAGTGAATATCCCAGAACCTTTGAAAAACAGATTTGGAAAAGATTTGTTAGAATAAAATAGAGAGGTGGATAGCCTCTCTTGAAATGGAGTAAAGATAAATTATCAACCCTCTTTTTTTGCATAAATGCTAATGTTAAAAACGTCGGTGGTAGTTTTTGAATCTAACTTTATTATGTCCGTATAGAATATGTCCCAGTATTTATAGATGTCTAACATATATTTGAGTGGAATATTTACTCCATTCATATATTCAGAAGCATTTGGTATATATATGTAATCAATAAAATTATAACCTCCAGGGGCTGTACTTTCTAGAATTTTTTTATTAGAGTTAATGATTGAATTTCGGTGAGATAGTTTATTAACCTCGTAGAAACAATAGCTGAATACTGAGATGTAAGCTTTAAATTATCTACATTCCCAGCTTTGGCCAAAAGATTGTGTTTATCAGATTTATCCAAACTCTTCTTTAGTTGAGATATCCCGACTCCCGAAACATCTGCTGCATGACAATAATACCCTAGTTTACATAAATGTTCAATTAAATACCCTTGGCCGCAACCGATATCAATAATTAGATTGTCTTTTGTTGCAGGTATTCCTTCACAAATTATTTGTAATACATGTGAGTTAAGTTGAAAATATTGATTATTTTGTTTATAGACCTTATTATAGCCTTTTCTATTGTAATCTTGAAACTTAGAAATATCTTTAGAAATAAATTTCACACTAACCTCGAATTCTACTTGAATTGTCTAGCTTATCAAATAGCTATTGTCAAGATTTGCTAAAAGGATAAATTTTGTTTATAATTCTATTAGTATGAGTATGCTGTTTAAACATCGCTCTTTGCCATTAATTTCCACACTGATTGTACTGGTTGTGGGATTGTATTTTGGTGTGAGTTCCAATTCTCAAATTACTTGTGATAATCTTTCACCTGCAAATAATAGTTTGGATGTAACTTTATCAGATGCGGAGCTACGTACAGATCAGGATTTTATCTGT
>CALIJC010000026.1 GCA_938017575.1 uncultured Patescibacteria group bacterium
CAATGAAAACAAGGGCGATAATATCACGGATAATGAAAGCCAGAACCATCATTAACAGAAAGAATAGCAATTTGAGGATGTCTTTGAAACTACCTTCGAGTTTAAACATAAATATTTATTTAGATACTATTACTGATACCACCAATGGATGTTGTTGTCAAATGGTTGACTCTAGTTGGAAATTAATGAAATGGCTAGTATTTGTTCTGCTAGATTTAGCTGATGAAGTGTGAGTGCAGCCTAGTTTGTTTAAAAAAATATAAAATAAAAAACCCATTGATCGCTCAATTGGGTATGATGGATTAATCATCACAGTCAAACTGTAATAGACATCCATACTATTATGGTAGCTTTTTATAGTGATTCTACCAAACACTGTAAAGAGTTTCCTCTTTTCCTAGCCCACAGATTTCTCCATGGGAATTACGAAGCGACAAGAAAGTAAAAACCCTTCCAAAATCACTTCCCACAGATGTTATTTAGATTGCTCTAATAAACTCTATGGCTTGAAGCACACTAAAAGGCAAACCTCTTAGAAATGACTTCAAACGAAGATACTTTCAAGATAGACTCAGCCCTCCTTTCGAAAGACGTTGCCGTATTAGTTGCGGATGCAAAATCATGATGATACTTAATTGATTCGATGGATTTCGAACAATCATTTATATCACGACCCATTGCATACAACCAAAATCTTATCAAGCTCTTCTCGTCCTGGCGCCTCAGGTAGCGCTCCATTTCTGCCGAACTGATTCCTAGTCTTCTAGCTTTTTTAATTGCTAAATCATAGGTTGCGTTTATTTCTCCAATAGTAACTTGGAAAAACGCATCAGACGGGTTGAAATCGATGGTCGGACGGCCATCACGTAACTGGATTGGACTGCAGCTTCTCCGAGGTGCAAATGGCCTGAAACCAAAAGCGCTAAATGCCACCCCTGCGATCGCAGTTGAAGCTATTAGTCCTGTAACTAGCTTATTACGGCTGATTAAAGAAATGACCTGGGAGAATGTTGTGGTTTTCATGGGAGTTACTCCATAATTTGTCCAATAGCTGACGAAACAGCTAGAGTGGTAATATACACCATTTTTTAGCCTTTGTCAAGAACACTTACGAGAGTATCACTACTAAGTGTAAAAAACACACCTACTTATAATAGTTAGGTGTGTTTTTTATGTTAGCTTTAATCTAGTTTACAACAAAGATTGTAACACTTTTTTGAGAAATAATTTCTCCATCATTGTTTTTGGCGATGAAAGTTATTTCATATTCACCTTGTTCATCCCAATTCCAATTAGTTAAATCAACCATTGATTCTTTGTGTGGATAATCTTCTAGGGAATCTCCCATTTCATTTAGCTGATCACCGTCAACTTGCCAGTACATAGTATACTCATCTAACTCATATCCTTCTACCATAGCTTTGAATGGTTGTTCACCGTCAACAGTTTCGCTATCAGTAACCCACCAAATATCTAACATACCAGCATTTTTTGATTCACTATCATTAGCAACCAAAGTTCCATCTTCTTTATCCATTTCTACTTCGACTTCAACAACCTCGTTTGTTACCAAAGGATCTTTGAAGATAGTTACAGGAATAACTTCAGATTCAGGTTCATCAGCAGTGTTTGCGTTAGTGTCAGAAGAATCCTCATTTTCATCAGAATCATTTGACTCAGTAGAATCATCTTGCGCGATTGGTGTTGGAGCTCCGGTCATATTTGAATCATCTAATGGTAACTCTTCTACAACTTCGCTGGTTACTTCTTCGGTGACTTCTTGGGATGCGTTATCAATAATTTCTTGGACCTCTTCTGGGTCAGCCTCTACGACTTCTTCCACAGCGCCCTCTATTGCAGCATCGACTTCATCTATTTCGATTACAGTTTCTTCGCTGACTACTTCTTCAGTTGTTTCTTCAAGAGCTTCTTCGACTACTTCTTCAGTTTCTTGAACTTCTTCAACAATTTCTTCTTCTGTTTCAGTTTCACCAGCAACCACTTCACTATCATCTACAGGTAACTCTTCAGTTGTTTCTTCGACAACCTCTTCCACTACAGGGATTTCTTCTAGTGTTGTTGGGATTGTTCCACCAGTTCCGCTGTAGTACCGTTTAACAACATCTTCGGCTAATTTGCCACAATAAGTATAGTCAAAGTTATTTGAACCGCAAGCATTTGGATCGCTACTCCAGTCCCACAAATGGATTCCTGCTAAATAATCTGAATTGTTAAAATATTCAAACAAAGCTTGATATGCGACTCGCTGCTCACCTTCATTTGGTTCGCCGCTCCTAGAGAAATTCCATGGGTCAACTGTAGTTCCGGAAATATTTCTATAACCAACCTCTGTAAAGATAATTGGTTTGTTGAATCTGGCTGATAATGGTGCTAGTTCATTTTGATCAATTCCAGCCCAGTATCCTTTTAGAGCTTCTACATTATTCCCATCAACGTATCTACCTGGTTCATAGTATGCTGATACTCCAATATAATCTAAGTCGTCCCAGAATTCAATTTCTTCTTTTTCGTTGTAAGCTCCACCCCAGTTACCTCCGTAGGTCAAAGCTCCTGAATAAACTCCTCGGACACTAGCGATTAAATCTCTCCAGTATTGTGTGTTTGCTGGATCTTGTGCTGCTGAAGCAACTCCAACCATTTCAGTACCTAAAACAATCATAGCTACTCCTTCTGCCTGAGCTATTTGTCCATATTTAGTGGCAATATTGGTATAGTTTGCAAACCAGGTTGCTTTATCGTTTGGTCTGATTTCTGCTCTCCACCCCTGACCTGATTCCATGAATAGTTTAATTGAAACCTCAACCCCTTGGGATTTTAGATATCTAATTCCGCTAATTAAAGCATCATCATCCGGAGTGTTTACCCCTGCGTAAATATCAGAAGCATTTGGACCGTTTTGGAAATGCGGAGCAACTAATGAGACGTGATTAACTCCACTTTCGATTAATCTATCCATTGAAGCTCTGAAATCTGCAGATCCAAAATCACCTTGGTATCTTGATTGTATACTAGCTCCTTGTTGCCAATTTGGAGTGAATGCTTGAGCTGGAAGCCCGACTGTAAATGTTGAAAGCAGGAATAGACTTGTGGATACTCCTACTATGTTTTTGTGCCATGTCATAATAATGTAAAATGTGTATATTTATTTAAAAAATGAACACAGGGGTTTATCTATTTATCTCTGTTGACTCTACCTAACTGAAAAATTTTTATTATCTTTGTTTAAAGAATAATTGACCAAATATTCTGTTTACAAGTCGCTCTATGTTATCGTTCCTCTATGTGATAATATATAGAGATTTTATAGCAATCTTGTCAAACTTTTTTTGATTAAACAGGTTAATACTTTGAAATTATGATTTTAATTGCCATATATATCAGCAGCTACTTTTTATATGAATTATAAGCCTTATCGTAATCAACCAATGATTGTGAAATACTTTTGTCATTGATTACGCTGGTTATAATTTTTGGCTCGTAGTTATTTTTATCCACTTCCAGAACCTCTAGTAGTACAACGCCTTTATCGTCTGTGTATTCTTTGAAAACATACAATTTATCAGCTTCTTCTTTTTGGACAGAGTAGCTATACAAATTGCAATTGGTATTGACTTCTACCTCTGCACATTCCTTTAGGTTCAAAACATTTTGGTTATCAAACTGCAAATCACAGGTGCTTGGTATTTGATTGGTTTGGCACCCATCGCCAGATAATGTATAGCCTGGGGCGTCAGTAGAATTATTTGTATCAGTAGGGTTTGAATTGATTGAATTTGTTTCTGATTCTAATTGGTTTATTCCAGTTGGAGAGTTATTATCTAAGTTATCCTTATTTTCTTGATTATCAATTTCACCAATTGTGGAATCTGGGGCGGCGGTTTCAGCTTTGGGACTAATTAAATTATTTTCAGTAGAAGGTTCTTTGGCAACAGAAGTCGAACTATTTTGATTGGAGGATTCGAAAGCAAGAAATATGAACAAGGCAAAGGAAATAATAATAGGAACGAATAGGAATTTTTTTTTCATAGGGGCAAATTAGAATGTATTAATGATTACTGGCTGGGAAACGTGTCTGAATTCTTGAGTCAAAGAACCGCTGCAATTTTCGGCAGTTACAATTGTGTTGATATTATCATTTGCTCTAGCGAGGCACCTACCAGTTTGAATATTTTTTATTGAATTATCTTCATCCGGTGTCCATTTTTGAGAATTTGTGTTACTGCAGGTTGTAATAGCCAAAGACCCATTGTCAGTAAGGCAAAGGTTATTGATTTGCAGCTCTCCTGTAGGTGAAAAGAACCAATTGGTTTTGTTATTGGATATCCTCAGATTTTGATCAATGTTTTTTCTCTGACCGTAGAGATAAATTGGCCCCGTGTTTAGCTGATTAGCTGGGGGGTAATTAATTGATAGGTAATCATTACCTTCTTGGGGAATATTGTTAACGCAGTTGTTAGCTACATTTTGGCAATCTTCAAAAGGAGTTGAGATAGTATTTACCCCAGAATTAACCTGGAAATGGAGATGTTCAAAAGGTGCGCTACAGCCAATATTGCAAGTAAAACCCGTACCTCCAACTATTCCCAGTGGTGTGCCAATAGTTACTTGTTTGCCTTCGAAGATTCCGGGCATAAGTGAATTTGGCTTCATGTGGATATAATATGAACTGGTACCATTAGGGTGATTTATTACAATATGATTTCCATTCCAAATTCCGCCTTTATTAAAACAGTCGTTATAGGAATTGCACCACCCATCCCATTTGCCACCGAAATTGACAATTCCAACTGTACCGCTTTGAGCCGCTGCCACAACACCATTTGGAGTGCTCATATCTAGAGCTTGTTTGTTTTGGTGAGAGAATATGCCGTTATATCCTTGAGTTACATAGAAACTGTTAGGCGCTTGAATTGGAAAACGCCACTGCTGAGAAAAGAAATCTTGAAAAAGTAAATTTGGTGTGTCTTTTTGGAGATATTTTTGACGGATTTGGTTGATTTTAAACTCTGGATTTGACTCGAAATCTGTAAATTCAGTTTCACTAAAAACACTCACTGGAGCAACCAGAAAGCTAATTAATGCCAATAGAACAGTTAGGAATTTCATTTTTATTTAATTATAATAGAATCAACCACTCTAGTCAAAATTAGACAAGGTTTTTGTTTTTTATTAGATTAAAAGTATTATGAAAATTTGGATCCTCAGGATATTGCTTGTTGTATTTTTCTTTATCAGTGGAAGTTCAAAACTGACTAACTCCCCCGAAATTGTGGCTAACTTTAACAGCTGGGGGATGGATTTATGGATTATGTATCTTGTTGGGGTTTTGGAAATTGCTTTTGGCTTAGGACTGTTATTGAAAAAATTTGCATCTAGATCTGCTTTTTTGCTGTCAACACTAATGATTGGAGCTACTATTGTTCACTATAATTTCAATGATAATATCTTACCTCCACTGTTATTGGCGATTTTGTGTTTTTATGTCTCTGTGAAAACCAAACAGAAACCTGCACCAAAAGAATAACCCATCTTTGAATCTAACCCTTGTAATCAAAATGCCAGTATTCATTTTTGACACCATATACAAAACCATTTGAATACATTACAGATTTCAATAACTGTTGCAGCCTGCAGAATTCTTTTGATTTTTCATCAGTTTTATTACTATAGAAATCTACATAGTAAGCCTCTGGATCATCTTGCTTATCTCTCAAATAAATCTCTTTGTTAGTTTCTAAATCGTATAAAGCAATATCTACAACAGTGCCTTTGGAATGAGGTTTATCAATTAGATTAATTGCACCTGGGTCTGCATTCAGATGAGTCGCTTTAACCCTCTTTTTATACACCAGCTCATACATTTGATTACTTCTATAGCCATCAGCTACAAATAGATAATACCCTGATTTGTTTAACTGGCTATTAGCATTGAGAAGAGGTTGAATTATCGATTCATCAACATACATGTCACCGCTATTAACACCAATTTCAGCTAGTTCTAACTCGGTTATGCGGTATAATTCTTTTCTTTTCCAATAATAATTTTCACCCTTTAGTCCAAAATCTTTTATGTTTACAAGTTTCATGTTTTTAGGTTTTTTGAGAAGTATTTAAATGTCAATAGATTGCAATTGAATTATTATTTTCATTACAATCAGTTCTTTTAATAATTGAAATTTAACTTTATTTCACCCTTGAGCATCTTTTATAAGCCCTCTGCCCACAGGACTTTTAGTGAATTTATTTAAACGACCCTGTTTGAATAAATTTGCGTTAAGAAAATTCTGTTTAAGAGCAGTTTTGTGTATACTTTTGCTGACAAAAGTATTGAATAAAATTCTATTCACTTTAAATCAAAGCTATTTAAGTATATTTTCAAAACATTCCATATATAAAGGAATTGATGACCGTAGTATCAATTTAAAAAAAGTAATGCAAAATCACTTTTAAATGAAAATTACTAAAACATTCATAGGCAGAGGGCAAGTAAGGATTGAATACAAGAGTATCGTAAATATTTTAATTTACTTACTTCAAGCTGAATTGTTTTAGCTTTTTTTTGGCTAATTTATAGTCTGGGAAAAATCTTTCTACCCTACTCCAAAATGCTGGCGAGTGATTCATATGATCCAAATGTGATAATTCATGAATAATTATATAATCTTGAAGACCTTTAGGGAGGCAGGCTAATTTCCAGTTTAGTGAAATCGTTCCTTTGGAATTACAACTCCCCCAATTGGTTGTGGCTTTTGATAATCTTATTTTGGAAATTTTTGAATCGACCTCCATTTGCTGGGCAAATTTTACTACTTTTGCTTTGAGATGGGGGAAGAACTTTTGTTTTATATAGCTATGTAAATGGTCATCTCTATAACCTTTGGAAGGGAGAACAAAGGAATCGGTTTTGAAAGTTGCTGTGGTTTTTTCTGGATCGAAAGTAATTGAAAATTTTCCACCTTGAATATAAATATACTGGTTAGTTATTAATTTAATTTGGGGCGATTTGCTACTCATTTTTTGGAGGGTTTTTTGAATCCAATCATTTTTCTCGGTGAGAACTTTGGAGATATCACGATCTGAAGCACGACTAGGAGCTCTGACCACCACCTGACCTTGAGAATTAATTTGAATGCTGATAGTACGGCGATTGCTGCGAATTATATTTGGTTTAACTGCGTCCATTTAACCCTAGTTTAAAAGAAAAACTTTTTCTCGTCAAAAAATTTACTACAACAAATGTAGCCAGCAAACCTGACATAAATTGCAAGCTGGATAAATCCTCAAAAACAACGCTATACCTAGAAACAAGGTAATTGAATGCGGCGTGAAAAATAATGACGGCAAACAGACTTTGTTTAGATTCAACCCAGATTTTGGTTAGGAAGGTTGAAATGAATATTAACCCTGTAGTATACAATGGTAGGTAGATTACCGGATTAACTCCTATTCGCCAACTTTCAAAAAAGAAAAGTGGTAAATGCCAAAATGACCAAACTATTCCAATGATAATACTGGATTTAGTAATTGAATATTTTGATAATAATCTCGGCAACATGAAACTTCGCCAACCTAACTCTTCACCAAGTGGGCCTGCAAATAAAAGTACTACAATTAAAAGAGTTAGTGGTAGTTTGAGAATGCTAACCAAATTGCCTAAGATTGTTACTTCGTCTAAAATAGCCCCAGTAAAAACCAAGTTTGCCAGATTGAGGCCAATAAAAACTGCTAATGGAAACAGGAAATATATACTCGCTAGCAGTGATTGTTTAGGTATTTTGAAAATTGATTTGAGAGTTCTAGCAGCCTCATATTTCTTGCCTTCAACTAGCCAAATAATTATTGCAGAAACAGATGGAGCAAAAGTCCCAGCATAAATATACCATCTCGCTGATACAATTGATAAATCCGACTGGTTGAAATAAATCCAGGGTAGCCAGATTGCCCAAGCTAATGCGTAGCTTAGAGTTATAAATGAAATTAGAGGATATTTTTGCAGAAATTTTTTAAGCATTTAATTACTAAACAGTTGATCTAAAAACAAAGCTATGTCAAAAAGATATATGCCCAAACAATCTTAGCTTCGTTATTCTAAGACATCAAGTTTGACGTTTATAACTGTTTTTACGTAATAAATTTATATGACATATAAAGTAAACAAAACAGAAGAGGAGTGGAAACAGCAGCTAACTGAAGAGGAGTTCAAAGTTCTGCGCCAGCATGGAACTGAGAGAGCTTTTACTGGGGAGCTGCATGATAAAAAAGACGAGGGAATGTACATTTGCAAAGCATGCGGGGTGGAATTATTTGATTCATCGACCAAATTTGATTCAGGAACTGGTTGGCCAAGTTTTTACAGTCCTGTGAATGGGGAAAATGTCGGGGAGCAAAAAGATTTCAAATTGTTTCTACCTAGGACCGAGGTTCACTGCAACAACTGCGGAGGTCATCTGGGTCACGTTTTTGGCGACGGCCCACAACCAACAGGTCAAAGATATTGTATTAATTCAGTTTCTCTAGATTTCAAAAAGAAAGATAAGTAGCAAAATAGAAGATATACTTCATATGACTCAATCTAAATTCCTTTGGAAAGATGTAATTATTATTTTTGTAATAACTATAGTAACATATATAGTATATGTTAGAGGGCGTGTAGATTTGACAGTAAATTTAGTATGGAGTTCAGAATTGGATTATCTTTTCCCTCTTTTCTTTTCATCTCCATATTTATTTTATAGCAACCTCACGAATATAATCAAAAAATCAGACGATATATCTAAATCAAAAACGGTAGGGTTAAATTTACTGATGCTAAAGATAAGAAAGTGTTATATTTTAGTAGCTATGATTTTGTTTTTGATATTTACAAATGTATTAAATCTTCCAATTATCACACCTATTTTGCTGGCCTCGTATTTAATTATCGAATTAATAGACTTGATATTAATTAATGAGATAAACACTCAATAATAAACTACAAAACAACAACCTCCTTATTTTTAGAATTTATTAATTTTATGGTTGGATATGAATTCATAAATATTAGGTAAACCTATATAAATATAGAGGGCCTAGTATCTTGCAAATTTTACAATAACCTGAGCGCATTAAACTATTGATAATTGGTTTAATTTTAGATACATAACAAGATTTGGAGAGAAATGTAACACCAAATTCACCTCATCTTCCCAAATGGTGGTACAGCAAAATATATATCCACTATTTTATGTTTTGACTAGAAAGCTAATATGAAATACGTTTAATTATATGGATTCCAAGCAAAAACCATTAAAAATTGCAGATACCTCATTTTTAGATAATTTGGTGCTTGTTGGCTTTTTAGTTTTTCTCTTTATAACCAGAGGACCTACAGAATTCTCGCCTGCTTTAGTATACTTTCTGCCTATTTTTGGGTTAGCTTATTTATTCCTCAGCATAGCGAATAATTTAAACCGTTGTATTAAAAATGACACACAACTAGAAAAAAAATTTGATAAGTTTTTACATATTTCTACAATAGTTTTTTCAATTTTCTTCTATTTACCGATTTTAGTTTCGTATTTTTATTATTATGTAGTGAATGAGCCAGCAACTTATGCTGGTTATGGGTTGTTTTGGTATTTAATATTGTTATTACCATCGCCTATTTTCATTGTTTTTTTAGCTTATTTACTTTATAGCCTAAGCTTTGTCATAGAAGGTTTTAAAAAGGGTATTCACTACAAATTTTTTACAACCCTGAGATTTGTTGAATTAATCTTGTTTATTATTGCATTGTTCCTATTTTTTGATATAGTCTTCCTTAACTTTGCCCCAACTGTAATTATTCTTTTATCTGTGCATTTGGTGATTAATTTTATTGAGGGCGCAAAAAACCCACGAAAAATTCGAAATATTTTTAATTTAACTAATTTAGTTGAGGAAACACTTTTTAAAAACGATAAATAATTTCAGATCATATTAAATTGGCTTTACCTTGACAAATTTGGGTAAAAATTTCTATATTTTAGCATGAACAATGGGAAAAAGAGAGAAAGGGTTAAAATTCCGCCTTTTTTGATGATGGTCGTTGCAGTAATATTACTGGTATCAGTTACCTATAGTTTGACCTGGGT
>CALIJC010000027.1 GCA_938017575.1 uncultured Patescibacteria group bacterium
AAACACAAATGGAGTGAACAGATAAAAAAGATTGTAAATTTAATCTAGCGTCTATATGATAACCAAGAAAAACCAAAGAATTAACCCAGTTACAATCAGATGCACACTACACAAGTCTTATCATTTAGCATCAATTATTGATAGGATAAGCGATAAAGACACACCTTTTTTGGATGACTCCAGGATTCAAAAAACATATCAGCAGTTAGTCCAAGATGTCTATTTCCCACTCTTTAGTTTTATTAACTTGTTTGATCTCAAAGTAAACCTGATTGTATCTGGAGAATTTCTAGATTATACTGCAACTAATAACCCGAGGCTTTTGGCTTTATTATCTGAACTGGTCTCTAAAGAAAGTATAATCTTGGTTGCTGATGCTTACCACGGAGATAGTCTTACAAGCATCTACAATAGTAGCTTATGGGCCAGAAGATTGATGAAAACTAATCTGAGTTTTAATAAACATTTTGAGAAAAAAGCTGAGATGATTTTTATGCCGCAGCTATATAGAAATCTAGAGATGGAAAAAATTTCCAGCACAATGGAAAACTGTAGGTTTTTGTTAAGAAATAGAGGAAATAAAATTCGCGTTAACCAAATTAAACTATCACAGTTGAGGAAATTTAATGGAAACACTGTTAATTGGATTAATGAGGAAAACGACAAGGAGCTGCAGTTTTTTTACGTACCAGATAATATGTTTAGAGAGGTTAATGATTTAATCTTTGAAAAGGACAAATTAACCGCAACTAGGGCTTTTGGTATGGATATAGGTTTGAAATATAGTAAGTTCTTGCTAAAAAGAACCAGAAGAGCTGGCAACGAAATTGAGGATAGTATGAGAATTAATGAGAAGCCGTCATTTTATCTATATAACCAATTACAAAGATCAGTGCTGAGAATGTGGGAATATGCGGCATTTTTAATTTCTACTGAGTTGAACAACTCATCGGGTGACTCACCTGATTTTGTAAAAGGAATTGCGAAAAAATTTGCAGGATTCCAAGATCCATTTTATTTAAAATATTTGGACACTAAACTATATTTAAATAACGACAAATTGGTTCAGGAATTTTCATCTCCTTATGAGGCATATGTTAATATGCAAGCTTGCGTTAAAAATATTGAGATTTTACTAAAAAATCGTGTATAAATTACTTTGCTCTATTTTTTTCAATAGTATTGATTACTGTTTCTAGAGGGGTTGCGTCCGAAACACTATATTCACCTATTTTGGTTCGTCTTAGATCTTTTATGTAGCCACCAACATGGAGTTTTTGACCTAAATCATGCACGAGAGACCTGATATATGTTCCTTTGGAGCAATTTATTGTTGCAGAAACAAGGCTTAGATTTGCTGAATCTCCATTCTTTAGGTGTACAACTTGGTCTGGCTGAAAGCCAGTTATTTTAAATTGCTTTATTTCAACCTCTCTTGATTTTAATTTAACTTCTTGGCCACTCCTGGCTTTTTTGTAGGCTCTGACCCCATTGACTTTTATGGCAGAATATACTGGCGGAGTTTGTTGTATTTTACCAATAAAATTCTCATCAATAGTGCGTTGGATTGTTTTTTTATCTAAATTATTAGTATCAGCAAAATTCTCTGGATCAAATTCACTATCATATGTTTTTGTCTCTGCGCCCAGATAGAATTTTACAATATACTCTTTTTCCATACCTTGATAACCGTCTATGGTTTTAGTTTTTTTACCACTACAAATTATTAATAGACCTGTTGCAAGCGGGTCTAATGTTCCTGCATGACCAAATTTTCTATATTTTGAAGCTCCTTGTAGTTTCCTAATTACATCAAAAGATGTCCAACCAATTGGTTTATCAATTAATAAAACTTCGCCTTCTTGAAAATTGTAATTATTAATCATATCGTAAATAAAATAAATTCCAGGACAAGCCCGGAATTAGAATTGATATCTTTTCAATTATTATTCAGCTAATTGTTGTAAGTAATTGTAATTCGACGATGTAACAAAATCTAGAAGATTTTGAAACTTTTGTAAATTTATACTTCGGTATTAATTCACTCCCGTAAATCGATATATTGATATCTTTTGGAAACCTTAACGCAAAATTCAGAGAATTTTACTAGTTTCTCGTAAATCGATATATTGATATCGATTTACTTTTTCTTTCCAATTCTCATTGCAAGGTGGGCAAATGCTTTGTTTCCAGCGGCAGTTTGGTGTACTGAATTTCTTTTGGCAACTGCAGCGCCTTCACCATTGTAAGATTCTACTAATACTTGTTTTAATTTTGCAGACATTGGTTTTCCTTTGATGTTTCTAGCAGAATTTACTATCCATGTCAGACCTAAACGAAGAGCTCTAGCCTCGTATGGCTCGATTGGTACTTGGTAATTGGCACCACCTACTCTAACGCTTTTTACCTCGATTTGAGGTTTAACATTAGTGATAGCTGTTTCAACAACATCTAATGGAGCTACTTGTAACTCATCACTAGCTGATTTAATAGCATCGTTTACAATTTTTGTAGCAATAGTTTTTTTACCATCCCACATAATTCTATTTATTAATCTAGAAACTAATAGACTGTTAAAGGTTTTGTCTTGTTTGATTGCTGGTCGTTTTAGAACTCTTTTTCTTCTCGGCATAAATATGTTGTATGTTAACAACTATATTTCTTAATTTTATTAAAATTGTCAAGAAAAAAATAGCTAAAATACTCGATTAAAGTGCTTTAGCTATTTTTTTGGTGGCGGGACCAGGACTCGAACCTGGACTATCTGGTTATGAGCCAGATGAGCTGCCATTACTCAATCCCGCGATGTTTTAATATTATAGAATAATTTAAACCTTTTGTCAAGAAATTAACCTAAGCCATTATATATATCATACGAGCTGAGTTTTTATTAGATTCGAATTTAAAAATGTTCGTATTAAATTTTGGGGAGTGTGAATCTTTTGATTCGTGAGAGAATATATAGATATGAAATAATTCCTTGAAGGTGGTTATTTAGTCTTGAATTTTTGAAGGCTCTGAAAATCACTAGATTTTTGGAGAAGAGAAGGGTCTGAGAATGCCTATATAATTGGTTACCCTGACAATTAGATAGAATTTTTAGGAGGTAATTTTATGTAGACGTAAAATAATTGCCTATAGGCAATTTGTTGTCGTAATAAATTAAGACTAAGTGGCGCGACTGACGGGACTCGAACCCGCGACCCCCGCCGTGACAGGGCGGTGCTCTAAACCAACTGAGCTACAGTCGCAACAAGTTGAGTAAAACAAAGCAATTAATAATTGTCAAGATACAATATCTATGCTATAATTATTCTAATAACACTTTGTCCAATGAAGCCATCAATTCTTAAAAAATCTATTGAAACTCACCCAGGTCAACAAACTACAGAAAGTATTACCTCTAAGATATCAACCAGTGTTGATAATCAGGATACAAAATCAAACTTCGCAAGGCATTTACAAGCAAGAAGGGCACTATCTAAACTTTTTGGGAATGAGGTATATGAGACAGCTGAGGAGAGAGATGCAAAACTAGAGTATATATTTGATGTTTTCCCTTCTGTTGATAGTATTATTAATTCCAAAGAGGGTCTTTATGGAAAAGAAGCATTAAATCGAAATTTTAGAACTGTTGTCTTGGATGCTGGCTTGGGTTCTGGTAGTTCTTTTTATTTCCACTCAAACCAAGAACCAGAATACGCTCCGCCCGTTCCTATGTTGAATAGAGCAGCTTTTACTAGTAAAATATTTCAAAAAATTGGTTTGAATAATGGTAAATACAACCCTAATAAACCTGTCGTTTTTCTAGGTTTAGATATTACAAGACTCAGCAATGCTGATAAATATGAAGATGATAAAGGTAATAAATATGCAGATATTATTTTAAACAAGTTTGCTGCTACTATTCAAAACTTATCCTTCGAACTCCAAGAAAAATATAACCAAGAATCAGAAGAGGATGTAGACCCATTCTCCACATATCAAGCATCCACTAGCACTGCCAAAAAAGAAGAGATTGAGATTATTGTTGATAGACATGGTGGTGATGAATTTACTGTTGCAGTTCTAGGAACTAATGATGAGAGTATAATAAGCGATATTAAAAAACAAATAAAAGATAGGGTTGGTCAAATCAAAGGTTGGTACCAATATGAGACAAGCCAAACTATTGTTGGTGAGAATGGTGAGGAAGAAGTTATAACAAAGAATATTTTAAAGAATGAACCAGTTGCATTAAAAGATGATAAAATCGATGATATTAGGATACCTCAGAATGAATCTGAGCAACAGATATTTATGGCATTTTTTAGGAGAGGCCTACTTTGTGATCAACAGCAACTAGATTACACAATAAATATTTTTAGAGATAAAAATGGTGAAATTAACAATGAAAAACTATCTGATTACTTAGAGTCAATCAAAAGAAAATCAATTTACCCTGATTATGTTCATAAGAAGTATGGTAAAGAGTTGGAGCACAGAGCTAGTTACCATGCTGAGGTACGTGCCAAAGCTGATTATTTATTCAAAGTTGATAACAAAATCGGAGCAATGGTTTATAGTGCAATAACCCATGATAAAAAAACTGGTGGATATACTTCAATGGAGATTCTTCAATATGTTGAGAATATTTTGTATGACCCTTTATTAAATGAGTATATGAAGCCTTTTTCATATATGTTTAATGAAATTATTAATGATGAGTACTCCAAAGTATATTTCTTCGATGTGGGTGTCAAAGAATTTAATGAAAATCTTGGATATGCAATCGCAGACCAAGTCATTGTTGAAATGTGGGAGTGTATTAAAAAAAGTATTCATGAAGATGACTGGCACAAAGTCTCATTTGCTAGAACTGGTCCCAAAATTTATCTAGCAGTTAAAAAAGGTGAAACTGTGAGCGAAGAGACTAATAGAAAATTAAAATCAATAAAATTTCTAAATGCTCTGAAATCTGAGCAAAACCCGAATGGTATTAGAGTACCAATTGGAGAAAGCAGGATTGCACTAGATATGAAAATTTATGACCAATTCTATGATAACCCTGAAGATATTTATAAAATTGCTTCACAAAAAAGGACAAAAACTGGTGAAAATAGAGATGAGGGGTTGGCTGCTTTGGTAGAAAAAATTGTTAAAATGAAAAATGCTGGACTCACTCCTGATAAAATGAAAGAGGATAAAGATTTGGTTGCAGATTTCGAAAAATATGTAATTACCCCATCTCTTAAAAAAGAATTGGATGAAACTTATGATCGAAATAAGCTGACATGGAATGTTAGACAAATTAGAATAATTCAAGAATTAACCAACGATGGAAATAAATCCGAGCTATACCGTCAGGATTATACACCTATGTCCACATCTAAGGTAATATTTGAATATTATTCTGGTAAAAGAGCTGCCTCAAGAATGAAGGATTTGGAAGAGGCCTTATTATTCTTAGAAAAAAGACCGAATCTAGCAAAAAGTAGGAACATAAACCTGAACATTGTAAGAGATAATTTTAATACTATTAAATCAACAGTGGAGAGTCTATACAATGAACACATGGAATTTATTAATAAAATTAGTGGCTTTTCTGAATCAATTTTTTCTGCTCAAAGATATGAGGATTTAGATAATAGTATTCTAGACTTGGAGCCCTTTAAGCAACTAGGTGGAAACAAAATATATATTACTAATTATTTAAATTATTCTGAGAAGATCCTTCAAATTGGTTATACTGGAAGAGAAAATAATGAAATAAGAAATTATTCAATGGAAATGATTACTAGATTAAAAAACCTGATTAAAAAACCTGATTAAAAATAGAAAATAGCTAAAAATATTTTAATTATTATTGACATCAATTTAAATTTTGTTAGTAATTTATATACAAAAATGTATATGTCTTATCCTGATATCAATTTAATCGCAGTTTTAGTAAGTGTAATAATGAGCTTTGTAGTTGGCTCTCTATGGTATGGACCAATTTTTGGTAAAGCCTGGATGGAAAACAAAGGTCTAACAGATAAAGATCTTTCTGGCAGTGGTTCTGCAATGGGTCTAACAGTAGTTTCTAGTATCGTTGGAATGCTGGTTGCCGCAATCTTTGTTGGATTTAGCGGAGTTACTTCGTGGTTTGATGGACTAACTATCGGCCTACTACTTGCTGTATTTGCAGGGTCTTTTACCTTTAATAGTGTTGTATACGATAAAACGAAAGGTATGACTAGTAGAGCCAAAGATTGGTTTTTACATGTTGGCTATATGGCAGTTTACCTCGGAATTGTTGGAATTATTTTAGCAGTTTGGAGATAAAACAAACTCTATTGAAATTAATATGGCCAGGCAACTGGTTCATATTTTTTATCTATTGTAAACTTCGTTGATATAAAATAATATCTTGCTATGAAAAGAGTGGTCTATTTTATTTTAGGGTTATTGTTTTTGGCTATTGCTTGGGCAGGAGTTTTTATCCCAGGTCTCCCTACGACTGTTTTTTTACTAATTAGTCTGTGGATGTTCCTGAGAAGCAGCAGCAGAATGTATAAAAAAGTAAAATCAATCAAAGCTTTTGAAAAAACTCTAAAGCATATAGATATTTATGAAAAAAACAAAGCAGTTACAAAAAAAGTCAAAATAATTTCTCAAAGTTTTGCTTGGACAAGTGTCTTGATAATAATCTCCACTGCAGGATTAGCTAGTATAGCATCAATTACTGGGATAGTTTTTGCACTAAGTTGTTCATTATTTATGAATTCTACAAAAACCCATGAGGAGGATTAGGAGATTGACTTAATTCTTCTGGAATGCCTCTCTTCACCTTCGTAAGGTGTATTACAAAAAACTTTGATTAATTTAATAGCTTTTGCTCCATTCATAAACCTACCTGGCAAACAGAGCACATTCCCGTCATTATGAGATCTGAGGAGTCTAACAACTTCACGTTTTTGATATATCCCTGCTCTAATCCAACTATACCTGTTTAGAGCAATGCAAATTCCTTGCCCTGCGCCGCAAAGAGCTATACCTTTTGAGCCTGGATTTTCTTTGATTTTTTCGGCTAATTCTTTGGCTCTATCTGGATAATCATCACCAGGAATTAATTTTGGCGTAAGATCGGTAAATTTTATTTTGGTTTTTGATAATAGTTTAATAATTTCTTGTTTTAATTCATATCCAGCATGATCGGTGACAATAAATAGCATATATTTGAGATTTTCGGTTTATAGTTTGATTAGAATTTAGCCTAACTGTATTGTCAATTAATTTACACCAGATTTTTAACCCAATTTTTAATTGAATCTGTGACCATGTCGTAATTATCCTGGACAATTTGGATACCTTCAGACCCTAAAACTATAAAGAAATATAGAATTGTTGATGTAAGAGAAAGACCTATCAAACAAGCTAGAATACCTAATAAAATAACCAGTCCATCTTCTTCGAGTAACCCTAACCCGATTAGGAAGATACCAAAAGCTGGGATAGTATTAGTTAGAGGAATTGGAATCATCATAGAAACGGCACACAAAGTAACAATTAAACCAACTAATTTATACATTACACCTTTTGTCAGAAATCTCAATCTAGGTCGGATGAAATTTTCGAAAAACTTTAGAAATCCTATCATTCCATTAATTAGTTTTCCACTGCTAGCAGGTAATTTTTTATTTTTTATTTTGTCTGGAAACCAAACTTTCTTTTTACCCCCTACTAACTGAATTCCAATTAGAAATAGAACTATTCCAAAAGGTATAGAATACCCAGGTGCTGGAACTGGCAGGGCAGATGGTAGGGATAATATTACCAACAATACACCAAAACCTTTATGTTGTATTTTGTGTAGAAAATCTCCGAATGTTGACTCATTTTTATTCTCAAATATTGATTTAATTTCGCTCGATAGTTTCATATTGTTTCTAAAGCTAACTAAAGATGCAATTTTAGTCAATAAAAAGCTATTTATATAAATATAATTTAAGTTATTTAGACTATTTTGTTTATAGATCTGTCCTTAGGTAGGTCTAATTTTTTGATGATTTTTGACTAAAGTTAAATTTTATTACTATTACTCATATTATCCCTTATTTAGTTTTGTGTGGGTTATGATAGCTACACTTTGTTTTGGTGATGTATCTAGCTTTGTAAAGACAGGCGATTTGATTGTAATTGCTTCATATATGTTATTGATATTTGTTTTAATAGTGGGTATCTTATTTCATTATTTAACCAAAAGTAATCTAGATTTATCTAATCAGATCTATGAGTGTAATAAAAGGATATATAAGTTGGAGTTAGAACTTAAATCTGTAGACCAAGTTTCAAAAAACCAATTTATCTTAACAAAATATGATTCAAGATTATTAGGTGGAAATAATTTTAATTAAATCACTCGATAAAATAGGTTTACTTTTTTGTAAACCTATGTTTTTATAAATGCATTTTTTAATTTTCGATATATTGTTGACTTTATGTCATAAATATGCTATTATTTAAATAGTTTTCAGAGGATTTGAAATGCTAAACCTTGACATTTTTGCTGGTATATTTGGTAATAACAACACAACTGAATATCTAACTTATGCTCAGTATTTACAAAGTGTAATTGGGATACTCGGTGTGGTGGTTGTCTTGATCATTTATTATCTAAAAGAGATGAGTGAAAAATTTAGTGAAATAGGAAAAAGACTTGAATCGGCTTCAAAAGAAAGAACTAGGATTGAGCTTGATCTTAAACTTCAACTACTTGAGATTAAAACTATTATTTCTATGAAAGCATTAGCTGAAGGAATAACTTTAGAAGATCAAGAAAAGGCTACAGACACTGCTAAAGAAGAATTTTTAGCTTCTCAAGATGAAAACTAAAACCATACATAGAATAGATCTACCCCTTTGGTAGGTCTAATTTTTTGATGTTTTTGAAAATCTATCTACTAATAAGAAAACACCTCCTAGAATACTCATAATACCAAGAAAAACAACAAACCCTTTTTGCTTTTGTATACCTCCTGTTCGAAGTAATCCTCCGCTGAGGTTATTACCTTGTCCTGCGACAACGAAATCTGAGTACGCAACAGAGTTTGTTTCATACAAGAAATTTCCATCACTATCAGTTCCTAGAGAAACAATGTTTACTGGGACACCAGGAGAGTTAAATATGAGAGCTTCGATGTCGTTATAAATACTTCGCCTCTCAGGTGTAATTTTGAAACCAGTTGTTACATCAAGATCATCTTTGGTTGCGTTTTCTAGTTCCATTGTAATTACTGATAGTGGCTCTCCGGACTCTAGTTCACCAGAGATTTCCTTGATGGATGCGATTTTAATATCGATGGATGCGTTACTTACTGGGTTTTTGAATGTAAAATCCAATTTAGATATACCTGCAACTGGACTAGTAGCTGAAACTACTTCACCAGGATTACCGCTCACGTTTTCGATTTTGGTTTCTGTTGCCTCTCCAGGGAAATCTGCTAATGCAGTCCCAAAATCTGGATTGTTACTGTCTGGAACTGAACCGTATTGAGCGTTTGTAAATAGACCGACTGTGAATAATAGAGATATAGAATATACTGTAACAAATATTTTTTTGATTGAGTTGAACATATATTTAGATAATGTTTATATATTGAGAGTCAAAAGGGTAACTGACAAGGATTTTTAGAAAAAATTTGATATTTTATCTATTTTAAAGTAAAATTGAAATAATTTTAACCTAGTATTTATTTTGAACTATCAACATTGTTACTCAATACAAGCTAAAGCATGTTACAATTTTTAAAGATGTACTTTGGTAGTATTTGACTTAGGTTCATCTTTGACACCATTTACTTTATTGTAAGTGTTTTTAGATTTTGGCTTTTGATAGTTTTTGAGAATAAACTTTTTATTGTTAGGACTGACTTCAATAATTGGAAAACTGTCTGTTTCATGGGATTGTGTATTTGGCTTATTTTGAATTGGTTGGGTATTTGATTGAGCCCTACCATCACCACCCAGCCATTGAATTTGATAATGTCTTTTCCAATATTCATAAGCAAGATACCCAATCATAAGCATGAAAGTCAAACCAGAAACTAATAATCCAAAATTAAACCAGCGCTGTGGTGTGAATTTAATTGAAACATTAAACGTATCAAATTCAGTAATACTGTTATCGTTAATTTCAACACTCCAAGCATTCTCAATAGTATCAACTTTTACTTGGTTTATTGTTGCATTGATAGGATTCTTATTTCTATCAACAATGCTAATATTCCATTTTGGGTTATAGGATTCATGAAACCTGAGAACAAAATTATTAGAATTTAAATTAGAAATATCCGCAGTAATTTTATTTGGAGACTCTCTTTTTACATTAGAAATTTTCACATCACTTACTGTATCAGGTAAATTGTTGACTACGAATAATTTGTTTTTTAATTCTGGAATCTTTTGAATTTTAAAATTATCAAAAATAACATCGTTTTTTGTTTGCCTATCTGTTTCAAAAGTACTTAGTGTCAACCTAAAATCTTCTGTATCTGGCGACTCTATGATTGAATTATACTCAAACCACTCTTCATTATCATCTGAAGTTATTACTATCTCATCCCTAAGTAACTTGCTTTCATCATTAGGATCAGAAAATAATTTCTCAACTCCAAACCTATTATTATTAATTGTGTAGTAATCAAATGAAAGATTATAGCTACTATTCTCTTCAATGCTAATATTTTTAAATGTACAGCCTTTATGGCGCGTAGAAGATAATTTTAATGCGTTTTTTCCATCAGTTGTAATATTCGATTCTAAAGCAATATCAATAACTGGGTCACTGTCATAATTGAAACAATCGTCTACTTCCTTTTTCCAAAGACCTTCTTCAAATGAGCCATTATCAATGAGGTTATCAAACTGAAAATTTTGGTTTTTTATCTCTATGTAATTACTATTTCCTGATTCGATAAAACTACTAATATTAATTAAGTTTGGTTTTTTAATATCTAGTTGTGCATATTCATTTTCAAAAGTGGGAATTTCGATCGCAGTATCCCTACTTGCAGTGATTACACCTTGCGATTCTAATATTAACTCTTGCGAGTCAATTAAGATTACATTAGATGGTATTGCCTCACTTGCAATTAAAATCTTTTCATTTTCTAGGACTTTGTTTTCATTTATAAATAACTCACCGATTGGGTTTTGATATAAATTTAGCTGATTGTTTTCAAAAGTGTAGCTTAGGTCAGTAAAAAAACTGGCAACATCGATGCTTGGATCTTGTATATTTGGAATTTGAAAGACTTCTTTGATTGATTTAGTATTATTATTTACTTCAACACTAGAATTGATATTAAACAGTTCACGAATATAACTAGGATTATTTTTGTATGAAATATCTGTGAAAGAAATATTTTGAATTGTTTCTTCATCTGACTCAATAATATACTCAAGCTCTTGGTTGTTCAATCTATTTTCTGGTATTACAAGAAGCTCAGGTGTGGTCGATAGTTTTTTTGTGGCAAAATTGTTAACGTTTATTTGAAATCCTTTTTCTGTGTCATTAAATATATTCTCTAAAAATTCATATTTATTAGCTCCAATATCTGCGCAGCTAAGTATATAGTCAAATTGGGAGAATAATTTTACGTTTTCGTTAAACTCAATTTTGTTTAGAATTTTAAATTGATTGTTTTTACTTTGAAATAAGTACATTAATTCTTCAAACTCATGAGTGTACTCTTTTTTTGCAACTCCACATTCAGGAGAGTTAACAAACAGAACTTTTTTATTATCAAGATCAATATTACTCAATGAGTTGGTATAATTAAACTGATTTGGTTTGATAAGGTTATTAAATATTTCAGCATAAAGATTAAAATTTGATAGGAGTAGCAATACTATCAAAATGAATGAGACTTTAGAGTATCTTTTTTGGTTAATTGCAAGACTGTTTTTAATCGCCAAAACAATAACTGGAATCAAAAATACTGGTATATATAGCTGCCACTTTAAAGGAGATCTAAAGAACCAGAAAAATGGCGTCAACTCTAAAATAAAATATATAAAAGAAGATATAGGATTAGTACTTCCAAAACCCAAGAGGACAAATAAACAAACTAGGATTGAAAATAAATAAGTGTATTTTTTATGACTAGATCTAACCTTTCTGGTTGTAATAAATAATAGTATCAATAGTGTATAATAAAAAACAAAATAAATTCCAAAAAACAAAATGCTATTACTCTCATTGTAATAATTAAAATCTATAAAAACACTTTTTGACTGAGTGAAAGCTTCAAAGATATTTTCTGTAACAGCTATATTTAGTAAATTCAAACCTCCTGCATCAGCTCCAATAGAATTTGAAATCAAAGCCTTATCTACTGATTGAAAAACCAAAATATTAATAAGAATATAGAAATTTAATAGTACAACTAACCCCAAAGAAATTAGAATCTGCTTCCACTTTGACAATAACCAGTCAAGTTCATTTATGGAATTATAGATAATATAAACTACTGAAAATATGATATTTACAAACAAAGTAAATGGATGTATAAATGAAAAATTAATAAGTATAACTATTCCAATCGCATAAGGAAAAACATTTCTAGTTGTAAATATTTTTTTAATCAATGTTAAAATTAAAGGCAGACAAAAGGCCGCAAATATTAACCCTAGTTTCGATAAATTTCCTAAATATGCTGTACTGATTGCAAATAACAAAGACCCAATATTGACAGCAGTGGAATTATTTAAATTTAAAAAACTTCTTAAGAATGTTCTCATTGAAAATATTCCAAAAAGTAAACTGGTTATAATAAAAAAATATGAAGTTGCAATGTTACTTCTAGTGATCAAAAAAACCACAATTAATGGAAGCCTCACAAAAAACCTAATCACCCCATCTAGATTAATTGAACCATTTTGAAATGACCAAACAGAAAGATGCTTTTCAACAAAGACTTTAGGCTCTAATGGAAACCTAAAATCTGCATTTTGAATAAACCCACCTCTTATTATTAAAAATAATCCTCCAAAACCGAAAACTACTAACAAACCCCACAATAATTTTCTAATTAATGGATTATTATTTAAAAAATGCATTTTTAGTTATTATTTATGAATTGCTGAATATCAGATTTTTCTAAATCATTAATCCATTTATATTTTTTTACTCCGAACTGTTTTAAAACTTCTTCTACTTTGTTATCATAGACAAATGGAAAGAATTTAACACCAGCTTGATACGATGAAATTATTGAATGAAATTGAGGTGCGATTGTAACTATTTTAGATTTATTTTGAATCAAGAAATAATAATAAGCAAGGGGGTTAAAATTAAAATCAAAATAAGCTGTTACATTTTTATTTTCAGATTCTAGTTTTTTAATTAATTCGTAACCTTCTGGATCAACTTCTTTTGGTTCGAAAGTGTTTACAATAAATCTCTTCTTTGGATTGTCTTTGATAATTTCTTTAATAATATTTGTATAGTTGTTTTCAAATTTTTTATTAAATCTCCTCAAGGAAATGATATATGTTTTTTTATCAATTTTCAAATTCTTTACTAACTCCTTGGCATCATCAGTGTATAGATTTTTATCCGTTTGAGGAATATTAAACGAAAGATCAAAATCTTGATATGTTTCATCGTTTAGTTTTTTGAAATTACTGTATGACTCATCGTCACGTGCGATAATTAAATTACTGGCTTTAGCAGCAATTTTAGCACTTTGATGACCTTTTTTTGTAGTAGAACTATAGTATCCAATCCCAAGAAGATATACATTTTTTTGTAAAAAGAACCTACAAATGAATAACAAAATAGATAAGATGTATATATTATTGTTGAAATCTAAACCCCAAATTCCACCCCCTCCTATGATAATATTTTTTGATTTGATCAATTCCTGGAAAAATGAGAACTTATTTGCTGGGTTAACTTTTTTGTATCCAAAATCTTTATGAAAAGTTTCATAGTTATCAGCAGTATAATAGAACTTTATATTACTGGTATTATTTTTTTTAAATAAATTTTGTAAAACCTCTAGCAACAACTCATCTCCAAAATTACCGCCTCCATAATACCCTATGATAAAGGAATTATTTAAATTTGTCTCAGAGATGAAATCACTGTTTTTGTATATTTTATTTGCATCCATAAATTACCGTGTTGTTATTGCTCGTTTATTAAAAATTTTTCCTATGATGAGGCCTGTTGCCAGAACAGACAGTTCGATAAATTTAAAAATTACGAATTGGATACCTACTAATGGGTTTTTCCAAGTTTTTGGTGATGTAAAATAAATAAATCTACTAACCCCTGTTCTTTTTTTTCCTAACTCTTCCTCTCCTCTTTTTTCATAGTAATCTGAAACAGTTGTGCCGTATTTATATTTTTTCTTTAGGTGGCTCAGAATATTTTGTCCGTTTGTTTCGTAGTGATTTACCTCTGCCTTGGAGATTGTATAGCTAGCTCCATTATCAATTAACCTATCCGAGATTTCCATTTCCTCATTGGCTACAAGCTCTTCATTATACCCGTTGGTTTTCTTAAACAGCTTTGCATTGTAAATTCTAGCTGCAGTTAATGAAATTTCTTGCTGTATAATTTGTTTTTCAAAATCTTTCATTCTAGCTAGCCACTCTTTGCCTGGAGTTCTCTCAGCAACAAATACTAAATCAGCTTTTTCTGCTAGAATTTGATCGTGAATAGATTGTAAAGTATTTTTTGGAAACTCCATATCAGCATCTATAAAATATAAATACTCTCCTACTGCTTTTTTGGCTCCAAGATTTCTTTTTGCTGGCACCCGGAGTCCTTTTTTGTGAACCAAATATTGTATGCGTTTATCGTTCAGCCCATTGATAAAGAATTCGCTTTGATCGTCTGTTTCTGGATCATCTACTATTATTATTTCAAAATCGTTAAAAGTTTGGTTTAGTAGCGATGGAAGACAATAACCTAGTCTTTTTTCTTCGTTTTTGGTTGGAATGATTATTGAAATAAATGGTTTTGATGTTTTCATGTTCTATTTTCTCGAATTTGAAAAACTCTGCTCGGTAAAACCTAAATGATTTATCTAAATTAGTCTAGGTTATTTTTGAGATATTTATACTACAATTGGTTGACAATTACTACAAAATTTGACCATATTACGATAAGGTTTACACCTTAAAACTGCGTCGTTACCTAGAGTAATTTTATATTCTAGGTAATTTTTTCTTGACAGACATCACCACATTATCAAAACTTTTTCTGTTAATTGTAGTGAGGTAGCTTAGGTACAAACCTGAGTGACCTTGGGGGACACAGGCTCTGAAAAAATACAGAGCCCTTTTCTTATTTGTTGATTATTTTATTAAAATCTTTATAGGACTGTGAGAAATTTATTTTTTTGGAACTCTCTAAGGCTTTTTCACGTAATATTTGATATTCTTTTGAATTAGTTGAAACTAAATTTTCTAGCGTTAGTAATGACTTTGCCATTGCTTGTGGATTTGGCTCAACAACACCTCCTCCACTAAATCTTGTACTATCACGCAGGCCATCAACATCATAACTAATTGCCGGAGTTCCTTGGCTATTTGCTTCAGTGATTACCAGCCCCCACCCTTCTTTAATACTGGTTGAACAAATAACATGGGATTTTTGCATTAAATCAAATTTCTGATTATCGCTAGTCCTACCGTAAAACACAACATTCTCTGCAAAATTATTTTCCTCAGCAAATGTTTTTAATTCTGATTGATCTCCTCCCCCGCTAATCCAAAGCTGGGAATTAGGTTTCTCTTTGACTAAAATACTAAAAGCTCTAAAAACCTCTATAGGACGCTTCATTGCACGCAAGGAACTATGGAAAAGTACAGTGAAATTTTTTTCCTTGGGTTTAGATTGTTTTAGTGATTTGATTGGTGTGTTTTCGATTCCTTCACTAATTATATGAACATTTTTTTCAGAGAAACCAAACCTCAAAAGATCATCTTTACTACTTTGAGAAACGGTTATGACTTGGCAATTGAATCGAGACTGAAAAAAAGTATAAATCGGCTCTACTAAGTACCCAACTAAAGACAACGGGAAAAACATTTCATGAAACCAAACTTTTCGGGCTAACTGGTGATAGAATAGGAAAACTTTTTCGTTTCCTTTGGATATATTTATAAAATACGGGATTGTGTTTACTTCTTCAATAATAATATCAAATTTATTTTTTAAATTCTTTCTATAGTAATTTCTGGCCGCAGAATAATGAAATAATTTCCCCTTTCCAGCTCTAATAATATCAATCCCATCAATGTTATCAGTTTCTGATGAATCACCATATTTTGCAGTTAGTATTGTTACCTTATTACCTTCTTTTACTAGCCTTTTGGCAATTTCGTGAGTTACTACCTCAGCTCCACCTGCTTGTGGGTGTTTTATATCTTTCCAGTTAAGTATTAATATTTTTTTTGACATGATTGATTAATATAGATTTATTTTTATTGGGTTGTTTATCAAGACAACTCCAACGTGAGTCAAAGGGTAGGATATTTTCTACCCTATTTCTAGCTCTTATTTCTAATCACGTAGAGTGGCCTGTTGAGTGTTTCTGTATGAATAAACTCAATATATAGTGCGATTAGTCCAATAGAAACCAATGTTAAACCTGTCAAAAACAAATTGAAAATGCCAACACTAGCAGAACCTGTAATTGAAAGTCCCCAGGTAGTTTCTAAAATATATTTATTCAAAACAACCCAAAAACCAAACAACATTGAGCTACCCGAAATAAATAGTCCAAGTAAACCAGCTAGTCTCAATGGTACTAAACTAGTTACAATAAATGTCTCGAAAGCTAATTTAAATCGTTTAAAGAAACTAAAACTGGCTTCACCATACAACCTTGGTTTTTCATTATATCGAACATATTCTTTTTTGAAACCAAGCCAGTCAATTAATGCTCTGGTCATCCGTCCTCTTTCAGTAAACCTTTTGAATTCATTGATTACTTTACGATCTAGTAGCCTGTAATCTAGAGCCCCTTTTTTGATATCTACCTGAGAAATATACTGACAAATTTTATAAAAAAGCTCAGATCCTAATATTTCAAAAATATTATTGGTTTTCTTTTTATCTCGTATTCCAACAACAACATCATTTCCAGCCTTCCATTTTTGGATGAACTCGTTTAGTTTTTCAATGGGATACTGCATGTCGCAGTCAAATATGATACAACAATCTCCGCTGCATTCATTTATACCAGCAGTTGTGGCAATTTCTTTTCCAAAATTTCTAGAGAACTCCACCAACCTCACATTAGGGTCGATTGACTGAGCCTTTTCTATTTCTAAAATAGTATTATCACTACTCCCATCATCAATAAAGACAATTTCATAATCTATTCCTTCTATTTTATCAATATACGTTTTAATTTGTTTATGAGCAGAAGAGACATTTTTTTCTTCGTTGTAACATGGTACTATCAAGGAAATTACTTTGTTGCTTTTTTTGGATTTCATGGATATTTTCTTAATAGTCATTAACTATTCCTGATAGACGGGATTTTGTAAATAGTGGAATTTAGATTTTGGCTATTTTTTGGTGGGAAAACTTGATTTAGTTTTATTTTTAATAGAGATAAAAACATATTATAGCCAGTTTTTAGAGGACTACCTATTTTGGAATTTTTATCATCAACCCAAGTAATTGGTATTTCAGAAATTGTATATTTAGATGATTTTAACTCAGTTAGAATGTTTACATCGAAAGCCATGTCAGTAATAAACAATTTTGGGAGAATCATTTTAATAGGTTCATTTTTAAATATTTTCCCTCCGCATTGAGTATCTTCAATCCCTAAATCAAAAAATAACTCAACAGTTAAACTAAAAAGGAAGCTAATTAATTTTCTAGTAATATTTTTATTTACAACAATAGAATCTGTCATACTCCTAGAGGCTATTACTGCATCTTTTTTTGAGGTAATTATTTCTTTAAATAGTTTATGAAACTGTTTTGGAGGTACAGAATTATCAGCATCTGTAAATCCTATATAATTAGAATTTGCATGTAAAAAACCATTGTAAACCGCACCTCCTTTACCTATTTTTTCTTTGTATTCAATATAACGTAGAACAGTTGGGTATTTTTTACATAATTTACTGACAACATTGTTTGTTTTATCTTTAGAGCCATTTACTATTACAAGGATTTCGTAATCAATACCAGTTTTGTTGAAATATTTAGCATATTTATGCACAGTTCTAGATATCCGCCTTTCTTCATTGTAGGCTGGAATAATGATTGTTAATTCTTGGTTTGTTAAACTCATTATTGGGATTTCAATTATTATACTAATTATATCATACTAACTAGGACACTACAAGTAATATTTTTTCATAAAAAAGAATCCCCGAAGGGATTTCTTTAATCTTTAGATAGTGATTATGCTAATGGAAAGATAACGTTAATAACGTTCCATACTTCCCAGAAAGCATTATTTAAAATACTCAATATTGCAGCATTTAAATTATTAAGATTTCTTGAGATAGCTCTTTTGATTTGTCTACCAGCTCTAGCTGTAATTCTATCAATCCTTCGATCGACAGCCGCTTGAGTTCTTGCGTTACATTCTTCTTTTTTAACAGGATCTGTAAATCTCTCACATCTTTGGAAAGATCCGTATTGAGCCTCTACAGTAACTGAATTAGTAGATGTAACTGCTGAAAAACCAGACAATAACAAGCCTAGTACCGCTAAAGACATAATCATACTTTTAATATTGAATTTCAATTTCATAATGTATGCTTGTTATAATAATTAGTTTTTATGTGTGACTTCCTTAGAACCTCACTATTTGAATTATAGTCTATGTTAAATTAATAGTCAACTCATTTTTTCCATATAAATAAATCTGAAGTCTGTTTATTGCTTATGATTCCTAAGTACCATCACGAAGAAATATATACTAGAACTGACACTAAAGAATATACTTGTGTTAATAAAACTAACTAGCGGGGTACCAAAAAATGGTAATTTGCCTAGAGAAGCAGCAATTAATGAGGCGATCAATGCAGCTACGATAAATGGGAGCGCATAAAGAGTTTTATACTCACTATGGCTAATTAAATACTGAATAGAAACAAACACAATATTAAAAAAAGCAATAAAAACTGAATAGAGTAGGATTAAAGGAATTTGATCCAAATACTGCGTTCTATCAAAAATAATTAATAGCCATTCTCCAAATAAAAAGAACATCAAACCAATCAAACTAGTTAATACCCCTACAATTCCTACTGAGGTTAAATATATTTTAAGATCTTTACCCCTAGCAGCATAAGCTACCAAAGCTGACATGAAGGCAATAGATCCAAAGTGAATTATCTGACCAAAACTATATAAAACAGCGAATAGATCTCTATCACTACCCTCAAAAAACCTCTGAGAAATTATTGGAGCGATATTAAAAAATGTCATCACAAACAACAATATTATGATATTTTTACTACTGGCTTTTAGCTGATTTAATATATTGTAGTTTTTAGGGTCAAAGATATTTTTCTCCAGATTTTTAACATTGCTAAATTTTTTAATGTAAAATGAACTAACTAGAATTCCAAGAAATGCTGATGATAATAGGCCAAGTGGTAGAGAAAAAACCATAGCACCAATATACAAGAAAAAAACGGTTGGAATAAACCTCCCAAAAGCAGTTGCGATAATGCTAATTGCGTATTGTTTAACCGAAAGGGTGGAGAGTAAATATTGGTTATAGAAATTTGCTAGGATATTAAACAGAGAATATGAAACTATCAAAAACAGTATTGTTGTTTCTGAGTCAAAAATTTTCGAAAAATATAATATAACTGACAAAACTCCAACAACAATTCCAGCCTGGTTTATTCTATTGGCTTTTTTGATAATATATTGAAAATAGTTAAATGAATCCTGATTTGATTTTTTGTCTAATTTAGAAGCATTTTTGGTAAATTCTGTCATTAACCCAGCCATTGGAGTTAATAATATTGTCATCACTCCAGTCATTGCTGCCCAAACAGAATATTGATCATCTAAAAACCGACTAGCAAAAATAACTAATGTGTAATTTAATACCCCAACCACCATGTTTACTGAGAATACAATGGAAGAAGATTTCAAAAATTGATTCTCACTAACTGCCTTGATGGTTTTTTTAATCATGAAATCTATCCTATCAAAAACTATAGTATTTGACAATAGAGCTTTTGAACCTGTCCAAAATCTTTTTCAATTTTAGGCATATTCATAAATATGCCTGTATTTTCTAAATAATTTGTAAGCTATAACATTAGCTATAATGTCAATTTTTTAGGAAATCAAAGGTTGTTTAGGGATATGGATAAATTTGACTAAAAAGATTTCTTGGCAGGTTCCTTTACTAGAGTTCTATGGAATCAATGTGAAAAATGAAGAGACTTGAGCTTGTTGGCGAGGTTTTTTAAATTCTCTGATGGAGATGCCAGATAAGTCTGTGTCCAGTGGTAAATCTACTGATGGTATGGATTGTGTTTTTTCTATTTTTGTTTCGCTCTCATTTTCTAAAGATTCAGTTTCTGAGATTTGAACATCATTAACATTGTCTTTTTTAACCGTCATTTTTTCTGGGATATCTTCACAGTGTTCTTTGATACGCATTATGTTATCAATTTTTGATTCAACAGGCGTGGTCCAGTCATCTAACAATAACCCCCCAGTATCATCAGAATTAGGATTAAAAGACCAATAGAAAAAATTACAAATATTTTTATCGATAAAATACTGAACAAGTTTATCCTGGAACAAAACATCACCTTCACTACCTAATCCAGTTTCAGTTTCTAAACCATATTTACCCCCAAACTCACCAGGAACTAAACTATAACCGTCATCTAAAAGGAAACCAAAATGATCCTCCCACAAAGCTGGCATATTCTCTGGGAAATCTGTATCACTAAAATATTTTATATCATTGTAAACATCAGGTCCATAAATATGAGGCGAATAGACTAGTTTGTTTTCTGGAATAAACATATTGTTCACTGGATAACAATCCACAGGCATGAAATTTTCCCCCCACAAAAACTCATCATCTTTGGAACAATCTTCCTGGCCATTTTCAATTCCACCAACAAAAATTAATACATTTGGATTTGTTTCATGAACTGCTTTGCCAGCTTTTTGGGCTGCTAGCCTCCAATCTAGCTTTCTTTTTCCTGTCCCC
>CALIJC010000028.1 GCA_938017575.1 uncultured Patescibacteria group bacterium
TGGCAAACAAACTAAATAGTGAACACAAAGAAATGATTGAATTAATAAAGCAAATTAATCGTGTTTGAACTGAGGTTTGATTTCGTTTACAGGGTTATCCAGATCATATCTTTTCCTGTTTCCATCCAGTACTCTTTTCAATCTAGATGTATCAAAATTTGCATAACTAAAATTATTTTCTACGAATAAACTCAACTCATTGGCTAATTGTTCTTTGGCTTTTTGAGCTATATCACATAAATGTTCGCATAGTTGATCCTCATCCATGGAATTATATAATTCAGTCAGAATATTATTAACAGAATCTTCGTCTGAATTTTTAATTTTTTGTATAATCTCATCTGGTAGTATTTCAATGTGTGAAGAGACTAATATTTTATCTAGGAAATGAAATAGCTTCTTCTTGAATTCTCTACTTACTTCACATTTAACCAAACATTTATCAGCGAAATATTCTATGTTATTTGTTGTTGAATGTATCAAATAACTAGTTAATCTAGTAAAGATTGCTGAGAAAATATTAAAACCACTGGCTTCATTTTTATCATAAGAACTACGGAGCTCAATTATTGTTTCATAGATCTCTTCAATAACTACTTGTGAACGTTTTATATATTCATCGATAAACATTTTTTTAATTTCTGAATCAAACATTCCCTCATCAGTTTTGTAATTAAAACTAGTGATTAGATTGTTGTTGTTTCTTCCTTCCTCTCCTGTTCTATTCCATGTATCTTGCCAAGCATCGTCAATTTCTCTTTTTCGAATTATTTGATACACTAACCTTCTTGGATTGGTTTTTATCCAAGCGGATGGTTCCATAACAGCTGCTGAGTCATAAGCAGAAAACTTTTCTGATGTAAAATTCAACAATAAATCATTTTCACCTGCTCTACTACCTAATTTGTCAGGATTTATAGTTCCGTGACTACAATATGTGGATAATTTAAACGCTGTATTTCCTTCAGAGGGGTATTTGTGACGGTTACCGTTTATAGTATCCTGAATATTGCACAAAGATAAATTAACTTGATGTATTAGCAGTTTTACATCGTATATATCATTTCCTGTATTGCCATTCCAGTTCACATTACCAGCAACCATTTCGTTTTTATCAGGATTTAATAATATTCTACCATAGTATTTTTCCAGTAGTCTATCAGAAAAATCAATTACATCAGAATCAAAAGTAATAATTGCAGTTTCACTATCTATTGCTCTCTCAGATTTTGCCAATACTATAGTATCATAAATGTGTCTGCGAATATGGCCCATGTTAATATTACTAAAAACACCCCCACTCCAATTAATTGATTTAGTCACTATATTATGATAACCACTATTTGATATATGGTTCAGAATCTGTTCTTTCATTATACAATTAGATTCAAAATTCTCCTCGCCGCTACTGTTTACTAGTACAAACAATGCAAATCTATTTTGGTGAAGCGTTTGGTTTTGGAATTTATCAAGGATTTTGGTGATGTGCTTTTTTTCATACTCACTGGTCGATAGCACTGGAATAGTTACTATTAGGTTGGATTTAGCAATAGTTTCTCTCTCTAAAGGTGTTAGTTTTGCGAATGCTGTGCGTGTATATAACCTATACATGTCCTGAGAATTTTCAATTTCTCTACCACCAACTGCGTAGAGTTGTTTATATCGACGTTTTTTTTCAGAAACCACAGATTCGAACTTTTTGGCTTTTTCTGGATGCATTTTTTGTTTTATAGCATATATTCGACCTTTTATCAAGTTAGCAAACTGGTAATTTGCTTGACAAATTTAACTGATGAGATTATTTTATTTATATTAAAATATATTTATGTTAAAAGGAATTAAAAATACAGCGAACATGATGAATCAGGCTCGAAAAGCCAAAGCGCAGCAGGACAAACTTTCTAAACTACTTTCTGGAATTCAAGTCTCTGGTGTTTCTAAAAATGCCAAGGTAACTGTAACAATTACAGGAGAGCAAAAAATTGTTGATATTAAAATTGACCCATCACTAATTGAGTTTGTATACGAGAATTTTATCTCACAGAAAAAAGAAGACACTCTACTTTCTAAATCAATTATAGAGGCAACTGAGGATGCAATCAGTAAAGTCCAAGGTGAAGTCGTTAAAAAGATGCAGGAGACAGGATCATTGGATGATTTAATGGGGATGTTATCTGCAGCTAGTGGACAATAGACCTATAACATAATATCATACCCCTTATTGGGGTTATTTTTTACGCAAAAAAACAGGCATATCCCAAATGAATATACCCGTTATGTTATTTTGGATTAGACAAATAGTTAATTTGAAGACATTGACATTGCTTTTTGATAGAGTTCTCTGTCTATGTATCCTATAAATAACAATGGTTCCTTTTTGAAAACATCCAAATTAGGCTTACAGAAATAAATTGCTCCATTTATTTGTGATTGCCAAATTTCTATATTACCATCATCTTTTTCTTCTAAAATTTCACCTTTAATTAGATTGTAAACATTTTCAAACCATGCCTGATCGTCAACAGATTCTTCAAAACGAGGTTTGAATAAATTAGCCTGCACTGGTACTTTCTGAGTGGAACCTAGATCTATTGCTCCATCAAGCGGATTACTGGTTTTTAGTAGCCACTTAAGAAAAATAACTACAACATCTTTGAAAGTAATGTTTTCATTTATCAACGAACAATTGCTGCTCATCATGTCTAACCCTATAATAACAATTGTACTCACTCCTTAACAAATTGAATGAAATTTGTCAATTTACATATTTGCAACAACCAGTTTTAAAAATTAACTTACGCAATTAGTTCATACTGTATAGCTTATTCTTCAGCATTATTAGAATCATTCTCGTTAGCTAAGTTTTTTACCAATAAATAATGTTTCCTGGTTAGACAACCGCAGCATGAATAACCTTCCCTGATTTTATAATCAGGGATACTCATTGAAACATGATACTCCCCTGATTTAACATAAACATAATATTTCGTTGCAACACCTTTCAACAAAGAAATCTGACCGGAAAGAATTAAGTCATGATAGACTTCTTTGGATATTGTTGTAACTGCAATAGTCATTATAGATCACCACAAGTCTGTAGGAAATTAATAAAACAGATTACAACAAATGTCAAAGAAAACCCCTTGAGGGGGTTAATTATTAGTTGATTTTGTTTTTATAAGTCTAACCCACCAGTTCTAATTAATGGAGCTCCAATTCCACCTGCGCCTTTTCCTGCTTCTTCAGCTTGTGGGGAAACTGGGTTTACTGTTGGCTCATCCTCACCTCCTTGTGGAGTTACTGGCTGAGTTACAGGTGTTTCTTCTGGTGTTTCCTCAATTTCTTCTTGCACTTCTACAACTTCTGGAGTTTCTGCTGGCTCTTCAGGTACTTCATCAGCAGTTCCTTGGAAATCAATCAAATCAGGATCAGAAGCATTATAAAGCTGTGAATTGCTTATACTCTTGGAAATTGAATTACCTTGATTATCCCATTCTTCCGCACCTTCAGGGAATGCTGTCCAGTTATTGAAATTATCTTGGGCTTTGGAATAATAATGAACGGTTGTACCTTCTTCCACTGCAGGAATCGTTGAAACGTAATTTGTTCCATCAAACTCTGTTTCCAAAGTTGTCCAAGTTTCACCTTCATCAGTTGTGTATTCTACTTCTACAGTTTTGATACCAGAGCCTGCAAATTCCCAGCTCATGAATGGAGTCTCAGGATCGAACACACCACTAACAGTAACTAGAGCTGAATCATCAGAATTTAGGGTATGAACTTTATCGCCAATTTCTGGAGCTAACCAGTCACCAATTGGCACATCATTTCCACCAGAGAAACATGGTTTGTAGTTTTTGCCAGTCGCTTCTAGCCATGCAGCTTGACCTTCTGTATCATCCCATAATTTGGTGTTGATTGTATCCCAATATTCTTTTGTAGCAGCTCCAAAGTTTGCTTGGGATAGATTTTCTGGGTTAGAATTTTCTGCTGAATAATAGATATTATCATTAGCTCCATGAGTATAGAAGAACCAAAGTGACCTCTGTACACCTGCAAGTAATTCACGGCCTCTATAGTGAGCAAAAGCTTCTGCTAAAATCTCATCAGAATAGAAACCATCTTCAGAACTCCTGATAGAGTATTCGCTACCTTCTTGCATAATTGCTGGTGAGTGACCAAAATCTTGCCATTGATCTCTATCTGCTAACTCTCCATCATGTTTTGCAAATGGGACACCTCTACCGTACGCTGCTATATAAGCACCTTCTTGTAACGCGTTTTCAGCTGGGAAAGCTAAATCTGGTGAATCACCTGTTCCAAGATGTTCATTTAGGAATGGGATAGCTCCATTTGGAGTTCCGTCATTATTATTTCCACCATCACCGTTTAGATATTCATCCTCTCCTGTTAACTCTGCCAATGTGAACCCAAGACTACCATAATAAAAATCTCTTCCAGTTGCTGGGTCAAAATTATTTCCAGAGTATTCTGCAGTTTTTTTGGCGGTATTTTTTCTCCAGTTCCAGTAATCTACAGCAGCGTCTTCGTATTTTTGATACTCACTACTGTCAATTCCAGCTTCTTTCATTGCTAGAGCTAATTCTGCTAGTGTCCATGGTATTGTTGATTCAGATCTTGAAACACCGTTTGCAGAATTATCAGCTGCATCATCAAAGAAAGTTTTTTCTGCTTCTCTGTCAGTTACACCCCAATAGTATAACAAATCTGGATTACTTGTATCTCCTTGGTCAGGCTCGGAACTTAAATTACTTAAATCTTCTGAAACACCATCGTCTGGAGCGATTGTCATGTTGTCGATAACAAAATCAGCACAATACCGGGCAATATCCAAAAGTCCTTCAGGTGTTCCTAGTTCTCCTGTATCGCTGATTAGTTCATTAATACCTTCTACACCCACTACACTAGTTCTTTGGTATTCTGTAATCAAATATCTGATACATGTAGCTTGTCCGATGTGGCTTTTATAGATTCCTGGGATTGTGTTTGGTTCATAACCCCAAACAGATTCTGGAATTGGTGACTCAAGTGGAGAACCGTCGATGTCTACAGCCAAGAACATTCCCCCATTATCGTAGTCGATAGCATTGTTAATTATGAAAGAAGTTTCTCGATCATAAAAATAATTTGGATTGTAGTTCTCATTATCTACTGTAGCTCCAACTGTTACTGATGGCACAGCCAAGAAAGAAGTCATTGCTAGTGTTGTAACTGCAATAACCGGTGTTGTTTTTGATAGGACTCCTCTAAACATATAAATTTAATAATTAGTTGATTATATTAATACTAAATATTAAAAAATGTTGTCAAGCAGGAATTCTTATGAAAATTATTTAAAATAAAGCCTAGCATACATAAAAATACACTAGGCGGCTGAGAGACTAAAATTTAGGAAGATTTACTCTTCTTCTTTTTTAGCCCATTTCTCCATTTCGTTTGGGTATAGAACCCAACCTAGAGATGAAAAATCTGTTTTTTTTGAGCTGAAGGCAAATTTTAAAATGCCAATTAGCTCAGAAAAAATTTCCATGGTTATCCCCCAAATTAACTATTTTACTACCCATATTATAGTCTAATATATGCTTATTGTCAACCTTTTTTGCTAGATAAAAAGATGTGTTTTTAATGTAAATTTAGGAGAATTTTTGGACTAATTGCTTATTTAATTTCTCTTCAACTGAATAGTTTAATTTGGACAAATCATATTTTATACCTTTTCGATCTAATTGGTTTCGTATAAACCATAGATTTAACTGCGGATTTTTTGGCAAACATGAGCCGTGAAGATAGGTTCCAACAGCATTTTTATACACACAGCCCTCGTACACTGCATCTAAATTATTTCCATACCCTGAGACGACTCTGCCTAGTGGTAAACATTTCTTTTGGTTTGTAAATCTAGTTTGTCCGGAGTGATTTTCAAAACCTACCAGATTAACATCGCTGAGCCCAGGTATCACACAACTTTCAACTAGATTCCCTACACATCTTGTTTTAACATCACTACTTGGGGCGACGGTTTCAACGTCAAATAATCCAATACCGGTAACCATCTCACTGTTTCCTGTTAGAAACTTTTCACCTAATAATTGATAACCCCCACAAATTGCCAAGAGCCCTACACCTTTTCTCACATCAGTAATAATTCTGTCTTTTTTTTCTAATAAATCCTCATAGATAATAAGCTGCTCTTTGTCTTGTCCGCCACCTATAAAATACCAATCTGTCACCGCAGGTAGTTTCTCACCAATATTAACTGGTTGATACACTGGATCAATACCTAGCTCATTAAGAATATGTTTAATTGCAATTATATTACCCATGTCTCCGTAAATAGACATTTCATTAGGATACAAGTGTGTGATATAAAATTTTGGCTTCATATATAGATTCAATCAGATTTTTTTAAACTGGACAATTTTCTAGGAATATGTAGTATATTATATATAATTAATTTTTATGTTTTTAATATATTTACTAGTACTATTATTGATTAGCATTGTTTTCTTAGGACTATATACTGTCAAACAGCAAAACGTTGCAATTATCGAACTCTTTGGAAAATTCTCCAGAGCCGGTAACCCAGGATTAAATTTCAAGATACCATTTTTTGAGCGTGTTGCTGGGCGTGTAAATCTGCGTATTCAACAATTGGATGTAAATGTAGAAACCAAAACCAAGGACAACGTTTTCGTAAAGGTTGTTGTATCAGTGCAATATTTTGTAGTCCCTGAAAAAGTCTACCAAGCGTTTTATTATCTATCTAACCCGCAAGAACAAATCACCAGTTTTGTATTTGATGTAGTTAGATCTACCGTTCCTACAATTATTTTGGACGATGTTTTTGAGAAAAAAGATGACATTGCTGACGCAGTGAAAAAAGAATTATCTCAGGTGATGGGTGAATTTGGATATGATATTTTAAAAGCCTTGGTAACAGATATCGAGCCAGATGAAAAAGTAAAAGATGCGATGAATGAGATTAATGCTGCTCAAAGATTGCGTGTTGCTGCAACAGAAAAAGGAGAAGCTGAAAAAATCCTCAAGGTCAAACAAGCTGAGGCTGATGCTGAATCCAAAGCTCTTTCTGGTAAAGGAATTGCGGACCAAAGAATGGCAATTATAAATGGATTAAAAGAATCTGTGGATGATTTTCAAAAATCTATTCCTGGAACAAACGCAAATGATGTTATGAATTTGGTTTTGATTACCCAATATTTTGATACATTAAAGGACATGGGAAGCACAAGTAAGACAAATACAATTCTATTGCCTCACTCCCCTGGAACTCTAGGACAGCTTACAGATGAGATTAGAAAGGCAATAATTTCTGGTTCAGAAGCAACTAAAAGATAATATTGATTCCAGCTAAAATTAATACCATAACTATATATGGTATTAATTTTTGAATGAAAAAAATTGCACCCCCTTTGTATAAAAGGGGGTATTCTCGTAGCTAGTTAAAGACCGCTTAACTAAATACGATTTGGTTGTCGCACTGCCAAGTGTCCTGATTCAAGATTGAAAGTTGTTTTTTTTGCATAAAACACCAATGATTCAAGTTTGCATTGAAAACTATGAAAAAAACGGACAAGAACCTGTAATTCTTTCGCTAAAACCATAGTAACATTCATTGACAATGTTTCGAACTTCAACACTCTATTAAAGTTTACAATCTAATACAAATTGAATGGGTTTACAATTAGAGCGAGGAAAGTGGGATTTTTTATCTCACTTTGATGAAGTCCTACTGATTATTATATTATAAAAATATTCTAAACCTGTCAAGATTTCTTGTGGAAAATTTATTTATTATTTCATGGGTGGTATTAATTCCAAATGATTGCGGTAGTTAATGAAAAATTTTTATATATTGATATCTTTTAGAAACCTTAACGCAAAATTCAGAGAATTTTACTAATTTCTCGTAAATCGATATATTGATATCGATTTACTTCCAAAGAACTACGGTTTCTGAAAATTTAGGCCAATAAGTTTTAATATTTTCACGTAGAGAATGCTCTAATTCTTCTCCTAGTGCTAAACTGGCTTCTTTTTCACCGTGCATCAAAAATACTGTTACCACCCTCTCCCTTGGTAAAAATTTATCATGAATCATATTTGTGATCCATTTTTTTAACATTTTACTATCAGCATGTGCAGAGAATTCATTAATTATCTCTAGTTGAGCTCGGACTTTCATCATTTTTCCTTCAACTTCTACTTCAGGAATACCGTCTACAATTTGTCTTCCTAGAGTTCCTTCTGCTTGATATCCAACAACGATTACCGTATTTTCTGGTTTGTCTAAATAAAATTGAAGATGTTTTAATATCCTACCTCCTGTCATCATTCCAGAGCCTGCTATGATAATACATGGACCGTTGAAACTATTTATGGTTTTTGATTGAGCTACTGAATCCATGACCTGAAGCTGTTTGTATTTTAGAGGGTTTGATTTAGATTTGATTTTGGCTTGTAAATCTTTGTCGTATAATTCTGGATGATTCAAAGCAATTGTCAAAACTTTTGAGGCCATCGGTGAATCCAAGAAAATTGGAATATTTTTAATTTGCCCTTCTCTCATTAACTCAACAATTAGGTAGATTACCTCTTGGGCTCGTTCGACTGAAAATGATGGAATCAGAATTTTACCTTTTTTCCTGACAGTGCTATTAATAGTTTCACGTAATCTTTCTTTGGGTTCTTGAATAGGATGAACTCTATTCCCATAAGTTGTTTCAGTAAAAATATGAGTTAGACCTGGGACTTTTTTTATCATTTCAGGGTCTTCGATAATTGGCTTACCAGGATTACCTAAATCACCTGAAAAAACTAATTGTTTACCAGTAGATAGCTCAGTAACAACAACGCAACATGAACCTAAAATATGACCCGCATCATAAAATTCGATTTCAATATTTGGGTGAATTTTAAATTTTTTATGATATTCATGAGTTTGAAACCTGGTTAAGGCAGATTCTACATCTAGAGAGGTGTAAAGTTTGTTTTGGTTAATTTTAAAGTCTTTATTGTCCAATGTGTCTACAGCAATTTCACCTGTTTGAGTGACCAAATCTGCCATTTCTCCTTCACCGATATGTTTAGAAGCATCCAGCATTACCACTTCGGCGATTTCTTTGGTTGCTTTGGTTGAATATATTCTACCTCCGAAACCATTTTTAACTAGAAAAGGGATTCTTCCACAATGATCTAAATGAGCGTGGGTCAAAACAATTGCATCCAGTTTTTTTGGATCGAAAATTAGCCTAGAATTTATTTTAAACAAATTTACTTTCTGCCCGACTTGAAATAGCCCAGCATCTACGGCAAAATTAAACTTTGAACCATCACTATCGGTATATTCCAGATAGTATAATGACCCAGTTACAGTTCTTGCGGCTCCAGAAAACATTACGGTTAGCATATTAATTTATTAACTAACCAAAAAATTTATGTCAAAAGTATCTTTCTTTTTCAACTACTTTTAAATAATAATTCACTATATCAGGTGGATTGTTGAATTTATATAATTAACATGCCAACCTGCTGAATCGAAAGTTAATTTTGTTATTGAGGTGTTATCAATATCAATTTTATGCACCATTGAATCATTAAAATTCATTATATATTGCAAAAGACATTTGATTAAAATACCATGACAAATAACTACTGAACTAGAGGGGTTTTCCAAATCAATTATTTCTTCTAATAACCACTTTGACGATCTTTGAATAACCATAGCCTTGGATTCACCATTTGGAGGTGTAAAAAAGTTTCCTTGTGTGTTTATTTTTTTTAGATTTTTTTCCGAATATATCTTTTTTCTCGGCTCACCTTCCCAATCTCCCTGAGATAATTCAGTTAACTCTGAGACTTTGATAATGTTTTTGTCGAAATCACTAGCCAAAGTAAAAATCTCCGCTGTTTTCCAGGCCCTAATCAAAGGAGATGAATAAACTTTATCAATTTTAATTGATTGTTTTTTAAAATACTTACCAAGTTTTTTTGATTGAGACTCACCGTTTTTGGATAGCTGGGTTTCTGGTGACCTCCCTCCAATGAGGTCTTTATTATCCCTATTCATCAGACTTTCACCATGTCTTATTAGGTAAATTGTAATGGAGTTGTTACTGTTTTGATTGGTTAGCATAATATTTCATTATTGTATATTTGAGAAGCTAATGCAAGATATGCATACCTATTTTTTGTAACTTTTTCTAGATTTTTACTATTAACATTCAATAAAAATGCTCTTAAGAGATTGGCAATAATGAGAAATTTATAATTATTCTGGCCATTTGTGGCTAAGTTTAATTCTGAAATATACTCCTCAAATTTACTTAACAATATTTCATATTTACTACTAGTGAGGACACTTTTGAAATTAATTCCTGCCTCTGCTAAAGTCTTATCTAAATCAACTTCATAATCTAAAATAAAAATTAGTGTGGAGCCAATAAGTCTATTTAGAGTTGATGAAATTGCCTGATATCCAGCCCTTCTTGGATCGATTATTGAGTAACCACCTCTTTTTGAATAAAATATATTTTTAAAATGTTCATCACCATGAGAAATAACAACGCTTTCGTTTATTGTTGGTTTTTGTTTTAGTCGAGAAACTACCTCTTTGATTGATATATATTTTTTATTGTTTATAACTAAACTATTCTCCAAGTAAGGGTGCTGTTGATATAGACTTGAATTGAACAAATTATATGTTTGCTGGGCTTCGTTAATAGTGTCATATGATATGTGTTTTTCTCCGGGTTTTTCTAGTGTTAACCTCCACATTTTTCTAATATCACTGAAACATGCATCAAGAGCTTCTAGAGTTGAATTAAGATCTCTATATAACATTTTATCTAATGAGTACCCAGAAGCTTCTTTTATAGCAATTCTAGAAGCATTATCGTTAATTCTGTGAACAATAGGTGTTTCTAGATAATTACTGATAAGATTGTATCCTAAATACTCATCTGAAGTTTGATCAGGGTTATTATTAATCGATTCTTTAGTATAGTAAACCAAACTTCCTTTTTCAACTTTAGAAACCTCATTCGTTATTTTTTGAACCTGACGAGAGATCATACCCAAATAGTTATAGACGACTTTCCTGGTGGTCGATTGTATATAATGGTCTGTTAAGCGACTCAATGAAAATTCTACCAATATACTCACCTAATATTCCAAGCATTAACAGTTGAATTCCACCTAAGAAATATATTGCAGTAACTGTAGATGCCCAACCAGATATGTTTTCTCCTAAAAAGACACTAGCAATAACATATCCAAAACCAAAAATAAAACTAAAGATTGCAAAGAAACTACCGATAAAACTAATTAGTCTGATTGGAGCAACGGAGAATCCAGTAATTCCATCGATTGCTAGTTTTAATGATTTGAAAAAGGTATAACCTGTCTCACCTGCATATCTATCTTTCCTATCAAAAAGAACCTCAGCTTGTTTGAACCCGACTAGAGACGAAATTCCTCTCAAGAATCGAGAATTCTCTTTGTATTTTTTCATTTCATCATTAACTCTCTTGCTTAATAATCGAAAATCTCCTGTATCAACTGGAATTTCTACACTAGAAATTTTACTTAGGATTCTATAAAATGCCCACGCCGTAACCTCTTTCACAAAATTTGTTTTGTATTTTCTTCTTTTGGCATAAACAACATCAAAACCATTTTCCCATTTTGCTACTAAATCTAAACAAACCTCTGGTGGGTCTTGTAAATCGGCATCCATAACGATAACAGCATCACCACTTGCTAGATCTTGCCCAGCAGTAACGGCTAATTGGTGACCATAATTTCTACTAAATGAAATTACTTTTACTGACTTTGGATTAGACTTTTGAATTTTTTGTAATTTTTCTAATGAAGAATCCTTACTAAAATCATTAACAAAGATAAACTCACATGCATAGTTTTTTAATTTACTCTCTAGGTTTTTTAGTTCTTTCCATAATAAAAGAATGTTTCCCTCTTCGTTATAGATTGGTAAAATGAATGATATTACTTTTTTTCTCATATAATTTGATTATTGTTAGTCTTAACATAGCATACTTTTGCGATATGTTCAAGATCGTTTTTAGAACGTTAAAAATAACAAACCATATTATTTTCAAAAAACAATAATAACCATTATTTTAATTAAAAAATATACCCCTTTCGGGGAATACTAAATTTATTATTTTATCCTTTGAGACTGTTAGCAGCAATGACTTTTTTGTGTCTAGCAGGGCTGACTGATGCTAAATATCTTAGTAATGATTTTCGTTTACCAACTTTTTTTAACAAACCTCTTCTAGATGAAAAATCTTTTGGATTAGCTTTAAGATGCCCAGTTAATTGATTAATACTTTCTGTAAGCAAAGCAATCTGTGACTCAGGCGAAGCAGTGTCTGTTTTGTGAATTTGGTGCTTTGATAAAATTTTCTTTTTTCCTTTTACATTAATTTTAGCCATAATTGAATAATAAATTTAAAACTTTACTTGAGGGTTTTTTCTCTCTTCCGTTGGATTTTCTAACTCGAAGAAGTCAGCGTGTTTAGCTTTGGCTAGCCCCTTGAAAATAATCGCTGGGAACTGATCTTGGGTTGTATTATAGTCTTGAACGACCTGATTATAAAACCTTCGAGAAGCTAATATTCTGTCTTCGGTGTTAGTTAATTCCTCTTGCAAAGCTAAAAAGTTTTGATTAGATTTGAGGTCGGGATAACTTTCGGATAACGCAAACAGCTGCCTAAGAGCACCTGACAGTTGATTTTCAGCAACGGCCTTTTCAGGATTTAAACCAGAGATACTTACAGCTTGATTACGGGCTTGGATGACTTTTTCAAGAGTTTCTTGTTCAAAATTTTTAGAACCTTTTACTGTCTCAACCAAATTTGGAATAAGGTCATATCTTCTCTTGAGCTGAACGTCAATATCACTTGCAGCCTCTTTGACTTTGTTTTTTAAATCAATGAGAGTGTTATAAGTGGATATTGCTAATAAAGCTAAAGCCACTAAAATACCAATAAATACGATTAGAGTTATACCCATAACAAAAAGTTACAATGTGTATGATACAAATTTAGACGTGTTTTGTCAAGATACTTTTGTGTTTATTAGGTCTTTTGACATCTATGTTTTTTCTTGTTTAGTTCAAATAAACATTTATGACATTAACTAAAGGGCAAGAAAACATCTTAAGAAAGATTCATGTTGCCTCGAAAAATAACCCAAAAAAACCGGAGTTTCCCTTTGAATCCCCTAGGTTTCCTGCTTCAAAGGCTTATAGAATATCTGTCCCAGGTTTTGAAAATGTTTGGATAAAAGACGAAAGCACCAACCCAACAGGAACCCATAAAGATAGACTGGCCTGGGAAATTGTAGTCACATACCGTGACATTCTGAGATCTTTTGAGCAAAAGGATGGGTTTTTTGAATTACCACAGATGTCTATCATCTCTTCAGGTTCAGCTGCAGTAGCAATACAAAATGCTTTGAAATACTTTGGTTTACCCGGCCTCAAAGTCCTAGTTGATAAGAATTTAAAAAAGAATCATATAGATATTCTTGAGAAGCTAGGCTGCACTATTTATACAGTTGATCTGGGTTTGAAATCTTTTTCATCCAAAGAAATCTTGACCCTGACACATAATGAGAATGGTTTTGATATAACATCTGCTGAGGCCTTGGACCCAACTACTCGATTCTATGACTGGTTGTCTTATGAGATCCTTAACCTATCACCAGAATATTGTTTTATCCCATTTGGCACAGGTAATTTATTTGAAAATATCCTAAACATTAATAAGATTGAGCAACAATCTACTGAGCATGACCCTAGATTCTCAGGTGAAATAGAGACTTTGGGTGAATGTCATTTTATTGGAGTTACTACAAAAAATATCTCTAGTAAAGCCACCAAACTTTACTCCCCACATCTTCCATTTGTTCATTATGACGAACAATGGATTAGAATGTATAGAACTGCCGGATACTGCGGTGAACTATCAGGTGTTTATAATATTGAAGAAAAGTATTTAGACATGGCAATTAAATTTGGTCATAAAAATAATATCAATGCTGAGCCTTCTGGTATAGCCTCCCTGGGAATGTTTTTTCAAATGCAGAACTCTATCCCGAAAAAATCTAAAATCCTATTAGTTAACACTGGAAAATGTATAATATAATTAAAATATGTCTGAAATAAATCAAATTGTAAAAAATATAAAAAGGTCAGCTGGTGATTACTATATTATCTGGCCACAGGTCACGATTTTTCAAATCTTTGCTAGAATTATTCAATTTTTAATATTTGGATTAATTGGTAGGTTTTTAATAGATTGGGTTTTGATTGAATCAGAGGGTATTAGTTTGGTAAATTTTGAGATACTCAATTCAATTTATATTGACAGGTTGATTTTTGCTGTGCCACTAGCATTAATTATTGGAATAACAGCATTTTTCTTTGAGTATTTAGGAGTTATATATATTTGTGACACATACTTCTCTGGTGAGAAAATTTCTCTAAAAAAAACTCTGTTAAAAATAATTGAAACAGCTCCAGAATTTATTCAAAGCATTTTTTTACAAACCTCATTCTATTTGGGGATATTACTTTTGGGAGGATTATTTTCATTAGGGTCTTGGATTATATTGCCTAATATAGTCAATTTTATGTTTGTGGGATTTTTTGCAGTTTCTAGTATTATATTTTTCGCAATTACCATGATGAAACTGACTTATGTAAATTTTAAAATATTTGATAGGCACAAAACTGTTTTTGGATTATTTGACTACAGATTAACAAACTCTCAGCTAAAAGAAAGGGCAATTTTTCTATTTCTAACGGCACTGATTGCTTTTGGAAGTGTTTTTATAGGTGGAATTCTAGTTAATTTTGTTATTGCAGGCCTTGCAAATCTAACTAATTCAATTAGAACTATTTCTATACTTAGCTCACTTGTAATTTCAATTTCTATTATTACTGCAACCATATTTAATATAATATTAACTGGGTATTTAACAACTTATAGGAGTTTGGTTTATCATTTAGATTTTTCAAAGATATATAAACATGTTGAGGGTCAGCACGACTATGACTACGAATCTAGAGCGGTAAAAATTTGGAAACAATTTCATAAACTTATTTCTATTGCTGCTGTTTTATCTATAGTAATAGTTTCTTTGGTACAATCAATCAGTATAAAAAATAATCTAGATCAATATCTTGGAAGAGATTTTATTACAATGGCGCATAGGGGCGGAATTAGCTTTCCAGAAAATACTCTCGAAGCTGTTAATGAATCTATACTAGCCGGCATTGATATGGTGGAGGTTGATTTGCAGACTACAAAAGATGGAGAAATTATTCTATATCACGATGAGAATTTAAACAAAGTTGGCTCGTCTGATATTGTTTCACGAACATTATTTAACGATATAAATGGTTTGAAATATGATAGTGGTGAAACCATCCCTACTTTAAATGATTTACTTGAAATATCAAAAGACAAAATTGGATTAAATTTAGAGATAAAGATTTATTCTGAAGAAAATAAAAGCCAAATAATTCAAACTATATTAAACCAGCTCTCTAGTTACAACTCTAATCAAGATTTAATAATAACATCCCTAGATTATGATATTGTAGAGCTAACAGAAAATGCTAACCCTGGAATAGATACAGGTTTGATAATTGCTGCTAGTGTTGGAGACTTGGGTCAATATGATACTGATTGGTTGATTGTAAACAATATATTCTATTCAGCGAACAAAAATCTGTTCAAACAAAGTGATAAAAAAATTGCACTATGGAGTTTTTCAACTGATTGGTCTGGTGAGGAGAGCTTTAATGAAGGGTTTGATGGTGGTATAACTGATAAACCGAATGAACTAAAAAAGTTTGAAGATGATTTTGCTGATATGGAGCTGCCGGAACAAATTATACAATCACTATTGTGGAGCATTTAATAGCTTTTCAATCAAAAATAGCTGTTGCTGCTTGTTTGAAATTGTTGCATCACCATCACCACTCTGGTTTCCATAATCACCCCAGCTGGCATGATTTCCTCCTTCAACGATATAGTAGTTTGTATTTGCAGGGAG
>CALIJC010000029.1 GCA_938017575.1 uncultured Patescibacteria group bacterium
AAAAATAATTCTTTATCTGATTCAAAATCACACCTCAAATCACTAAATAGAATTCATCTTAGTTTTGTAAAATTGTCAAAAAAACTCACCTAACTATTACGCTAGATGAGTTTGTTATAGCACGCAGTTTGAATCTAAAATTCCAAGAAATGCTTTGCGTTAATGACTTTTCCTTTGGTTGGACTTATGATCAGACTTTGATGGTTAACATCATCGTTTTCATGATGTAAAACAGTGAATATATTTGACATCAGGAAATTTAGAAGCCTTGTTGAGTTATCGTCCACGGGCAAAGACTCATCAGACAATTCTTGAGTTCTTTTTATGAGAATAAAAGCAAAGTTATTTGCAAGCCTAAATGTTCTATCAGGTACAATTGAATACCCAGGTAAAAACAAGTATGTTTGAAGAGAGATTGGTTGAGTATATTCTGGTTTAGAACTCATACAATGATCCCCCATAAACGGATAGGGTTTAAAAATCTCTTTAATTGATGTTTTACATTTACGTCCTAGTAGTAGAAACTCTACTACTTTATCAGTTTGTGCTACTGTTGGAAGTGTTGGCTTTTGTAAAAGCTGCATCCCCATTATATCTGATCCCCAAATTGTATAACTGCTTCTAACATACCACAAAAAATATGATATGTCAAAAAAGGTCTGCCGCAGAAATTCTGGGCAGATTTTATTATATTTTTTCATACCCAAATCAATCTTCAGGTTGTATTAGCAGTTCTTGGTTATCCAAGTAAATGAACTGATTCACAACTCCTCGATGGAAGTGGATATTTATTGACATTGAATAGTCATCATTAACAATTGGGTTTTTGTATATTTTAGTAAAATATTGTCTCTTTTGGATAAACTCTAAAAGTGCTTCAGAAAGCTTGCTAGATTCTTTCAAGTTTTTCTTTAGAGCAAAACAGACACCTATTCTGCTTCTATGCTCAAATTTTTTAATTGAGCTAATATCAACGGTCTAAAATCTCGGATTGATTTTGATATTGACCGCATTACTTTTTAATATGTCTTTACCCCCATAGATTAATTCCCCTTTTGGGGTATTACTATTTTTTTTGGGAGGGATGTAACCCTCTACTCCAGAAGAAACAACCATCTCTTCTATATAGGGGTTCATGGTGTTACACTTTATGAAAATAAACTGGCAATTCTCTAAATCAATCTTTTGCCAACCTGATCTATCCTCTGGAATTTGAGGTTTTTCCTCAGGAATTCTCATCGAATTTAATGATTCGATAAATTCACCTTCTGTTATGACTGGAATAGTTACTTGTGAGCTCATCTATTTTACCTCTATACTATAGCAACCTTGCTTATTTATAGCATATAATACGTACTTGGTCAAATATAATTTTATGCACGATATCGTTTAATTAATATATACCTAAATCTGGCTCATCTCCTTCTATTTCGTATTTGCTGCTGAAACTGCCTGATTCTAAAATAGCTGAAAAACTAGCTGGAATCTCTCTAATATAACCTCTAATGGAGACTTGGTTAGATGAGTCATTAGCAATTAAAGGAATTGTTTCTATGCCGAACTGCTCACACAAAAACACTGCCCTAGGTAAATGAAATCTCTGGGTTACTAAATACATCCGGTCGATATTGAAAACGTTTTTTGCCCGCCAACAACTCTCAATGGTTCTTACCCCCGCATAATCTGCAACAATATTTCCTTTATCGACACCTTTGGAATCTAAATAGTTTATCATTGTTAATGGCTCGTTGTAGTCACTGGCTCGGTTATCACCTGAGACGAGGATTTTTTCGACTAAATCATTGTTGTACAAATCACTAGCAACATCTAGCCGCTTTTTTAGAACTAGAGATGGCTCAGTTGGACTCAATACACTAGCTCCAAGAACCATAACAACTCGTGGATAGTTTTCCTCAATTTTTGGAGAGGTTTCTAATTGGTAATTAAACCAAATGAAAGGTGTTGAGATTAGCACTGCAATTGCTACAAAAAACAACGTTATCCTTTTGATTACAGCGATAATCATATTTTTAAATATGAGCTCATTTTATTAACTTGTCAATTCTGTGGAACTATCTCAAAATTCAATAAATATCATTTATATGGCAAAAAAAGTTACTAAATCAACGAAATCAAAAGCAAAAAAAGTTACTAAATCTGATAACCAAAACATTTATTCTACTTTTGGAGTAATTATACTATTAATTCTCTTATGTATTGTTATGGGTATTGGTTTTTTCCTAATCCCCAAAGATACGGATTATAATATCAGGGATATTTTCTCTAAGACTGTAAAAGATGGAATTTTGTACACAGTAGAAGTTAACCCAAAGAAAGTCAAAGCACAAGAGCCACAGCTACCTATAGTAGATCAAGCAGAGCTTTTAGAAAATACTGAGACAACTGAAGAAGATAGTAAACAAACTCAGATTGAAGAGGTTGAATTAAAGAAAGACTAGTATTTCAAGGTGTAAAGATGACTCGACATTAGTTATTGAAGATAAATTTTTGATTTATACTTTATTACAGTGTATAAGTTACAAACTTGGAATAATATACCAATAGATATTTACCTAAAAAGAATCCCTGGATAACCAGGGAAAATTTTATGATATTTTTGTGTGTGGCTTTTTCCTCTTTTGAGAAATAAATCCGATTCCAACTAACGATGCAACTACGCTCAATCCTGCTAATACCGCTCCTCCAGTTCTAGGGGTTGTTGTTGGAGTCGTTACCACAGCCGGTGTTGAATTAGGATCTAATGGGTCAGTTCCAGCTGCAATTTCATCACAGTTAGTAGCTCCGTCACCATCATTATCTTCATCACAGTCACTTGTGCCGTTTCCAGCTTCATTAGCCGCAGTTAGAGTTGAATCTGAATCTCTATTGTTAGCATTGAACCCTAGTGCAAACTCATCTCTATTAAGAAGTCCATCACCATCTGGGTCACCATCAGGACCATTATCACCAGTTGCACTTGTTGGATCTAATCCATTATCAACTTCGTATCCATCTGGTAGCCCATCTCCGTCAGTGTCGCTATTGAATGGGTCACTTCCTGCAGCAAATTCTCCACAATTAGATAGACCATCGTTATCAAAATCTTCATCGCAGTCGTTGACTGTGTTGTCATTTTCATCAACTCCAGGAGTTCTAATAGAGTCAGAATCTGCATCATTAGGGTCTGTTCCTAAAGTGTACTCTTGTAAATTAGTTGCTCCATCACCATCTGGATCTAGCCCTGCATCGTTAGGATTGTTTGGGTCTAAACCATTGGCGATTTCCCACTCATCAGGAATCCCATCACCATCAGTATCAGTGTTAGCGAACAATGGGTCTAAACCATTAGCAATTTCATCACAGTTGCTGATATTATCTCCATCGATGTCTTCGTCGCAATCATTGGTTGTGTTGTCGTTTTCATCAGTTCCAGCAGTGTACATAGAGTCTGAATCAGCATCGTTTGGATCGAACTGAGTTAGATACTCTCCTGAGTTTAACAAACCATCTCCATCTGGATCACCATTTGCTCCATTATCTCCAGTAGAATCTAGTGGGTCAAGTCCATTATCATTTTCCCAGCCGTCTGGTAAACCATCTCCATCTGTATCTGCGTTAAATGGGTCTGTTCCAGTGTTAGTTAGCTCATCGCCGTTAGTTATTCCATCTCCATCAGCATCTCCACCAACTGAGAATACATTAGCATCTTCTCCTGTATCTACTGGTGCATCATTCCCTATAGCCCCAAATACGTCTTGAGATTCAGGATCTAGAGCTGCATTTTGATCACTTCCAACTGGAACTGTGATACATGTAACCAAATTACTTGCACCTACAGAACACGCACCACCTGGAGTTGCATTTCCCACACTCAATTTAAAGTCAATTGGAAGCGAGGCTGTTGCTGGTAAAGTAAAAGTACATGTGGTTGTTTGACTTTCCACAGCATCATCACA
>CALIJC010000030.1 GCA_938017575.1 uncultured Patescibacteria group bacterium
CTTTTTTACTGCTGTTTCATCGTATTCATTAGTGATAATTGAAACCATAATCTGACCTAGTTTACGAAAACCATCTTTAGATAATCCTCTACTAGTTAATCCAGCTCCACCGACTCTCAAGCCACTAGGTCTCCAGGCAGATTTTTTATCAAATGGTAGAGGGTTACGATTTGTAATTATCCCAAATTCCTCCAATTTTTTTTGTAACTCTAAGCTATCAATCTCATCTGGTAATTTAATCAGTGATAAATGTGTCTCAGTCGGCGAAACTATTTTCAAACCTCCTTTTTGCATAGTAGTTTCCAAAGTTTTCGTATTTTCTAAAACGTTTTTTATGTATTCGTCGAAACTAATCTCGTCTCCATATCCATCTCTGCCATCGACTTCTAGCAAAGATTGATAAAGCGCAGCTATTTTATTAAAATGCGGACCTCCTTGAGAACCTGGGAAAACTGCCTTGTTGATATTATCCATATATTTTTCTTTGGCAAAAACCATAGCACCTCTAGGACCACGAAGTGTTTTATGGGTTGTAGTAGTCACAAAATCTGCTCCTGATTCACCAGCTAAAAAAGGTGTTGAATGATTCTGAGTAACAACCAGCCCACTAATATGAGAAATATCAGCCAAAACTAGCGAATCATATTTCCTAGCAATTTTAATCATCTCTGCAAAATCAAAACCTTTTGGATACGCAGAAAAACCAATCACAGTCAACGCCGGTCTATGTTCATTCAGCTGATTCTCAAAATCTTGTAAATCAATCACATAGTCATTCTCCCCAACTTGTTTCAAATTATAATTAACATGCTCAAAAAATTTATTAAAAACACTGGTACTATGCATATGCGAAAGATGGCCCCCTTGAGAAAGCGACAAAGATAATATTTTAGCTCCGGGATCTAAGAAAGTCATATACACCAAACTATTTGCCGGTGAACCAGATAAAACCTGTAGATTTACTCCATATTCTCCAGTCTTATCAAACAATTTCAAAGCAAGCTCACTAGTTTCAATTTCTAATTTGTCAGTAAATTCATTTCCAGCATAATATCTTTTCCCTGGGTAACCTTCACCGTATTTATTCGACCAAATAGAGCCAAGTAAATCTAACGTCTTTTTAGAAGGATAATTTTCTGAGGCTATTAAATTCAAGCTGTTTTTCTGCCTATCAAATTCACTACTGGTTAACTGGGAAACTGGATTCATGTTTATATATATTCTATTTTTTTTAGTAAATGTCAACATTTGACCAGAATTTGTTTATATTAAAATCTATATCTGCTAAGTTTCAAAATAACCAAAATGAATACCCAAAGCGTTTTAAAAACAGGAATAAAGATTCTTTCTCTCTTGAAAGCGGCATATTATAAAAAATTTGGAAAAATTCACAAGCCAGTTATATTTAAAGAGCATATAGTAGAGTTAAATTACTGCTCTAAATCAGTACAAGCGGAATTAACCAACATATTAAAAAGCCTATATCCGTATATAAAATCATCAGGGCATTTTAGTAGCCATACTGAATTTGATAAGTATGTATTATGGTGGATTCCAGAAGATAACATTATACCTATTGTTTTAAAAAGCTCTAAAAATAATATTTATTGTATCCACTTTTTTGAATTACAAAAATACGAAATCGATTATATTGGATATCTAGTTTACGACATAAAGAAGACCCAGGCTGAGGATAGAGTATTATATAATTTCTTGGCTCCTTATCAAAAGCTAAAGTTAATCTTTATAAAAATCAAGCTAGGTGAAGTTGTTTCTAGCAAATTTATTCCCAAAGTTGAACTAAAAAATAGCCTACAGGATTGCACAAGTATTTACTACTCTAGAGCCCTAGGTAAATTGTTAAACTTGATAGTAGATGATAACCTAAAACTATCTAATGTTAAGGCTTCTTTTTGGATCACAGACAATATCTAACAAATCTAACCCAAACCAAAAAACAAACCCTTGGCTAAACAGTCAGGGGGTTATTTTATAGCAAAACCAAACCAATTAGATATATTTGATATATGATTAACATCATCCACAAAAGTGAAAAAATCAGAACTGCTCCGGCTGCTATATCTTTTACAACTTTTATTTCAAAATTATATTTCTTATCTACAACATCACAAAGCGTTTCAAAGGCAGTGTTTAACATTTCAAAGGCCAAGACTTGAAAGCCAGCGAACAAATTTATGACTATCCAAAATTTAGGCAACCCAAACAGCATTGGTGTTAATGAAAAAAATATTACCATCGCAGCCTGGATAGATAAATTAACTTCTCTAGAAAATGCTATTTTCAAACCAGAAAAGGCATATATCACAGATTTAATTGGATTGTATTTTACTTGTTTTTCAGGAATCACAGATGACCAAATATTCTTAAATTCCTATCGATTGTCAACAGCAGACTTGATAAAAATACAAAAATTATTAACCATTGTCGTATGATAGCAAATAACCTTACTTTTTTAAAAGACGGAGCCACTTTAGAAATTGATAAACTACCTGATGGGCTACTAATATTAATTAATTCACGGATTAACGAAGATAGTAAATTGCTAAAAGAATACAAACAAAATGAGTCACTTGGAAAAATTGCAGATTTAACCATATTGTTTGCAACTGATACTGAAATATCCACAACCTCTAACAATATTATCTTGGATAAACAAGGTTCTATACATTCTATATGCCCTCCACTGGCTAACATGAAAGATTTTTGTGAGAGTATAATGTATTTTAAAAAAACTGGTTCAGATCTCAAGCATTTATATACCAAAATCAAACCTGAAAAAACAGAGAATTGGATAGCCTCAATCTCTCAATTCTACGAAAATTACAATAACCCAAATAGCACCGATGGGCTCTGGAAATTTGGCCAAATTGTCCCATCAAGTGGTGAATATCTATGCAGCGATTGTGGTTATATAATGACTTTAGAAGAGGGTTCAATATTCCCAAGCTGCGAAGTATGTTTATCAGGAGAACCAGGAGGGGCAAGTGAAACTGATCAAGAATTCTGGAAAAAACTATAAATAGTTATGGAAAGCGAAATAGAAAATAAGAAACAAAATGAAAACTATATAATAGTAAGATCATTTTTAGGAGCAAATAGCGAAATATTACTAGAGAGTTTAAATCAATTTAGGCACACAAACAAAGTCGAAAGCGATGACCTCTTTGGTGATTCACACGAAACCAAGAGTATAAATTACAACCTAAATTTCCCAAAAAAATCTAAAAAAGACATATTAATCGAAGAAAAAAACAGCCTTGGTCTGTACGTATCCGGCAATCCTCTGGCTAATTATCAAGATTTAGTCACCCAAATCCAGGATTCTGTGTATAGAGATGATGTTAATTTAATTCTAATTAATAAAATCAAGAAAATTTTCACAAAAAAGAACGCCATGATGTTCGCCCTACTCGTCTCTACTCCTTTTGGCGATTACGAAGCGATTATTTTCCCTAAAAAAGCCATGGCACTATCCCCTATCCTCCAAGAAAAAGAGATATTCTGGGTTATTGGTAAAATAGAAGAAGGTCAAAAAAGCGAAAATTCCAAGGTCAACGAAGATGGAGAGGCTGTTGAATACGAACAGAAACCAAAAATTCTAATTAACACCATGATTCCTCTGGACGGAGATTTAGTTGATTTCCTATCCCAAGACAAAAAAAACCCACTTTCCCAAAGCTCCAAAAGAAGAGTGGAATCAATTAATATTCAGCAGTTTATTGGCAAGCAATCACTAAAGCCCGCCGAAAAAACAGAAGTCAAATCTGAGGCTGTAAATAGTGAAACAAAAATTTTAAAAATCTCAAAAGAATTTGGCATAGAAAAAACTAGACAAATCAAATCTTTATTAAAAAAAGAGCAATTTGAAAATTCAACAAAAGTTGGTATTGAAATTGAGATAAAACCAGGAGAATGGAAAAAAGCCAAAGGAGTGTTTTGGATTGATTTAGAAAAACTAAAAGAGCTTAATATAAATCTATAATCCCTCTTCATGGAGGTTGACTTTACATCATTTTTATGCTATAATAAGGGATGTAAAAGACTATTAATTTAGTTAAGTTCCAGTTGGAGAAATTAATGAAAACTGTTTTTATTTCTTTAGCCCCAATGTTGTCTTTGTTCTTGACTCCTTGTGCTTTTGCACAGGATGTTAGCAATGATGTTGTTAATCCAAACAGTGTAAAAGGTCTTCAGGACACCACTGAAGAAGTCATTTTTGAACGGACACTTCAACTTCGAATGAGCGATGAAATTATCATGGTTACATGTGGAGTTGTAAGCGAAGATAAGCAAAAGTCTACCTTTCAGGTCTGGTCATACTATAGAAATAAAGAAGGTTTAAAACTCTTTCTGAAAGACCAGCAAGGGGAAAAAATCAAATGCCTACCCAGTCGAGAAATTATGTCAGAGCTGTTTATAAAGTAATATTTTAAAACGCCTTTAACATAAAATTAACCCCAAGTTTCATACCTAGGGTTAGTATTTTAACATTTTTTAGCTAAAGCTAACTATAAATTCATTGAATTAAATAAATTTGGTGTTTCTTTTTCTTTTCCATTAATTTCCAGTTTTCCGGATTTATTCTCACCTTTGTTCCATTTAGAGCGATAAAAATCGTTATTTACCCCGATGTATTCACCGTCTATAAACACTTGCGGAGTTGAGCAGTTATCCTTGTCTTCTGGTAACGTGTGACCAAATTCTAGTACAAGCTCTGTTAAATCAGAGATATCATAGTCCTCATTCAAATAAAATTCTTTGAAATCAGGGATCAATCCAAATCTAACTAGCCTGTCAGCTAATTTCGTAGCCGCACTGCAATGTCCACAATCTCTTTTGACAAATAATACGTTTGGGTGTTCTTTTAATATATTTTTTAGATTATTCATACACTTATATTACGTTAATTTGATTCAAATGTCAATTTCTTGCACAAAAATAACTTATAGTGTATAATTAATATATTAATCGGATTATTGTGTAATACAGCCCAATTTTCCAATTCTAATAAAAACAAAAATACTTCTGTGACTACTACAACAACAAAATTGAGGAAAATTTTTATAAAAACTTTTTTGGTGCTAAACATTCTATCTATTGGATGGACTGTTATAAACGGATTACCAATAGCCAAAACCAACGCCCAAAGCGAAACCGGAGATTCAATTATTAATTTACTAGAAGAAAAAAAAGAACTTCAAGCTGAATTAATTGAACAGAAACAAGAAAATTTAGATCAATTGAATCAAATTGATAAATTAGAAACTGATCTTTGGGTATACGAAAGCCAAATGGAACATTTAGAGCTAATTATCAAAGACATGACACAAGAGATAGAAAAATAAAGGCAATATCATTCTATATTAACCTTCTATCCTCCAAAGCTTGGACCATTGTGGCTTGATCCAAAGTATCAGGGTTATAATAAAGCGGCAAACCTTGGGCTAATTTAGTTATTTTAATCTTTTGTAAAATCTTTTTTTCGCTCAAAACATCTCGAATATAAGCAATAGTTGCCTCCCCTGCAAAACCTGCTTTGAAAAATACAATCAACTCCAATCCGGAGGTGTTTTTTGTTATCTCCAAAAGTCTAGCAACTAACTGCGATATCGTTGTATGCTCCGCAAAAACATTATCCAGTGGCGAAATTAATTTATTAACAACATGATATTTACCTCTAAAAATCTGACTTTTTTCAATTGTCAAAACATCAGTTGGTTTCTCAACAATACACAGTTGAGTATCATTTCTTTGATTATCGCTACAAATATCACAAAGCCCACCTTCCCTGCCTTTTTGGGAAAAAAACCCACACCTCTTGCAAAGCACAACTTCTTTTTTTACTGATTCAAAAGAATCTATCAAATCTGCATATTTTTGATCTTCCATCTCCAGTAAATCCAAAGCTAATTTTTGACTACTCCTTTTACCAATACCAGGAAAGGCTTGTAATTTTTCAGATAAATTCTCTATAGGCTCTGGTAACATACTACCAAAGTAGTATGTCCTAATAACAAAATAGTCAAACAAGATTTAATTTACCAAAGTAGTATGTCC
>CALIJC010000031.1 GCA_938017575.1 uncultured Patescibacteria group bacterium
TGCAATTGTTGGTAATGTGATAGAGTTTTCTGTTGTAGAACAAGCTACTCCTTCTACCGTATCAGTGTTTGCTATGTTTGTTGGTGAGCAGATGTCGTTGTTGTCGTTACTGTCACCTGCGTAGATTGTTTGGAGGCCGGCTCCAACGTCAAGAGAAGTATCGGTTGTATCCTGCGCACTAATTTGAATGTTTAGTAAACTAAAAGCACTTACTAAAGTTAATACTGAAAAAAATTTGTTTATATTGTTAGAATATTTAGCCATAATAATAATTTAATGAGACAATTTAAAAATTATTATTTTTTTTATTACATGTCAATACAGATAGTCAATCTTGACATAAATAATAGATGGAGTGATTATTTTTTGATAAATCAAAAGATTAATATGGAAAAAATATCAGGTTTAATTAGTCCAAAAATTGGTAAAAATAATTTAATTCAAACTGCCTATACACATTTGCATTTGAAAAAATGCTTGGATAATTTTCTTGAAAAGCACTTAAATTTTTCAGACCAGGAGAAAAAAGTAACAAAATTCTTCATAGATGAAACAGCAACAACAGTAAATGTGAAAATCAAAACCTCAAAGCCAATGCATGGTATAGTTTTAAAAACCGAACAAATGAATTTGATATCTGAAATTGAAACCCTACTCAAAAAATTAAACAAAAAACAATCTCTTAGATTAATTATTCTATAGTATTATGCGACATATAAATATTTCAATGTTATTATTTACAGTAAATATTTTTTTCTACTATTCTATTTATTCTTTTCTTTCCACAAACCCATCAATAAGGTTAGAATTTAGTATAGTATTTTTCTTTCTTGTAGCTCTTTGTCAGCATTTCTTTTTGAATCTAGTTCATATTTGCACCCACAGAAGAGGCTCGAAAAATCTATTTTTTAACAATGCTATCGGTTCTTTGTCAGCATTTCTAACAGGCTTCACATTTGCAGATTTCTCAACTACCCATCTACTGCACCACAAGTGGACATCAAATCCTATAAAAGATCCAGATTATTTTATAACAACTTTCGGACCAGTCTTTACAATTCCATTTAAAATTTTTTATCACGACTATTATTTTTGGACAAAAGGACTATGGAAAAACAACAAATGGATAAATTATTTACTAACCAGAAGTTTGCAAATATTAGCAGTAGTATTAATCACAATAAGTGGTAATATAAATATACTTATGTATTTTTGGTTGTTACCATTATTATTAGTTGGATTTTTAAATGGTTTTTTCTTATTCTATTTTCCACACTATACAACCAAATACGAAGAATTAATTCGCCAAAAAAATACTAATTCAATTCATGAAAAAATTTTTCTATACTTTATTGACATGAGCAGAACATATCATGAAGATCATCATATAAATACTATTGAATTTAAAAATTATTTCCCAGTCATCATTAGTATTTGGAATAGTATAAAGCATAAAAAAACAAGAAAATACCCACATAATTTAAAATATACCAACATATTTACAGAAACCAAAACTGAGTCCTAAAAATTATATTAAACTAAAAAAAAGGCCTAAAAGCCAAATTATTTGGTGGTCGCAGAAGGAGTCGAACCTTCAACCTCTTCCTTAGGACGGAATTGCTCTATCCAATTGAGCTATGCAACCAAGTATTAGAATTATATATTTTAACAAATTAAAAATGTCAACAAACAAACCCCTTGAGGGGTGTTTGAATTATCCTAGCTTTTATTTGAAAACCTTGCGTATGTTTTCTTTAAGTGTTTTTCCAACCCTCCATGCTACAGATATTGAAGAATTAATTTTCATAGACTTCCCTGTTTTCGGATTTACCCCCATTCTCTCTTTCCTTCTAACAACTCTAAAATTACCAAAACCAGTAATGTTAACCTCCTTTCCTTTTTTGAGATTATCAGTGACTGTTTCAATAAAAGTCATCAAAAACTTTTCTGATTGTGTATTAGAAATACCAAGTCTATCCGCTAGAGCCTCAATTAATTGGGTTCTGTTGATTTTGTTTTTTTTCACAACATATCACCCCCTTTCTTTAATTTAAGATTAAAAAAAATGAATCTAAATGTCAAACTATTCCTCCGCCTCTTGATTATTAAGGATGTCTTTTGGATTAGTTGTAATAATTCTATGTTCAGTAGGAAAAGCTATGATCTCTAGTGCAACATGTCTAGGACCAGCAAAGAATATACCCTGACCCACGTCTGATTGCAGTAATACTTGTTTTTCACCGCCTGTTAATGCAAACGTTTCACCAACTAAATCAATTGCTGCACTAGATTGTTTCAATAGTAGTTTCATAGCGGCATTGGTCACAATAGGTTTACCATACGGTGAATTCAAAAAGTCACCAACATCCTGGGTTATTGTCGTTACTCCCAAATAATATTTACGGGCTCTTTTTACCAAACCAAACAAGAATTTTGCAGAATCCTCATATTGCATCATAATCCAAGCCTCATCAATGGCTAAAATCCTCTTTTTTAATTCTGAGCGAATTTCCGACCACACGAATTTCAAAAGCATGTACATGGCAATAGGTCTCAAAGTATCCTGCAAATCTCGAATATTAAATACAATAAATTGGTTATTAATATTAATGTTTGTTCGTTGGTTAAACATTCCAGCAAAAGTACCTTCTGTATATTTATATAACCTCTGAGCAAGATTCTCTCCACCTACTATTCCATTTAAAATTTCAACCAAATCTGTCATCGTAGGCACAGTCACATTATTCAAATCTGAATCAGCTGTGATATCTCTTTTAGCGTAAGATTCTTGAATACCTCTCTCCATAATACTCTCTTCTGATGGATTTAATTTGCCAAGCATCAAATTCATAAGTCCCATCAAATCAACAATTGCCGATCTCAAAATATCAGCTGTTGATTCCCCAGGGAGAGATTTAGGCAAATCAAAAGGGTTAATTCTATTTTGTGAGTTTAGACTCAAATTAACATAAGCCCCACCAAGTGTATCAGCTAAAACCTTGTACTCTTGCTCAGGGTCGATTACAATAACTCCCACACCCATCATCAAGCTACGTAAAATCTCTAATTTTACAGCATAACTTTTACCCGCACCAGATGTTGCAAAGACAAGCGAATTAGCATTCTCCAAACCAAACCTATCAAAAATAATCAAAGAAGTGTTATGTCTATTAATACCATACAAAACTCCATCATTACTAGAAAGCTCTGAAGAAACAAATGGGAAACAAGCGGAAAGTGGGCTCGTATTCATATTGTTAATTACACTCAGATCATCTTTCATGATAGGCAGTGAAGAAACAAAACCATCATCCATTTGAAGAGCTGCTCGTTTCATTATAATGTTTTGCTGAGATAGAATATTCTCAACACCCTGCGAATACTTTTCTAATTGCTCAAGGTTATCACCATACACAGTAATATAAACACCAACTCTATAAAACCTCTCAACCCCTTGTTGGATTGCATCACGCAGACCTTCAACATCACGGTATGCTGTTTCTAGAGCTGGATCTCTGGCCGCACCTTTTTCAGAGTTCAACTGCAAAGATGCTTGGATTTTTCCTACTTTGTTTTTTAATTCTCGCAAAACATCAGAACTATCTCTAGGATAGATAAAAATGGATAGATCAAGTGGAATGTCTGCATTTACTATTCCTTCAAGCCAACCACTGCTAATAACCCTTGGGTAAGTTAATATAAAGAAAGTCCTCACAATTTTTGTACCAAGCTCAATCGAACCTGTGGTTATTTTAACTGAACTAGGAGAAATTAAATCTTTGATAGTTGAGATTCCTTCCCGGTAAAATTTTTCACTTTCAATTAATTTCTTTTGGATTTCAATCTCGGTATTAATTACTTCTTTCCTCAAATCGCTAGCGGATAATCTTTCTAAATACTCTTTACTATTTTTATCAACTTTTGGGTTTCTATTTTGCTGCCCTGGGTTTTGCCTTGATTGTTGCTGAGGCTGTTGACGGTTTGGTTGATTATTTGGATTTCTATTTGGTTGCCTCGTATTATTAGGATTCAAATTCCTTGCCTGCCCTGCTGCTAAACCACTACTAGCGTTAGGCCCTTGGTTATTACCCCTTCTCAGATTTGGATTATTTGGCTGGTTATTATTATATTGACCATAGGCACCTTGGACTGTGTTGTTGTTTTGCAAGTTCGCACCAAAATTTTGTGTTTGATATACTGCACCACTTTGATTTCCATTAGCTTGGTTCGAAATAGGTTGGTTTTCTGGCATTTATTTCAATCTACAAAAGAATATTAATTTTGACAATATCAGTTTCCACAAAATCTACAAGTTAAAAAATCTTGTTTAGAAAAAAAGTTAGAAAAAAAATCACGATGCTTGTGTGCAGACCTAAACACAAAATAGAGATTATGAAAATTTAAAAACACCACTACATATAGTTTATGGTGATGAAATAACATACATATTTTGGGGAAGGATTGGTTGACAACTAGTGGAAAATTTCCAAAAATAGTTCTAATCATATTTATCGGATAAATCGATATAAATTTAATAATTTTTGAATATTTTTAACAAATGCCAGCAATTAATGACTATTGGCCTTTAGTACTCGCTAACCTCAAAGATCGAGTAACTACGGATAATTTCCGGGCATGGTTTAGCCGTATGGAGTTTGTTAAAACCTCAAATCAAGGTAGAAAAATCACCCTTTCTGTTCCCTCAAGATTCAACAAAAATTATATCCAAACAAAATTCAAACCTCAACTAATGGAAAGTTTGAGTAAATATTATCCTCAAGCAATTCACTTAGATTTAGTTGTAAATACTCCAAAAACTACAGAGAACGAAGTTAAACAACAAGTTTTGGCACATATTGATGACGAACAGCCAGTAACTGAAAAAGCTAAGAAACCTCAGTCACAGAATGTAAATAAGATTTTGACTCAAAAATCTAAACCTAGCTACCTACCTAAAGAAAATTTAAACAACCTCAACCCTAGATATACTTTCGAAACATTTGTAGTCACTGGTAATACCGAATTGGTTCATAATGTAGCCAAAGCTGTCAGTGAAAAACCAGGACAATCTTACAATCCAGTTTATATCTACGGAGGAGTAGGATTGGGTAAAACTCACTTGATGCAGGCAGTTGGGCACAAAGCTTTAGAAAACTTCCCTAGTCTAAATATCAAATACATTCCGTGTGAAACTTTTATTACTCAATTTCAACTAGCAGTAAGGAACCACCAAATGTCAAAATTCAAAGACTACTACAGATCTATTGAGCTATTATTGATTGATGATATTCAATTCCTTTCTGGCAAGGAAGCTACTCAGGAAGAATTTTTCCACACTTTCAATATTCTTCAACAAGCCAACAAGCAAATAATTTTAACTTCGGATCAGCCACCAAATGAAATTAAAGGTTTGGAAGAAAGACTTAGTTCTCGATTTGCAATGGGAATGGTTGTTGATATCTCAAAGCCAGATTTAGAAGCACGTATTGCTATTTTGACTGACAAAGTTGCTCGAATGAAATTAAACCTACCTGATCATCAGATTCATGCAATAGCACAAGCAGTTGATACAAATATTCGTGACCTTGAAGGAGTACTAAACAAGATTCAAGCCAAACTTACTTTTTCTTTGCAGAGTACCTTAGACGACTCAACATTATCACAAATTCTAGATGTAACTGAGCCTGCTAGTAGTGTTAAAATAGAGTATTTATCGAATCCAGGACAAACTCAAACATACAAAATCACTTCAAATGTATGTAGCTACTTTGGACTAAACTACGATGAGGTATTGGGTTCCAGTAGACAAAAAGATATCTCCATGGCTAGACAAATCACAATGTATTTGTTAAAAACCGAACTAGGAATGAGCTACCCTGCTATTGGTAAAATCTTTGGTGGTAGAGATCATAGCACCGTCATTCATGCAATTAATAAAATTACTAAACTATCAAAACGAGATACAAAGCTACGTCAAAAAATCAAGATTATAAAAAACACAGCCCTTAAAAAATAATCCACATAAAGAATTGACAACAAGTACTAGATCGATTCTAATTAACTCAAGAAATGGCTCATAGAGTAAACATTGAAAAGCACCGAAGATCTGAGGAAATTACAAAGAAAATCCACCCTAATTTAAAACACGAGGTTCGAGAATACTTATTCTATTTTTTGAGAGTATTTTTTACGGTTGCGATTATTTTTGCAATAATCAGATCCAATGTATTCTTCCCGACAAGTGTATCAGGTATTTCGATGCAGCCCAATATCAACGAAAACGATATTGTATTTATAAACTTATTTACACCAAAATTTAGCAGTTATAGTAGAGGTGATATAGTAGTTGTTAGACCTCCAGGTGTTTTTGAAAAAAATAACGAACAGTATATAAAAAGAGTTATTGGATTACCTGGAGAAACAATTGGCATCCAAGACGGCCGTGTGATTGTATTTAATGATAATTACCCCGATGGAGAGTTTATTGATGAAACCTATATACCAGAAGATACCAAAACAATTGCTGCGAATAATCAAAGCTCATTTATATCAGATAAACTTGACAACAACGAATATTATGTACTAGGAGATAATCGTACAAACAGTATTGATTCAAGAAATTTTGGACCAATTGCAAAAAATAGAATTATCGGTAAAGGTTTTTATATAGACTCAGAAATTTTCGAGGATTCGTTTATCGAATTACCAAGATACAATATTAGTAATTAGTATGGCAATCAAAGAAATAAAGGACATCAAAGTTTGGCAAAAGCTAGAAAAGAAATTAAACAATAACACTTTCCTACATAGCACAGGATGGATTGATTTTAACAAGAGTTATGATCATAAATATTGGACACTAGGTCTCTTTGAGAAAAAGGAGCTAAAATCGATCTGTCTTGTCCTAAAAATTCAAGCAAAAAGAGGTAAATTCCTTTTTGTTCCACATGGCCCACTTGGAGAGATAAACAAGAAAACAATAAAAACCTGGACCACATATTTAAAGAAGCTGGCCAAGCAAGAAAGTTGTAGCTTCATTAGAATTTCACCATTATTAGATAGAAACACTAGTAATGAAAATATATTCTTTGAAAATGGCTATAGAAACTCACCAATTCACATGCATGCCGAGCACAGCACTGTTGTGAATTTAGACAGACCACTTCCAGACATTCTTATTGGAATGAGAAAAACAACCAGACAAATGATTAGAAAAGGTGAAAGACTAATCGAATCAGGAGATGTTGTCATAAAAAAACACAAAGAAATAAATGACAAACTTTACGAGGTTTACAAAGAAACAACCAAACGAGGTAAATTTGTACCATTTTCAAAAAAATATATCAACCAAGAATATAAAAGTTTTAACAAATTTAAAAAGGCCCATATAATTTCTGTCGAACACAATAACAAAGTTCTGTCCTGGGGATTATTTATCCACAATAACAAGAGAGCTTTTTACCACCAAGGAGCTAATATTTTACATAAAAAAATCCCTGCATCTTATATTTGCCATTGGCAAGGAATGAAACTAGCCAAAGAAAAAGGTTGTATTAGCTATGATTTCTGGGGTGTCTCTCCAAAAGAAAAAACCAATCATCCATGGGCTAATATAAGTCTGTTTAAAAGAGGTTTTGGAGGCGATGAACAAATACTTGTACCTGCAAAAGACTACGTAATTAATTGGAAATATTGGTTTACTTTTGTTATAGAAAAGTACCGAGCCAAAAAAAGAGGTTTCTAAGATAGAAAATACCTCAAAAAATGTATAATTATTAATATAATTTGGATTAGATAACTGTAAATATTATCTGTCCAGTATAGTTATCAGCTGGTGTAAATGAAGGCACAACCATGTCAAAATCATCATCAATTCTATACGTACCAGTACCATTGCCACTAGAAGCTGTAATCAATGTAAATGGATCGGATGTGCTTGTCACTGTAGTGGTTGGTCCAGGAGTTAAACCCGCGCCACTTCCATTAATAACATTAACCGTTTGAGGATTACTAGTGAATCTATTTGCAATGCTAATTGCGTTTGGGTTAGTTCCTGTAAAATTTTCTACAACCGCAGTAACGTTAAATCCAGGTGAACCAATTCTATTATCTACAATTTCTGCATAAGATAGTGTGACTGAAGATGTCTGAGCTGTGTTCGAAGTATTTTGAGCTGGAAATACTATTGAAGGAGGAACTGTGAATAATAATTGACCATTTGAATAACCAAAGAATGCTGTTTCAATACCACTAGAACTTGTGATTGTGTAAGATCTGGTGTCCCCACCTGTTGTGTTAAATGGTGTTGGAGGAGATACTACACGGATTAGATAATCAGTATTTTCTGCGAGTGGTTCAAAGCAGCTGTTATCTCCAGAATCAGTTGTAATGGTATCATAAATTGTTGTTTCTGTAGGGTCGGATAAACGGATAGAAATATTATTCAAAGAATCCTCGTTACTATCTTGGACTCCATCATTATCAGTGTCACCAAAAACAATAGGACAGATTCTTGCATTAAAATTACAGATAAAATCCTGATCTGTACGTAGCTCCGCATCTGATAAAGTTACATCCAAACTATTATTTGCAGGTGAAAGATTATCACAAGTAATTTGAGAATTGGAACTCACACCAAAATACAATCCCACAACCAGTACAATCAG
>CALIJC010000032.1 GCA_938017575.1 uncultured Patescibacteria group bacterium
GACTGAGCTGGTTCTGGCTGCGTTTCAGTTTCAGGTTTATCAGATTTTATTTCTTCTTTAATCCCTGCAACAGTAGAGGCAATATCTCCTGCTCTGTCCTGGGCATCTTCACCACTCATTTTACTGACTTGATTATACACCTCATCCCCAATATATGGAGCATATTCTCCAATTCCCCAGTTCTGTTCGTTTAATAAACTCGAAACGGCTTGGGCAGGGCTAAGATCAGGGAATTTTTCATAGGCCTGCTGTGCAAAATTTCTAACAAGCGAACTACTTTGGCCTGTTTTTCCTTGGAATATATTCTGAATTAGATGAGCGGTATTATTAGGCTGGGTTAAATACCCTATGTCTTCTTGACTTAGACCCATTCGCTCAGAATTTTTAACAACATAGTTTATAGCCTCGTTTAAACTTGCCCCAGAATCATTAGCCCCACCCTTGAACATTTGACTGACCTTATCCGCAACCAAATCAAAATTCACACCCTCAGGAGGGACATACTGCGAACCGTTTTTGTTATTGATTTTGATCGGATCCATACCGTTAAATACACTATATAAAATAACTACATATTAGTCAAAGGAAAAACACCCAACAAAAAAGCCCCAGGTTAACCCCAAGGCTTATATAAAAACTTGCATGTAATCAAAGTGTTTGGTTTTCATCATCGCAAAGTCCATCATTGTTCAAATAGACGTATGCAACTCTAGATTTGGTGACTCTTTCATGTGTTACTCGTTTATCAAAGAAATGCCAAACCGAATAGACATAATTTGAGTAATTCCCATCTTCGTAAGTCTTTTTGACTTTCACAGCATAGTAAAAAAAGTAAACAAAAGACAATATATACAATAGTACAATTGCCACCATCAAAGCTGGAATTCCTGCCAGTCCCACAAATTGCAGAAATAATACTTTCGAATTAACTAAAACTACAATCAATTGAACAAGTAGCAGCTCCAAAAGAATAATAGCAGGTATGAATATTTTATAAGTAAAAATTCGGCTTTTTCTAATGTTATTTGGAATTCTTTTTATAAAGAGAATAAATTTAACAATAGAAATTAAAATAAATCCCACTAAACTCTTCAATTTCCCCACCTCACAAATTTATTTACTGCATTATATTAGCATAAATATCAACCTTCGTCAATGTGTGTGAGTATGTTTAATCACAGATAATTTATTTAATTCTTTTTGGTTTAGTTTCGTATAATGTTTCGCTGCTAGCCATGTAGTAATTGGCACTGCTAAAACCAAAGCCGCACTACCCACTACAGATTGGATTATTTCTGACATAATAAACTCTGTGTTTAAATAATACCACCAAGGAAAAGATTGATAAACAAAAAATCCCAATATAGTTACCAACGAGCCGCCTAAATAAGCAAAAGCAAGTGTATTAACTAGCCCAACTATATGTTCCTTACCAATACCAAATGCTGTTTTATATAGCTCTTTAAAACTTATATTTATGTTTACTTTTTTTAAACTCTCAACAGCAGCTACCTGAGCCGTGGTAATATCATCTAGTACTCCCAGAGTTGAAATCATAATTCCTGCCAAAAATAGTCCCTGTAAATTAATTGCACTATCTGCGCTTTTTAACAAAGAAGACTCTTCAGAAAAATTACCTGAAATACCGACAAAGTTAGTTACAAGCCATGCCGAAGCAGCCGCAATAAAAAGAGTAATTAGTGTACCAAGCAAAGCAATTGTAGTCTTTCTATTAAATCCGTGAGCTAAATAAAACGTCAAGAAAGCTGCTAGTAAAACACCCACAATTGAAATTAAAAATGGATCTGCCCCACTCATAATATTAGGAATAATATAAAGAGCAATTACCATTATGCTAGCTATCAATCCTAAAATTGACCAAAGCCCTCTAAAACCAGAAAAAGCAATTACCAAAGCAAAGAAAATTAGAATAATTACAACCAGCTTATTTAATCTAACAATGTCAGCAAAGAATATTTGGTTATCATCTGAAATAGAAACATAAATTTTTTGTCCTTTTTTAACCTTTGTGGTTTGATCACTTCTTAGAGTCAACAACTCAATAGAATCTTTTCGACCTTTTTGAGGACCTTGGATTATTTCAATATCTAATTGCTGAGTAGATCTATTATCATCATAAATTTGACTATCATCCTCTACTGACAGCACTTTTGCTTCATAAATTTTAATAGTGTTCTGTTGTGCATAGCTACTAACACCTCCAAATATATTCAACAAAGAAGATAATATTAATACAACTACCCCTACTCTTTTAAAAAAAAACATAATTATTTATAGATCGAGTATAATTTTAGGTTTATGTTTGTTCAATAATATAAAATTAGCAAACCCACACTCATGGAACACCACAAGAAGGCACATTTAATTAATGAACGTGTGTGTGAACCTCGTGAGAAGAACCCTTTGCCAGCTGCTCCTTACTAAGGCTTTCATAAATTTTACATGCCAAAAATGTCGTAATTGGAACAGCCAGCACCAATGCAATACTTCCAACTAGTGATTGAACAATTTCTGTAGCAATAAATTCACTATTTAGAATATACCACCATGGGTTAGAATTGTTGAAACTGAACAAAAGAATCAGTGCAAATGAAGAACCAATATAAGCAAAAGCCAATGTATTTACGAGCCCTGCTATATGTTCCTTACCAATTGAGTAACTCCTTTTAAATAGCTCAGTAAATTTTAAATTATAATTAGCTTTTTTAATTTGTTCTACAGCGGCAACTTGCGCAGTGGTTATATCATCAAGCACACCCAAAGTTCCAAGCATCACACCACCTAAAAACAATCCTCTTAGATCTAGGTTTTCTAGTACACCTCTTTGAAGATAAACTGTGTCTTCTGAATAGTTACCAGTCAAAAACAAAAACCTTGTAAAAAACCATGCTAATAAACCAGCTATTACTAGTGTAATCATTGTACCAATTAGTGCAATTGTAGTTCTCCTGTTAAACCCATGAGCAAAATAAAAAGACACTAGCGCAGCAACTACAATACCCTGAAGAGACACAAAAAATGGATCGTTGCCTGCAATAATCATTGGTATTATATAAAAAGCTATTATTAATATTGAGCTACCTAAACCAAAAATTGAGCCTAGCCCCCTCTTACCTGCAAGAGCAACTACCACCACAAAAAACAAAGCAAATATTAACCATATCCTTGGAAGTCTATTTCGATCACCAAAAAAATAATCACCATTAATACCCTTGATCAAATAAATACTATCCCCTTCTCCATATTTATAATCACTATCTGCATTACGAACAGATGCATTAATAGTGACAATTTGGTCACTATCAGGTCCTTCTAAAATTTCGACCTCTAGTTTTTGATTAATAAAGTCGCTATTAACAAAACTAGTATCTAATCGTTCTGATAAAACCTTGCCTTTTACAATTGTGTTTTGATCTTGAGCATTTACTGATAATGAACAAAATACCCCAAACAATAACATAATCCCAAAAACTATACTTACCCAGGTTCTTTTTAGCATATTCAAAATAAAATACAATTTCAATTACTAGTCAAAATTAGCAACCTCACTCCTTCCTTGACAAAAATATAACAAATATTTATATTAATACTATCTTATTGAGATACAATTTTATAAATTTTCAATACGCAATAAATAATAATATGTCTATAGTTTTAGGAATTGACCTCGGAACAACAAACTCTGCCATGGCTTATGTCGTTGGTGGAAAACCAAAGATTATCGAAAACGCTGAAGGAGCTCGAACTACCCCATCTGTTTTTTTCTTCAATCCAAAAGATAACTCTGTAACAATTGGTGAAGTAGCCAAAAGAAACAGTGTTTTAAACCCAGAAAATACTTTTTATGAAGTTAAAAGGTTTATTGGACACTCTTTTACAGACAAAGAAGTCTCTGATGACAGCACATTCATGCCATACAAAGTTTCAAATGATGGCGGAAAAATCAAAATGGAAACTAAAGATGGTAAAAAATATTCTCCAGAAGAAGTTTCTGCTGCAATTTTACGTAAATTAAAATCTGACGCCGAGGCTAAACTAGGGCAATCAATTTCTGAAGCTGTAATTACAGTTCCTGCATATTTTGATGACTCTCAACGACAAGCTACAAAAGATGCTGGTGAAATTGCCGGACTAAAAGTATTACGTATTATTAATGAGCCCACTGCCGCTGCTTTGGCATATGGTTTTGAAAAAGGAAGTGATGAAAAAGTCCTAGTATACGATCTTGGAGGTGGAACTTTTGATGTAACTGTCCTAGAAATCTCAAATGAAACTATAGAAGTATTAGCAACTAATGGTGATACTCACTTAGGTGGTCACGATTTTGATAAAAAAATTATTGATCATATCATTGGCGAATTCAGAAAAGATACTGGAATTGATTTATCTCAAGACAAAGCTGCTATCCAACGTATCAAAGAAGCTTCAGAAAAAGCAAAACACGATCTTTCAACTCAAAGCGAACATCAAATCAATCTTCCATTTATCACAATGGGCGCTGATAACCAACCTCAACATTTGCTGCTTACTCTAACTAGAGCAAAATTAGAAGAATTGGTTTCTGATTTAGTACAAAAAACTTTAGAACCAGTTAAAAAAGCCCTTGCAGATAGTGGTTTAGACAAAGGACAAATCAACGAAATCATTATGGTAGGAGGTATGACTCGTATGCCAATGGTTCAAAAAGCTGTTGAGGAGTACTTTGGCAAAAAACCTAACTTAACTGTTAACCCAGATGAGGTTGTAGCAATGGGTGCTGCAATTCAAGGAGCTGTACTTAAAGGAGATGTTAAAGATATTTTGCTATTAGATGTCACACCATTAACTCTTGCAATTGAAACTGCTGGAAATATCGCAACTCCAATGATTCCAAGAAATACAACTATTCCTACAAGTAAATCTCAAGTCTTTAGTACTTATGCTGACAATCAGACTGCTGTTGACGTACATGTTGTCCAAGGTGAAAGGCCTCTGGCTGCTGATAACAAATCACTTGGTAAATTTACACTTTCAGGAATTCCACCAGCTCCAAGGGGAGTTCCACAAATCGAAGTTGTATTTGATTTAGATGCAAATGGAATTTTGAAAGTCACCGCTTCTGACAAAGGAACAGGTAAACAAGCTGATATTACGATTACTGGTTCTTCTACTCTATCCGAGGAAGAAAAACAAAGTGCAATTGATGAGGCAGAAAGACAGAAAGAAGCAGATTTAGCTAAAAAATCTAAAATTGAAGCTAAAAACCAAGCCGAAAACACCATATTCCAAACTGAAAAGTTAATCACTGATATGGGTGAAAAACTATCTAGTGAAGATAAAGAAAATATCACCAAGATTAAAACTGAACTAGAAGAATTAGTTAAAAACGAAGATTCAAATAAGGATGATATGGAAGCAAAATCCAAAGAACTACAAGACTCTTTAATGAAAATCGGTGAAAAAATCTATTCTACCAACCAACAAGAAGCCCCAGCCTCAGGAGAAACAGAAACACCAAAGCCAGAAACACCACAACCTGATGCAGCTCAAGATGTTGATAGCACACCAAAGGCGTAAAGCCTCGCTCATAATCTACGACCATTAATCTCCGCCATATGGCGGAGATTAAATTTAGTGAGTATAATATCAAAAATTAGAAATACCTCATTATACAATGTGATGAGTTTAGATTGCTTTTTATATTATCAAAATTGATTTGAGATCTAGTGTATTTATATCCATAACTAAATCTACGCATCCTATAAAAGTTACTATTAATGTTTCTATTTATCATTCCAGTATTGTCGCTACATTTAAACCGTAAATTCGTACCCATACTATCTAAATATGAACCTGTGAGCTTACCATTAGAATAACTAGATTGGAAACTCCTCTGTGAGCCAGCGTGTCCGTTAACACTAAATGCAAAAAACCCTGCTACGAAAGCGGTTAATATTATTAGTGTAACATTTATATTTCTAAAATACATAATATGTTTATTTAACCATATACGGAGCTGAATCATTCAGCTCCGTATATGTAATTATAATTTAGTATTGTGTTTGAGATTGTCCTTGGAATTGAGTTTGTGATCCATGTCCAAATTGCGCTTGATTTTGACCAGCTCCTTGGTTTTGGTTGTTACCCCATCCAGACTGGTGTTGAGCTTGTTGCTGCTCTTGATTCTGCCATCCTCCGAAAGCTTGGAATTGGTGTTGACCAGCTCCTTGGTTTTGGTTGTTTGACCATCCAGACTGATTTTGGTTTTGAGTAGTTCCTTGAGATTGATCTCCATAACCAATTTGTCCTTGATCTTGACCGATACCTTGGTTTTGGTTGTTCCAATAACCTGTTTGACTTTGAGTTTGACCTGTTCCTTGGAACTGAGAACCGCCACCTAATTGGAATTGATTCTGGCCTGTTCCTTGGTTTTGGTTGTTATAGTTTGGATAGTACCACGCACTTCCAGAAATTGTTGTTAAAGCAAACAATGCAAGTGTTAAAAATACTGCTGAAAATAGTGTAACTAATGTCTTTGAATTAACTGTTTTTGTTGTCATAAAATTTAAAAAAATAAGAATTTAATAATAAAAAGCTTGGTACCATAAGCTGTATTTTTTGTTTAAAAATATAAATCATTAATGTCAACAAAAAAATCTTAAAATTCTAAATTATTTTTTTTCCTTTTTTTATTAATTTAATAACACTAACACAGAAAAAAACTGAGAAAAATTATAAAAATTATTAGGAAAAAAACTTTGCCTATGTTTTAGACAATTATACTAATTTTTTTGTTTAAATAGAGAAAAAGTGAAAAAAAAGTGAAACACAATTTAGTTTCACTTTTTTTCTGTAGAAAATTTTGTTTATTGAACCTGATTTTGGAATTGATTTTGATATTGATAATGATCACCCCATTGATTTTGATTTTGGTTCAAATATTGATATTGGTTATTAAAAGTTTGATATTGTAATTCAACCTGACTTTGAATTTGAGCTCCAACTCCATTTTGCTCTTGGTATTGATAATTCCCTTGCTCCTGTGCACCAATATGATTCTGCTGTGATTGATATTGAATTTGTTCTTGAGTTTGGTGGCAGTCTAGACCCCATTGGTACTGATATTGATATTGCCAGTCAGCGATAATATAATGATTACCATATTGATTTTGGTAAGAATACTCAACTTGATTACAGTTGTTTCCTCCACTATAGCTCCTTTGATTTTGCCAGGCATTACTATCGATACTAGTAAAAGAAAAAGGTATCATTAAAATCGAAAAAATAAATAAATAGTTAAAAAATTTCATATAATTTGCATTCATAAATAAAAAATAGCTAATTAAAGCTATTAAATCTATTCTTGGATAATACTGAGTTTGTCAATATATTATCTATAAAAATACCGAACCTGAGTTGTTAACATTTATAGATTCCTTATCCTCGCGTTGTTTTAATTTTTCATTTGTAACCTCGTCAATTTCAGATATAGTGTATTCTGGTAATTTAAAAAATTTCAGTTCTTTTGCAGGCCAAAACCTAACTGTTTCATAACCTAAAACAGCGTAATCTGAAAAACTACCCTTCCTTCGAGAATCTGTGCTATTATTCCTATTATCACCCATCAAAAAATAATGATCTTTTTCAATAATTGTCCTAGGAAAATAATAATCCTCACTTTCTTGTTTTAGCTTGGTTTTCTCACTAATATAATCCTCATTTAATATAAAACCATCCGGAAACTCATCATTATAAATAATCACCTTACTACCAATCAACTCTATCTCTTCCCCAGGTAAGCCAATAACTCTTTTTAATAAAAATCTTGTTCCCGCACTAAATCTAGTAAAATAATTTGCATCAGCAGCCACTGTATCATTATCATAAGCAGCTACAACCTGCCCTCTTTCAAAATCATTACCTATTTGATTCACAAAAAGTAGTTGACCAGTAAAGTAGTTAGGTTCCATACTAGCCCCAACTACACTAACTTGTTGGAACACAAAGATTCTCAAAACTACCATTATTATCAAAAAAATCCAAACACATGAGCCTAAAAAGACCCAAATATTTAATTCTTTTTTATTATTTTCTTCAATTACACTAGGTTGATCATTCATAAGTTCATACTATAATTACTATTATTCAAACTATTTGTCAATAAGAAGTTATCCAAAAAATATTCATTTTATCCCATATATATGACTACCTGTCATGATTTATCTGAATAATTGAATTTTCTGGGAAAATCTATAATTCTATTTTCATTATTAATTAGCAACAAATCTACTAAAGTGCTAAAAATTGCTTTACATAACTGGAGAAGTATGATATAATTAATATATAAATAGCTTATTACGTTTTTAGGATAGCACCCTAAAAAAAAATATGAGATCAATAATTGCCATTTCGATAATTGGAACAAGCATTATAAACACAAGTCCAAATCTAGTACCAGAGATTCAGACAAATGAAATTCAACAAACTTTTGTTACTCAAACTGAGAGTACTATTGCATTGAAAGAAAACTATACTTTTGAAACCCAAGAACTGGGTGAAATCAAAGGTAATTTAGAATCTTTCAAAGCAGTAGAAGAAGAAAAATATCGTATTGCCTTGGAAGAAGAGGCTAAAAGAAAAGCCGAAGAAGAAGCAAGGCGTGCTCAAGAAATCGCCCTAAGAGAGCAACTAATTGCAGAAGAAAACGCTAGAATAGCTGCTCAACAAGCTGCTGCCAAAGTCGCCGCAAGTCAAATTAGTATCCCTACAGGTGGAGATATCAAAGGCCAAGCCTATAATCTAATTAAATCTTTAGGTTATTCCGACCAAGACTGGGCAGCTATAGATTTTATTATTAACAAGGAATCCACTTGGAACCCAAATGCAGTCAACAGTAGTTCGGGTGCTTGTGGATTAGCTCAAGCATTGCCATGCACTTCTGCCAAATTTGGTGCTCATCAAGACTATAAAACCAATTGGCAAAGCCAAATAAGATGGTTCCTAGACTATGTAAATGCACGATATGGTTCGCCAGCTGGTGCTTACGATTTCTGGATTGTTAATAGATGGTACTAGGTCAATCATCAATTTCTGCAGCTAGTCTGCAGATTTTAGTTTTGTAATTTAAATTTCGTCATTATTATCAATTGACAAGGTGCCAATGCTTAGGTAATCTTGATTTAAATCATTGAATCTATGAAATTCAGAAAATCAAATTTTTTCTTAAAAACTTTTTTACCCATTATTTTAATAGCGAGTGGTCTTTTCTTTTCCATAAATTCATACTCTCAAAGTGCAGAACTAAAAAACAAATACGATAGCCAAAAAGGTGAGATAAACAACCAACTAAACAGTATTAACGAAGAATTATTCAATCTTTCAAATGACATCCATTCGATAACAGAAAGAAAAAATACTCTCAAAGAAGAGGTTGCCTCTCTCCAACAAGAGGTCGACAAATTAAATGATTTAATCAACCAAACTAAAATAGCCATCAACAAACTAGATGAGCAGATTCAGTTAAACCAAGAACAAATCAACATACTAAAATCTCAAATGAAATCACTAATTCGTGAAATTCAAAAAAGAGATAATGTTAGCCCAATTGAGTCATTAATAACCAGTAAAAACCTAGGAGAAGTCCTCAGCAGTGTTTATAATCTTTCTTCCTTACAAGTCCAAGCAAACAAACTTGGTGAAAGGCTAGAAGGTGTTTTGGTAGAATTAAAAGAAAATAGAAGAATCCAAGACGAAACTCAAAAAACTTTAACAGACAGTCAATTTCTACTCAAAAGTAAACAAGATGGTGTAAAATTACTATTGGAACAAACTCAAGGAGAAGAATCAAAATACCAAGAATTAATTAAGACCGTTAATGAACAAAAAAATCAAGCTAACGCTCAATTGCTAGTTCTAGATAGTGAATACAAAGAAGAAATTCAAAGAGAGTTAGAAGAAAAAGCCAAACGAGAAGCTGAGCAAAGGAGGTTGAATCAAATAACTAACGGAAATGGTATTTCTGGTGGCTACACAAATGGTGACGAAGGTAATGGTTGTTTCTTTAAAGAAAGTCGCACACTAGACAACTCAGGTGGTTTCTTTGCCTCTCCAACAGATGGTTATGTTAGTCAAAATTTCTGGTGCCAAGGTGTTTACGGTCATGATGGGTGGGATATTGCAAATGGTTCAGGTACGCCAATTAGGGCTTCTGCGAATGGTTCGGTTGAATCTCAAGGTTTCCACAGTGGCGGTTTTGGAAATTATGTTTTGCTGAAACACACAATGCCTTCTGGAACAAATGCTTACACTCTTTATGCTCACATGCAATCCCCGACAATTGTTTCTGGTCAGGTTTCCCAGGGACAGGTTATAGGTTATATGGGCTCAACAGGATACTCTACTGGTCCTCACCTTCACTTTATGATAATCTCAGACTCATATGAATCATCTAGAAATCTTGGTTGTCATTACGGTTCTTCTAAATGTTACGACCCAGCTTCAGTTTTTTAGATTGACAAACTTCCCTTACTAGAATTTCATTAATGTAACAAATATGACCAACCAAAAGCCAAAACCAGTTAAAACTATTTTGATTAGCTTCATTGCTTTTTTGGTACTAGCCTTTGGGTCAAATCAAGAAGTCCAAGAAACAATTGCATATTATACAGGACTGGAGAAAGACATTACTGAATATATTTCAGGTGGAGGTCAGGTATTAGGTGAAAATGTCGAGCTAGCAACAGTAAACAGAGTTGTTGACGGAGACACAGTTGTTTTAGATGATGGAAGAAAAATTCGTCTTTTAAATATCGATACACCAGAAACCAAAAAACCAAGGACGCCAATAATGTGTTTTGGACCTGAAGCAAGTAAATTTATGGAGATTCTATTAACAGATCGTAAAATCCAACTCACCAAAGATAAAGAAAGTGCTGATAGGTATGGACGAGATCTTAGATTTATTTTCTTGGAAGGTAAAAACACCGAAGATATTGAACAGAGTGTAAATGCAGAATTGGTCAAACTAGGTTTTGCTAGAACTTCGATCTACAAACCAAATGATACTTACGAGGCTGAATTTATTCAGTTAGAACAAGACGCCCAAAAGTCCAAAGTTGGTGCTTGGAGTTCGTGCCCAGAACCTTTTGAAAAGTAGTAAACAATATAAATTCAAGTTAATTGGGGTTGTATTCATTCTTGACAAAACCAAAAATTTATAACAATATTTTGATTGAACATGTCTGGCGCTATCGTCTAATGGTTAGGACACAGGATTTTCATTCCTGCAATCGGGGTTCAATTCCCCGTAGCGCTGCCAAAAGTAATCCCCGAAAGGGGTGTTTCTTTTTACACATTAATTCATATAGAAAAGATATTGACTAATTTACATATTTATATATTTATTTATTGAAATGGATGGAAAAAAGAATCTAATCACACCCTCACTAAAAAAGAAGCTTAATACAGCTAATTTAATCAATCTTTATGATATAATTACATACTTACCATTCAGGCTACAAAAAATTGAGCCATTTTCTAATTTTAACACTAATAGCGAGACAACATATTTATACACAGGAAAATTAACTAATATTTCTCATAGAAAATCTTCAAGGCCATTTTTAGTTCTAGATTTTACTGGGTCAACTAATTTAACAGCATATTTGTTCTCAATCGCTAAATTCACTATGGCAACATTAAAGGTTGGACAAGAATATCAACTTCTGGTCACACAAAAGGACAATTTGTGGTCAATAAAAAGATATTCTCCATACGTAGAAAATAAAATTAAACACGATAGTTTTACACTAGGTAAAGCTCAACAATCTGATTATCTAGTTCCTGTTTATAAAAAAATTGGAGAAATGAAACATGCAGATTTCAATAAACTCCATAAAATTTTACCAGAAAATAGTTACAATCTAAATCTAGAGGGAATCCTTCCAAAAAATTCAATATTACCAACAACAATTAACATCAAATCAATACACAAACCATCGAGTTTGAAAGATTTTAATAACGGACTTAGTCAATGGATTTCGTTAAAAGCATTTCTAAAAATTTGCACAATTTCATACAAAGAGTATATAAACAATAATAAGCAAGCTAAAATATCAAAGTTCGATAGAGAATATTTGAACAATTTAACCAAAACACTAAACTATAAATTATCTACTACCCAAATTTCAACAATTAAAGACCTGGTTGGCGAAATTACGTATTAGTATTCTCTTGATTGAAATAGAACTCAAGAATCTTCACAGCTGCCAAATGATTAGTTTCAAATTTATCTAATTTAGTATTCTCATTAGCTCTCTGAAGCAAAATTGCTTCTTTAGTTGAATTTCTTTCATTAACTGTATCTACAGGAATTCCTGAATATTCTTTGGAAAGATAATTAATAAATTTTTTAATTTTCAATGAAGTTTCAGTATCTTCAAACGAAAAATTAGAAGGTACGCCAACAATAATACTTTTAATTGCTTTCATTCTAATAATTTCAGCAATATCTGTATATAAATTGTTGTTATACCTTTTTTCCCTATCTGGAATAATTAATCCAGTTTCTATATTCCCGTAAGCATATCCCATTCTTTTTTCTCCCCAATCAATAGAAAGAAAATCAAACATTAGCTGTAATGTTTAGTAGTAAATGGCATTAAAGCCATGTGCCTAGCTCGTTTGATAGCTTTGGAAACTTTTCTTTGATATTTAGAACTAGTCCCTGTTTTAGACTTTGCAAATATTTTTGCGTATGGTGATGTGAATTGGTTTAGAAATTCAATATTTTTGTAATCAATAGCTGAAACACCGGAATATTTAACATAGCATTTCTTTTCTTTTTGCCCTTTGTTTAATTCTCTATGAGATTTGATTTCAGTCTCGTTTAACTTCTCTTTAGATTTTAGTTTATTAAAATGATCCAAATTAACCATCAAATATCTAACAACATTATCATCAATGTTTAAAGCTCTTTCAATGTTTGCAATGTTAGAGGTGTTTTTCTCATCTGCTTCAAAAGTGAAAGAAACGTAAAAACCAGTCCATTTCTTTTTTATTGGATAAGCTAACTTTTTGATTCCTTCTTCTGATACATTTAATTCTTCAACTGAAAGCTCTTTTTTTACCAATTTTTCGGTTCTTTTGATTACTTTATCAGTTTCTTCTGATGTTAAATCTGGGTTAACAATAAAATACAGTTCGTAATTTCTCATAATAATAGTTATTTCTCAGCAATGTTGTATGATTTTAGCTAATTTGTCAAGGATAAGTGTATTCAATATACCCCTCTTCTTTTTATTATTTATGAGAAACAGATACATATTCTATTTGTGAGATAGTTGTGAGTGTGTTATTTATCTAAAATATGTAATTCTTAGCGTTGTAGTATATAGGTTTTACTAACTAAGATACAAGATAGTTTAGAGTTGCTCCTCCGCCCATTGAAATAAAATCAAACTTTTCCTGAATTTCTTTTGGAATAACCGAAACTGTATCTCCCCCACCAATGTATATTTTAGTATTTTTTAATCCCACTAACATCTCAGCAAATTTTACAGTTCCTTGTTCATAAGGTTTTACCTCGTATTGACCTAACGGCCCATTCCAAAAAATCTGACCCCCACTGCATATTTCTTTTGAAAATAATTCCAAACTTTGATGTCCTAAATCTAAACCAACTTGAGAGCCGTTTAAATCACCAAAAACCAAATCTATCGGTAAAACTATTTTGTCTGAGTATTTTGATAGTAGTGTTTTAGCCCTCCCTAAAAACTCAGTATCTACAGGAGAGTCTTTTATATCTACATTCTGACCTAACATTTCATTTTGGGCCTGCAAAAATGTGTAACAAAGAACCCCACAAATAAATACTTTGTCCATTTTCGGAAGCACCTTTTCAATTATTGGTAATTTTGTTTCTAACTTTGCACCTCCCATTACAACATATTTTGGATGGGTCTTGCTATTTTTAAATTCATCCAAATACTTTAATTCATTTTGAAAGCTTAACCCATTGCAATGTTCCAAATAATCTTTAATATAATAGTTTGTTACCTCTTTTCTGTGACTTACTGCAAAAGCCTCATCCACAAAGTAATCTGCTAATTGACTATATTTTTTGGCTAATTCAAAAGCTTTATCTTTCTTGGACCTTTCATCTTTGTGAAATCTGGCGTTTTCTAGTAGAATTAATTCGTCAGGATCAATAGCCCTAATTCCACTTATCAGCTTATCCAAACTATTTTCAAAATAATCAAACTGATTAATAAATCTGACTTTTTTATTAGTCAATTGTGCAATTTTCTGAGCAATTCGCTGTAAACTACACTCATTTGAAAAACCCTTTGGCCTACCCCAATGACTAGCGATAATTACCTTGTTGTTATTTCTTTGTAGTAACCTAACAGTCTCCAATGAATCCTGAATTCTAGAAATCTCTTCAGTGTTTGGTAGATCATAATTAACCCTAACCAACACAGTCATATTTTTTATTTCACCAAGTTGCATAAATTGAATATATTTACAGTATTAACTTTTGACAAAATTATAATATAGGGCAACCCTATTGAAAAATCTAAACCATGAAATTTAATAAAATAACTAAAATTTCGATAAGTTTGATTATTCTTGGTTCTTTTTTTAGAATCTACCACCTTTTCTTTACTGGGTACTTTTTCGACATAATTGAAACTCAATATGTGTGGGGCAAAGCAGCTAGCGAATTAGGAATATTAAATTTTTGGAAAAACTATGATGGTTTTTTTGATTACATGCCACTCAGTGTGGTTCTAGAGTACCTAATATACAATCTTTCTCGTATTTTTGGTGATACCCAATTCTATTTTAATTTCCTATTAAAAACTTTAAATCTGGTCACTGATATATTTATTAGTGGAATCATATTTTATCTACCAAAACTAATTAAAGTAAAAACAATCACAAAAGAAAACAGATTATTAGTTAGTTCCATATTTTATCTAGTGCCATCAGTGTGGTTTGTTTCTAACGTCTGGGGTCAAAATGATTCCTTGGTAGTATTATTAGGGCTAATTTCTATGATATTATTATTTGTTAAAAATCCAACCAAGGAAAGAGATTTTAATGCTTTCCTATCTGGTGGAATATTGAGTATTTCATTTTGGGTCAAACAACAAGCCATATTATTTGTTCCTGTTATCTATCTTTACCTTCTGCTAAACAAAGAGTACAAAAAACTATTAAATTTTACAGTTGGAATAATCATATCAACTATCCTATCAATAGCACCATTTTGGCTTGTAAACAGTGAAAGGACTATTTTCGTATTACAAACAGTATCCAACAGACAAGCTAACACCACTAATGGAGCTAATAATTTTTGGATGGCCATAAAAAAAATTGGAGATAGTAATGAAATTATTTTAGGCGGTTTGTCGATTGAACATATTTCAAAAATTCTATTAGTTATTTCAGGAATTCTTTCTGTCTTTATTTTCTATAAAAATTTTAATAAAATTAAATCTAGCACAACCCAACTTTTTGAAAACCTAATTTACCTATTGTTATTAATTAATTATTCCTATTTTACTTTTGCTACAAAAGTCCATTCACGATATCTCCACATTGCTATTATTTGCTCTTTTTTGCTGTTAGTATTTAAAAAGAATTTCCATAATAAACTTTTTATTTTCACAGTTTTTTTGGCCAACCTTGGTTATTTTATAAATCAACTAATAGTCTTTAACAGTTATGATAAGAATGTAGAGCCCAAGTGGGTTGGAAACTTTTTTATCAACCAAGACACACAAACACTAATTATTATAAGCAGCTGGTTAATAATTTCTAGTTTCGCTCTATTTATCTGGATAGGTCTAACCCGAAAATACCCTAATGAAGATCTACAGTAAATTCTTCCTCCCATTTACCAACAATTTTAATTTCACCAGAAAATTGCTCAACTTTTTTAACTTCTTTGCTTATTTTACTTGTTATTTCATCTAGTTGATACGCATTGATTTTTGTTGTATCAAAAAATACCCAAATCTCCCTACCCCCTTTCATTATCCAAGATTTGGAAACTCCATAAAATGACTCAACAACCTTATTAATGTCTTTTAACCGCTTATCAATAGCCTCTTTTTCACCTTTTCTAGCACCCTTCCTACTAGCACTAATACTATCAGCAGCGTTTACAATTATTGCCTCAATACTAAATTTGTTATCACCTTCCGCTAAAATATTTTCCTGAGCAATTACACACTCTACTGTTTTCGAATCTAAACCAAACTCTTTTACTACTTTATGACCATAGTAAACGTGACCTTTATCAAAATTATTCTGCTCGTCCAGTGCTTTACCTATATCATGTAGTAATCCACCTTTGATACAAGCAATTTCATCAATTGGCTGCCCATATATAAATTTCTCATTTAATTGCAAAGCTAACAATTTTGCCAATTTAGCAACCTCTTTTGAGTGTTTAAGTACATTTTGACCATAGCTACTTCTAAAATGAAGCCTACCGACTAATTTAATCAACTCAATGGGAAAATCATTTATTCCCAATTCATCAACAACTAAGTTACCCTGTTTCAAAATCTCTGATTCAATTTCCTTTTCAGATTCTAACCAGTATTGTTTGATTTTTGGCGGATTAATCTGCCCATCTCGTAGCATTTTTTCAATAGTTATTTTTGCAGCTGACCTTCTAACTGAATCATACCCAGAAAGAGAGATTATCAACCCATTATTATCAATTACCATAGCAATTCCAGTTAGGGATTCAAAATACTGAATATTTCTACCATCTTTTCCAATTAGTTTTGATTTCTCACTCTCATCATTTAACTCAATATTAATCACTGTAAAATCGTTAGCAACTTTAGAAGAATTCCTATCAATAGCCAGCCCAATCATGTTTATAGCTTCTGTTTGAACCTCCGCCAAAATTTGTTTTTGTTTATTCTTTTTCCATTCAATTAGATCTTTGCTATATTTTTGTTTTAGTTCTTCTGACAATTCAGCTTTTATCTGATCCTGATCCAACTGACCAACTTGAGACAATCGATTAATATAATCCTCTTGTAAATCTTTTATCATTTTAGATTCCTTTTCCCAGTCAAAAACCTCGTTTTCATGATAACTAAAGGATTTTTTACTCGGACTAACCGCTTTTTTAATAAAAACAACAAACACTATTGAAAAAACAATCAATAAACCCATACCAATTGCTGCTAATAACAAAAAAATCCATGACATAATCAAACTATAAATAAATTTCATAATTTTGTCTCATAATAAATTGAACTTAAATTCTCGATCATTTTACAAAAAATATACATAAATTTGCATAAACAGTAACTATATGGTATAATTATCAGTATCAAACCTAATAAAAGGTAGATAAAAGAACAAACAAAAACAAAAAAGCTCAATTATATGGCAAAAAACAACTTTTATAAATTAATTGCTAGTCCTAGAAAAAGACGCAATATATTTCAAAAAATAACCAGAAACAAACACAAAAGACAGTTAATTCTCTCAGTAAGTGCAGTGTATGTTTTGATGGCAACTGTTGTCGGTATTGGATTGTTTAATTCCAACGACAACGATTCTCAGGCTAGCCAGCCAGCATTTATTGCTTCTAATATACGATTATCAGAGGATAACAAATTAGAAACTGGCTCAGAGGTAGAGCTATCAATCTCAATCCAAAATACCAGTATAAATGAGTCAATTAACGACATTTCAGTCAATCTTTTATCTACAGAAAACGTTATCGAATGGTCTCAGATTACTTCTAAAACCAAGCTTTCAGATGGACAAGTATTTGACGTCCAAGACAATAAATCTAAAATTCCTTTCTTAGGAGCAGCTGAAAAGGCAGAATACAAAGCCTATGGAGTTGTAAACAATCACAATTTTGATGCAATTAGTGTTCTAGCTAAATTCTCATATACAAACCAACTTGGAACTGAAATTACTGAATCCAATAGATTGTTTGTTTCAAATGGTGTTCAAAGCATCGACTCACAAAACCTATATTCAATTTCCACTGATAAAACTATTTACGGCATCGGTGATCAAATTTTATTCGAATTAACTAACCCTAACAACACAGTTATCGATGGTGAATTTAAAACAGGAAAAATCTATATTTCTAACAAAGACACTAAAAATGTAGTCGATTCTCTAAATTGTACTTTTGATGAAAACGCAAAATGCCAAGCAATTCTAACAGATTTAGACCCAGGAAGTTACAGTGCAATATTTTTAGATGAATCAGAAAATCCAAGCTTTATTACTGAATTCCAAATTTTTGGAGCAAACCAAAGCACCTTTACACCTTCACCTGAATCTAATTTAAATTTGCCTTTTGCTAATGGTTCAATTAATGGAGAGGTTCCAGTTTATGCAAATAATCTTATTGGGTTAAACAGCTCACCTACTAGTTCAGATTTCTGTACTTTTGTAGTAAGTAAAGATGGGCAGACACTATTAGAATCACAAGCCAAAGTCAATTCAAACAGAGAATGTAGAACAAATATCCAAGCTTCCCAGTTACCTGGAGATGGTGTTTATGATATTAACTTAAAAGATACTGCTCTTACTGAAAAAGTCTCTATCGTTGCTAAACCAACTACTCTATTACCATTAGAAAATACAACTTTATCTTTACAAGCTAACAAAGCAGTAAATCTAAAAATCTCAGCAGTTAATAATAATGGAACACTTGCGACATTTGGTATTTTACACACTAACTCAGGAGAATATCAACAAGTTTCCACTGGAAACAATGGTTCGTTTACATCTGAAAATAGTGTAATCAATGCTGAAATTCCTGGAGATTATTTCCAAAAAGGCGGATTATACAAAGTATTTGCTAAATTAGATGATGAGTTGCAGACTGAATTTATTAATTTAGATTTCAATGATAACCAAGCTGGTCTTAGTGGTAGCGGAGTTATTGTAGATAATTTAGATAATCTTCAAGTCGATCGAAATTTAACCTTCTCTGTGCAGAATGTAAAAGACAGAAACGATAACATAATCAATCTAGGAGATTGTACTGGAGAAATCCAAACTACTGATATTAATAATCCTGTAATTAGTATTAACGGAGAAATCAACAATGGAAACTGTGAAATTTCAAGCCCAGCTGGAACAATTACCAAAGCAGGTCCAATTACAGTTAGTTTCCAAGGTGATTCAATTGCAAATGATATTAATCAAACCAGAGATTTCGTTATCAAACCAGGATTGCCTACAACCCTAGGAGATATTAATTTAGAATTCTCACCTGCACGTGTTAACCATGCTAATAATTTAATCATTGGACCAGTAACTGATGGATATGGGAACCTAACTGATTCATTCAACAATTCAGTTCAAATAGTAAAAGATGATGTGTTAATTTATGACACCAAAGTTGATGTGATTGATGGTTTTGCTCTAACTACAATTCCAGCATCTGTTTTCCAAGAAGGAGAAATGGTTATCACAACTACTGATGAATCTGGAGCTCTAACACAATCAAAAACTGTTTCTGCAAACAATCCAATTTCTAAATTAAATCTACCAGTAATTCCAACTGAATTAAATTCAGATGATAACCTAGAAGTTAAATTTAACACAGAAGCAGATGAAGAAGCTTTGGAATGTAAGGTTAACTTTATTAGAAGTCAAAATGAATTTACCGAGGATATAATCAATCCAGATGACTCATATATTTGTGATTTCGATCTAGATATTAACGAATTTAGAAACAATGAATCAGCTTTGGTTAAATTAACAGCAGGTAATAAAGAATTTGCTCAAATAGTAACATTAACTGAGTCAGAAGCCAACCAATCATTTACTCTAAATCCACAAATTAGAATTAACAAACAAGATAACGCTGAAATTAAATTAATCTCTAGCCCGATTACTGATAGACAAGGTCAAGTCATTGATGAAGGTAAAATGAGAATCGAATTTAATGGTAAAGTAGAAGAAGTTGAAATCAACAAAGGAATTGCAACTTTGAGTTTACCTGCTAGTAAATTGGATAACAACGACATTCGAAAAAATCTAGGCAACAGTTTATTAGAGTTAAACCTAAGTGCAAAAGCCAGTGTTACTTCAATTAACAGCAATAATAACTTGAGCATTTTCCTAGGTCAGATAAATATTTCAAACACTACAAATGAAGTTGATTTAGTTTCTGGAACTAATGTTATTTCTGATGGTGACTCGCAAATATTCACTTTCCAAACAGAAAATTGTAATGTATTGCAACAAAGTAAATTACAAGGTTCATTTATTGCTCAGTCGCATTTCCAAGCTGGACTTTGTTATGTTGAAGTCAATGGAAACAGTGACCAATACACATTGAGTTTTGAGGATCAAGGATTTACAACTGGTCAGTATGAGTATACTAGTATCAACAAAGACATTCCTACAGTTAAATGGTGTCAGGAAAGTTCTTGCCAAATTGAAATCCTAGGAAGTGTTACAGATTCTGAAGCAATTCTATTCGATGGTGAAAATCAATATAAATTTAGTTCAAATGAATTAGGAAATATTATTCAAATAGAACAAAACGGATTGAACCCATTAAAATCTTACCCGATTGAATTGACTTATACATTAGAATCTGGAGAACAAGTTAAAACTGTTAACACAGTATCCGGAGAATATTTACAAGTTAAATAATTAATAAATAACAATAGTTATACCCTGCACACGCAGGGTTCTTTTTATAGTGAAAAGATTTCTAATCTATTTAGGTTTAACTGTTGTAAACACACTATCACCCATTCTTTTAGGTTCACTCTCAAAAGTATATTCACATTCTAACATTTTCACAAAATCTCTCATTGTTTCTTCCGCAACTTCTGGATGTTGTTTTTCTCTACCACGCATTTGGACCTGCATTTTAACACGCAAACCTTTTTCAATAAATTTCTCTATCTGTTTAGCTCTGACTAATAAATCATGAGGACTAACTCTAACAGAAACTCTAACTGTTTTCATCTCATTGCCAGTTTTTTTAGTTTGAGTGCTTTTGGATTGTTGGTATTTAAATTTATTATAATCCATTAATTTAACAATTGGAGGTTCGGCTTTTGGGTTGATTTCAATTAAATCTAACTCTTTTTCGCGCGACATGGTCAAAGCTTCTTTGATAGAAAAAACACCAAGCATCTCACTCTCCTCATCTAGTAATCTAACCTGGGGAGATTTAATATATTGGTTAATCCTATAAAAAGGACCTGTTGGTTTTGGTTTTGCTCTTCTTCTTCGATAATTCGTCATAAATATAATGATTTTACAGAACTAATTCAAATCCATTTTCCATTAACTGTCAAGATTGACATAAATAGTCTAATATGATACATTTTGAATATATGTTCTTCCTAAATTTTTTAATCAGTTTGTTGTTGGTTGGGATTTTTGGTGGAGGTCTTTTCGTGCTTTTAGACAAATGGAATGAGTGGTATGATGATAGGTATACTGACAAAACAATTGGCGGTTGGCTATCAAAACAGAATAATATTGTAGTTCAATTATTTCCACCTACAGAAAATATTCGATCCATGTCTGAGATGGAGAATTTTTTCATAAACATGGCCTCAATTTTTACTAACAAAAGCCAAAAAGATATTTATGTAGAAGGAAAGTGGCACGAAAACTACTCATTCGAGGTTCATTCTCGTGGAGGTCAGGTTAATTTCTTTGTCAGACTCAATGAAAACCATTTACCACTTTTACGTAGTGCTTTGGCAGCTCACTATCCAACAGCAACCGTTGTCAAAACTCAAGATCCTTTTGAAAACTGGCCAAAAGAATGGGAAGGGCAAGTAGGACCATACACAGATATAGCTGGGTCAGATATTAATTTTGGAACAGGTAACGACCTTCATCCGTTAAAAAGTTGGAAAGAATTCCAGCGTGATGATAACACGCCAGTTACAGACCCATTCTCAACATTAATAACCGGTTTAGAAAATATTAAACCGGAAGATTATGTTGTGATGCAATATGTTCTTAGACCGAGAAGAAATGATGATAAAATTGAAGAATGGGGAGCTAAACTAAAAGAGTTGCGAAAGAAATTTAAAGACAATGCCAATGTTGAAGTAACCGAAACTGGCGGCATTCAACTACTTACAAAAAACGAGCAAAATATTTTAAATGCTGCAGAACTACGTATAGGTAAAGATGGCTATCAATTTAAATTCCGGGCAGTTTTCCTAACAGCTGCAGGGGGACCTAACAGATTAATGTCACCGATAATGTCATATTTCAAACAATATACAACAGATCAGCAATTTGTTAAACCTGCTGGTGAAACCAAAACTTCTGCCTCTGCTGAAAATAGATATTGGGGACCATGGTGGGATAAAGTTTATTGGGCCAAAGAACAAGAATTTAGAAAAAAAATGCTATACAAATCCCTTATTGGGCGATCCATGTCTGGTGGGTCAGATGCAAATTACATTGATGTTGAGAGCCTGGCCTCAGTCTTTCATTTCCCATCTACTGAATTAATAGACCAAAGCCTAGCTAGTCGTGTCACAACCGATTATGGAAACACAGAAGCTCTTCCGAGCGGAACTCCACCCCGAGATTTGCCTATTTAGTTGTTGGTTTTTTCAGCCTTTTGATAGACCAAATTATTGGTAAAATATCTCCATTTTCTAGCACCTTATTTGGATCATTAGATTCCCATCCACTCCTGTGGTCTTTAACTAATTTATAAGGATGTAAAGTATAACTACGAATCTGAGAACCCCATTCAGCTGATTGGTGAACACCTTTCAAATCTGATTCCATTTCTTTTTGCTTCTTTAATTCAAAAGCCGCCAGTTTGTCATGAAGGTATTTCAATGCCTGGTTTTTGTTTTGTAGTTGATTCCGTTCATTCTGGCAACTAACGGTTAAACCAGTTGGTATATGTGTCACGCGAACTGCTGAGTATGTTGTGTTAACGCCTTGACCTCCTTTACCACTACTCATAAAATAATCCCATTTCAAATCATCTTCGGATATTTTATCAAATTCAAATTTATCGTGTAAATCTGTCGGCAAAACCTCGACCAATGCAAAAGAAGTCTCCCGAGTATTTCCACTATTAAATGGAGATAGTCTTATAAGCCGATGCACCCCTGCTTCTTCTTTGAGGTGCCCGTACGCATTCTCACCATCAAACTCTATTGTTACAGATTTTAATCCTGCTTCGTCTCCACTAGAAAGATGGAGAGTTTTAAATCCAAAATCATTTTCCTTGGCAAAAGCCTGGTACATTGACATCAACATACTAGCAAAATCCTGAGCGTCAACTCCACCTGCACCAGCATGAATAGATAAAAGAGCGTTGTGATTATCAAACTTACCATTCATAAATGCCCTATTTTCAATATCCTCGAACAACTGATGCGCTTGTTTGAAAACTATTTCTAAATCCTCATAATCTTGTAAATCATGAGCAGCTTGAATGTCCTTGATTAAATTTGTTAATTTCTCAGTCTCTTTTAGTTTTTTTTCCAATGAAGTCTTTCTTTTATTTAATTCTATAGATTTTTTTGAATCTGACCAAATCTCACTACCTTCAAAGGTTTTTTCAATTTTTGCAATTTCATTAGAAATCTCCTCCAGGTTTGTTAGTTTAACCAAAGTTTCGACTTTTTCTCTTAGTTCATCTATGTCGTTTTGATTTTTCATATTTTCTATTTGGCCTCTACTATATTTATATCAATTCTTGGACTCAAAAATGGAACATCCACACCTAGTTTCTTTTTTTGAACTCTACGAACATTTGGATATTTCTCCTGGATCAAAGCAGTATCATCATTTTTTAATTTCTCCCTAATTTCTTTCTTATCTAAACCATCATTTTTAGTGTAGCTATACAAAAAATCTAAATCTATTTCTCCAGTATCATCAATAAAACCACCACTAGATGTGTTCAAAACAATCGATTTAACTTCTTTTACATCTTCGATCTCTGCATATAAAATATCTTCAACCATTGTTCTTGGTATATAATAAATACTAGTAGTTACGTCCACTTGAAGTGATACTTCTTTGGCTGCATCACCTAATTGATGATCATAAATAAATACAGAGTCTAGGTTTTTGTACCATGTAGAATCCACAAAAACATTCTCATTCTTGAGTAGGTCTATTTCTTTAAGCCTCTCAACTGCTTGCAAACCTTCAATAGTATTTCTCAATAAATTCTGATCTGCTTCAGTTACAATTTTACCACCTTCAATTAACTGTCCTCTAACCGGTGTTGTTGTTAATGCAAAACAATTCCCACAAACTGTTTGTCCAAAAGCATTATAAATCTCTAATCTTTCATTAGCACCACCAATCGAATAACTATCACCAGCTTCCTCAGCTTGAATTGTAAATTGGGTTACATCTTCTTTTTCTTGGTTCTGTGCTTCTACTACTAAATCGTTAGAGACTGTTGAGTCGTTCAAAAAGAAATATTTATTCGGCCCTTTTTCAAAATAATAACTATTAGTATCAATCTCTAACTGCTGGAATGAGTTATTAACAATCCTGACTCTGCCAGTAGCCCTCTCAGTAGTTTCTTTATCAGCTCCACTAGCGGGTTTGGATGCACTTTTGCTAATCTTCATTGTCTTTTTACTAAAAGAGTCAATCGGCATCGACAAACTAATATTCGATTCAATTTCCTGTGGAACCACCTCAAGTGTAAATACATTTGTAGGAAATGAAACAAGTAGTAAAATCGCAGCAACTGCAAAACCAAAAACACTAGAAAGAATCTTGATACTTTGGGGCTTCTTTTTTTTAGTAGAATTTAAAATTGCGCTTGGAGAAAAATCAACAGATTTAACAAAGTCAGCAAAACCAAAAACTTTACTAGCCTCTTCCGTTTTCAAACTATCCAAAGCAATTTTAGTTGCCTCGATTCTATCAATCCACGAATCTAGATTTTGAATATTTTTTATACTATCTACAGGCTGCTCTAACTCATCTTCAGATTCCTCCTCTATTGAATCGTTATCAACTGATAATTCAATCAAATTTACAGAGTCGTCAATTTCCACCTCAGCAATATTCATTGTAGGAGGTTCTTTTTTGTCTTGGATTTTTTCTGTTGAGTCTTCAACCTGATTCTGACCTAATAGTTTTGGTTCAGGTTTTTTTAATTTTGTGTGTGAATTATCAATATAATAAAGTTCATCCACATCCAAATCACTTAGATGTAGGAGCTCCAGAATGTTTTTATCTAAACTAATCCATAGAACTTTTCGTGGATAATTTCTAAGTCTATAATTAAAAATATTAAAAGCAATTTTAGTGCTCAAATAGATTGGTAATGAATTGACACTAATCCTCAAAACCCCTCCATCACCTGCCTTTTGGGCAAGCTCATCTAAAATCTTCTTCTGTCTTGTATTCTGGTCTATATGGATAATCATAATGAATTCCAAATGTTGTATCAATTAAAAACTAAATTCTTTTTCTTGTAAAGATTGCAAAATGGGTAATTATAATAGATGTGATGTTTATATATTTAGATAGCTGTTTTTGACAAAAAGACGTAAATATTTTACTATAACACTTTAGACACCATCATTTTAACTATCTATGTTAAAAGCCCCGCAGTTTTTCAGAAAAACAAAATACTTAGTAGTCATCGGGCTACTCATTATAATAACATCCTTTGCTTTTTCACTAGCATCTAATCAATACACCCTTGTCGGATTAAATTCCTCTGAGACTCCAGCAATTGTTAACAAAACTAAATTACTAGAATCGTTATTTGAATCATATAAAGATGAATATGTAGATCCTGAATTCCACCGAACAATTGACAAACAACGTGATGGTATAACTACTTCAGAAGGACAAAGCTACACCATGCTAAGATCTGTTTGGATTGATGACAAAGAGACTTTTGATTTATCTTGGGAATGGACTAGAAATAATCTTCAAAGAGAGGACAAACTTTTTTCATGGTTATGGGGACTAAAAGAAGATGGAACATGGGGCTTGTTAGATGATAGAGGTGGTGAAAATGTTGCTACAGATGCAGATATAGATATTGCCCTTTCTCTGATCTTTGCAGCAAACAAATGGGATGATAATAATTATTTAGACCAGGCCAAAGAGATCATTGATAGTATCTGGGAAAAAACTGTAGTTAAAATTAACGGAAATTATTTATTACTACCTAATGATTTAGAAAAATTCTCTGAAAAAAGTTATTACTTAATTAACCCTTCATATTTTTCGCCTGCGCATTTTAGAATTTTTGCTAAGTATGATCTGAATAACAACTGGAACAGATTAGCCAATGATTCATATAAATATCTAAAAGCGTTCCAAGAGCTCCCCATTTCCTCTACAGACAATCCAAGCCTCCCTCCAAATTGGATAATCATGGAAAAAGAAACACTTGAGCTACGAAAATCTGCAATTTCAGATCTAAATACCAATTATGGTTATGATGCCTTGAGAATCCCATTTAGGGTTGGTCTAGATTGGAAATGGTTTAGAACAATTGAGAGTAAAGAGTATTTAAATAAATTTACTGCTCTATCTGACACTTTGGAAGAAAGCAACCAAATATTTGCAGAATATTCCAGAGATGGAACACCTATTGTAAATTATGAAACCAAAAGCATGTACGGAGCTTCAATTCCGATGTTAAAAATTACCAATAATGATTCTTTGGAAGATGTTGTAAATGATAACATTTTAGAGGGTTTTGATTTTGATAAATATGATTGGGAAAATCAAATAAGTTACTATGATGATAACTGGTCATGGTTTGGACTTGCCTTCTATTTAGATAGAACTGACAATATTCAATAATTTATTTGATTAAACAGGGAAAATGTTTTACACTGTAAATAGTGTTATTTTTTTATTTGACAAAATACGAATTCTATGCGAATTTTCGAAAAATAATTAAAAAGTATTTATAACTGTCGAAGAGTAATTTGAAAACATGGTAAAAGTATATTTTATAAATTTTTACAAGCTTTTTTCTCGCAGCATACTACAACCATTAACTTCCTAAATATATGAAAATTCCTTTCTTAAATCCGGCTAAAAACCAGCGAACCATTTTTAGAGAAAAAAAAGAATCTATTCCAGTGGCAATGTTGTTACTGAATATCATCTTAACAGTAGCTTACTTTTGTATTTTGGCATTTTTTATTACTCCTGAAAATCTATTCCTTTTTTCTTTATTGATTTTTGCAGAAGCATTCCACTTATGGCAAACATTGACTTATCTTTATACAGTTGTTCACAAAGCCCCAACTAGAATTTTTAATAAGTCTTATGCTCCAGAAGTCGATATTTTTATAACTTATGTAAATGAACCACTAGAAATAGTAAAAGAAACAGCCTTAGCTGCTAAAAATTTAAACTACAAAGGACATAAAGTTTTCATCCTAAATGATGGACGTGTTGCTGGACAAGAAGATTGGCAAAAGGTCGAAGAGTTAGCCCAAGAAATAGGAGTTGGATGTATTACTAGGATCAAACCAGGTGGAGCAAAAGCTGGAAACATTAACCACGCACTTTCTATTACAAATGCACCATTTTTCATAGTATTTGATGCAGATCATATACCCAAACCAGAGTTTATCAAAAAAACCATTGGTTACTTTTATGATAGAAAGGTTGCTTTTGTTCAAACACCTCAATACTATAAAAACAGTAGCGAAAACTTTATCACAAAAACTTCATGGGAGCAACAAGAGTTATTCTTTGATCCAATCTGCCAAGGTAAAGATGGAATGGATTCCATGTTCATGTGTGGAACAAACATGTTAATTAGAAGAACGGCTATTTTAGAAGCTGGTGGAATGTGTGAGACCAACATTGCTGAAGATTTCCTAACTAGTTTATTTATCCATGAAAAAGGCTGGAAATCAATTTATGTTCCTCAAATTCTGGCTGAAGGACTAGCTCCAATAGATTTTCTTTCATACTATAAACAGCAATTTAGATGGGCACGTGGTAGTTTAGAGGTTATTTTCAAATACAATCCACTTTTGCGTAAAGGTTTGAACTGGGGGCAAAAAATCCAATACCTATCTTCTGCATCATATTATCTTTCTGGAATAATTGTTTGGATAAATATACTATTACCTTTGGCATTTCTATACACTGGACAGGTAGCGCAGAACATTACAACTATGAAATTAGCAGTAATTTTCATCCCATACATCTTTACTACAATTTACATATTGAACCAAAGTAATAATTTTAAATACTCATTTAATGCGCTTACATTTTCTTTTGGATCTTTCGATCTTTTTACAAAAGCATTGATTGGCGTTATTACAAATAAAAAAACTAAATTCCAAGTCACTTCAAAAACAAAAGTTCAAGGTAACTATATCAAATTAGTTAGTACTCATATTTTTATTATAGCTTTATCAATAGTTGGATTTATTGTTGGATATATTAGAGAAGGGGCATCTGCTAATCTAATAACTAACCTATCTTGGGCAATTGTAAACATCTCTCTTTTCTTACCTTTTATCAAAGCAGCTTTACCTGAAAAAGAATTTGAAGAAGTTAGGTCAATCCAATTACAACAGACTCCTGAAGCATTAATTAACGAATAGTAGAATTATGAAAAATAAGAAAGACCTTAGCTTTATTCAAAAAATTAGTTTAAAAAAGAATCAGCTTATATCCTGGCTAAAAAAAGATAGCCATATAAAATTACTACTTCTTTTATTTATTGTTTTTGAAATATATTTTTCAGTTACATATCTAAGTAATCAAAGTCTTAGGCTGGATGAATCTCAAAGTCTCTATGTTTCTGGAAAGGGAGCAATTAGAATTTTGAATATTATCGCCCAAGATGTACACGTTCCATTGTATTTGATTTTACTCCGAACATGGCAATCTATTTTTAACCTAACACCGTTAGATGTAGTCTATAACCGTATATTTTCGTTGATATTCCAACTAATAGCTATTCCATCATTCTATGTTTTATCCAAAAGAGTCTTCAAGAAAAAAGAATCTGCAATTTTTGGAGCAGCATTAGTTACCATTTCTCCAATTTTGTTGTGGTACGCCAATGAACTTAGGATGTATTCATTATTACTTTTAATGACTATATTGAGTCATATTACGTTCTTTGATCTCAAGGAAAACAGTAACAAATTTTCATACTGGCTCAAATATACAATTGTCGGGTTAATTGGAATCTACACCCATTATTTCTTTAATATTATTCTTTTCTCGCAGTTTTTATATGCTTTGTTGTACAAAAAAGATTTTAAAATAACTGGAATAGTTAGACTGATTCAAACATATATTATTTTAGGAATTGCTTATGTTCCATGGATTTTCATGGTAATCACCCAAGGATCTGCTAGTAATACCAAACCACTTTTAGCACCTCCTAATAGTATTGATGTTTTTAACACTTTAACCCATATCTTCTTTGGGTTCCAAAATGATACAATTAATACAGCAGTTGTTTCTGCCTGGCCTATAATAACAATAATTGGTATTCTCCTAATTAACTTTAAAAAGCCGATGGATAAAATCTCTCGTTATTATATGATAACAGGTTTATTACCTATCCTATTAGCTTTTATTGTTAGTGTTATTTATCGACCAGTCTTCTTGAGTAGGTATTTAATTATCGTTGTCCCTTCTTTCTATATATTGCTTACGAGTTTTTCATATAGTTTAAAAAATAGCCTTGGTTATATATTTAGAGTTTTAGTAATATTATTTATGGCAACTGGCTTATTGTTCCAAACATTCAACCCACTAACCCCGGTTAAAGAAAACTACAGAGAGGTTACCAACTATGTAAACCAAAATGCCACAGAAAACGATATCGTAACAATTTCTGCACCCTTTACTATTTACCCTATTCAGTATTACTACGAAAGTGATGCAAAAGTAGTAACCATCCCAGAATGGGAGCTAGAGACTGAAGGCACTATCCCAGAGTTTGATCAAGAAATCTTTGAACAAAGAGTAGCTGAATACGAAGTAACCTATGATTTTATATATGTAATCTTGAGTTATGATCAAAGCTACGAAAAAGACATCAAAGACTATTTTGACAGCAAGTATAAACAAGTTGAATCAAAAGAGTTCTCTAATAAGCTAAATTTATTTAAATACCAGTTTAAATATTAATTCTAAGCTATATGCACAAAACCCCCAATGGGGTTATTTTTATACTTGATGATTAAAGTGTTGTTAATACCTTCTGATAAAACCTGCCTGTTCTTTAGCAGTATTTTCATCTACAAAACAGATATGAGCTTTGACATTGTCATAGCTTTGGTGATCCTGCAAATAATATATATTAACACTACTATCAAATTTTCCTTTGATTGGGTGAGTTTGAGGACAAATTGGTGGCTCACCTACTTTGATCCAAAAAACACCAGGAGTGTCTAGTACATTTACTTTGGTTACTTCTTGGTTATCAACCTTATCAGCAATTGCTCGAATTTCATCTGTTGTTGCTGTGATACCTGATTGTTTACTACTTGAAGATTTATACCCAAAATAAAATCCAGATACAAAAAATACAGAGAAAAGGCAAAATATACCTATATAATTTAAAATTTCATTTTTATTCATAAAAAAAATATAAAACCCAAAAAACAACCAAAAAGGTTATTTAATAGGTATTCTTTAGTTTCTAAAAAGTAACTAACTACGCAGCTTGGTTAGCTAATTTAGCTTTTTTTCGAAGAGTACGAAGAGCTCTAACAGAAATTTTAACTCTCTTGTTTCCAATCTTAATTCTTTGCAAGTTAGGCTTTACTTTAGTAATAGTAGCTTGCATTGATTTAGATCGTTTTTTAACCCTCTTATAAGTTGTTCCTGTTATCGCACATTTAGCTGGCATAGTCTTGATATTACCCATTCAGTAAGACAGAATTTTTTTTATTTGTCAAGAAAAAAGCGCCCATACATTAGACGCTACATGATAAGCCACTTATAGTTATTCTATATCTAGTTGAAACTAAAGTAAATTGGCTCAGATCCTTTTTGAGGTTTTTCAAGATTTTTTTTCAAAAACCCAAATGGCATAGGTTTAAAAATATATTCTGAAAAATGCTTCTGAACTAAGTTTTTAGAATCAGGTAAAAAATCACCACTTAGTATGAGATTATCTTGATTTCCTAGATGAGCAAAAATAGATTGAATTAACTGGTTTGCATAGCCTTTTCTGCGAAATCCTTGTCTTGTACAAAGTGAACTCAAAGTAACAATCTCTCTATCAAAATACCAGCCCTGATTATAAAATAACAGACCAACTGATAAAGTCAAATCTGTTTTCTTTTTTCTTTTCAGTTTAATTGCTGCAACCTCGACTTTTAAATCATTTCTATCTTGAAGCCCTTTATCATCACTAAAACATGCGGGATCGAAACATGAATGAACTAAGTCAATAATAGATTCAATATATGTAACGTCACATTTATCATAATAATCACAAGAAAAATAAGCCTTCCCCATTATAAAAAATCCTCCCATTGAGTACAAAACGAGTGCTATAAAATTTTTTAAATGTCAAGTAGTTACTAAATTATTAGAACTAGCTATTTTCTATTTAGATTTTTTTAATGAATTTAGTTTACTGATTAAATCAGATTTGTTCAGACTAACAGTTGTTGGCCTGAGTTTAACATTAATATTTTCTTTGTTTATAACTTTTGTATCAGATATTGTTTTAGCTGGTTTAGAAGTGTTTTTGTATTTTCTCATCGGATCAAATTTGTCTCCACTACCAGTTTTTCTATCATCAGCTGTTGCTTGCAAAAAAGGATTGAATTTTTTCTTGTCTTTTTTCTTTTGTTTCCTTTCTTTTTTTATTCTCTCTAATTCTTCTGGTGGCAAAGGACCTTGTTTTTCTCGTTCAGATTTTTTCTTTTCGTAGGCGTCTTGTTTTTTCTTTTTTTCTTCTTCTAAAATTGCACCGTAATCTTTGCTAAGCCAACCATCAATTCTAGATTTAGCTTTGGTTCTAGGAACAGCGTTTCTTTCTCGAGATTGTGAGACAACTTTATCGTACGAACCACCATATATCTCAAAAAGCGGAGGCAGCGTATTAGACATAAACGGCAGCGACGGCTTACCATTGATAGACAATTTCAGTGCGATTTGGAATTTATTTAGCGCCAATAGTTGAGGTGAAGTAAAAATAGGCTCAAACTCTTTTTCTAGAACCTCAGAGTCATCAGAACCAACCCTGAAACTAATCATCGTACTAACGTTTCCAAAAACAGCGTTTCGAACTTTGTCATTACCACTTTCAGTCAGCTGAGAGATATACTGGTGAGCTAAAATTAAATTCAACCTATATTTACGAGCCTCAGATAAAATTGTTGCAAATGAGTCTGTAGTAAAGTTCTGGAACTCATCCACGTATAGATAAAAGTCATTCCTAGCTGCTTCAGGTATATCCACCCTACTCATGGCTGCAAGTTGTAATTTGGTAATCAGGAAAGATCCAAGCAAATCAGAGTTGTCCTCACCAATTGAACCCTTGGATAAATTCACAATCAGAATTTTTTTATTATCCATTATATCTCTAAAATCAATTGTGCTTTTTGGCTGACCTAAAATATTTCTAATCAAATCCGTAGAGAAAAACTGCCCAATCTTGTTCAAAATCGGAGCAATCGCCTCAGTTCTATATTTATCATTAAAACTAGCAAATTCTTTTATCCAAAAGTTTCTCACCATCGGATCTTCTACTTTACGAATAACAATCTCACGAAAATCTGCATCCGTCAGTAGCCTAACCACACCAAGCAAAGTATTACCTGGAGATTCCAATAAAGCTAATAAGGTGTTATTTAAAATATATTCCATCCTAGCAGACCAAGCACCCTCCCAGATACGACCAAAAATCGCCATCATTCCACTGGTAATCAAAAAAGCCTGCTCACCTCGTTTGGCCTCAAGCATATTGAAACCAATTGGGTATTCCATATCAGCTGGGTTAAAATACACCACGTCATTAATCCTCCAACTAGGCACATGATCGAGAATATACTGTGAAGAATCACCGTGTGGATCAATAAAACAAACACCATGACCATTGTAGATATCCTGCAAAATCATGTTTTCGAGCAAGGTCGATTTACCCATACCAGATTTACCAAGTATGTACATGTGACGCCTACGATCATCTTGCAAAATACCATATTCCTTGGTTATACCTCGATCACTAACCCTACCTAGATAACAAATATCTGGCCGAATTGGTACAGCCAAATCAATATTCTTGCTTTTGAGAATGTTTTCATTACCCAAACTAGTGTTTACAAGCTGATTCATTACCTATAATTATACATTATAATACACTAAATGTCAAAGATTTTGACGATAATTAGAAATACAGATAAAATTAATACATATGCAGCTATATATCGACTCAGCTAATTTAGAACAAATCCAAAAATACACCGATTGGGGGTTTATTGATGGTGTTACAACTAACCCAAGTCTGGCAGCCAAAGAAGGTGTTAAACCTGAGGAATTATCCACCCATCTCAAAAAAATTACAGATATTGTAAAAGGTCTGGTTAGTATTGAGGTTTATTCTACTACATACGATGAAATGATAGCTGAAGCCATGAAATACAGTGAGATCGCCAGTAATATTGTTATTAAACTCCCCTGTACCCAAGATGGGCTTCGAGCCTGCAAAACACTTTCAGAAAAAAATATTAAAACTAACGTGACTTTGGTTTTCTCGCCGCTTCAAGCAATGATGGCTGCCAAAATGGGAGCGACTTTAGTTAGTCCATTTGTTGGTAGAGTCGAGGATGCTCTTTTTGATGGACTGGATCTAATTGCACAAATTAGAGTTATATTTGATAATTATGAGTTTGAAACCAAAATACTTTCTGCCAGCTTCAGATCAACCAAACAAATTTCCGAAGTTGCCCAAATTGGTTCAGATATAGCCACCGTTTCTCCAGATTTATTAGAAAAGCTAATAAAACACCCTCTAACAGATATTGGGTTAGAGAAATTTCTAAAAGATGCAGGTTTAAAATAGTTTCTACAGAATTGAAATCCTGAATTTCTTGACATTTCATTAAAATATCACAAACATTTTGGTGTTATAAAATAAAATATATATTATGAGAATCCCAACCAATGGTAGTAAATATGAGGTCATTTATGACTCAAGTTCCATCAAATCAAAATTACAAGGTGATTTCAGCGATCTTCGAGGTAATCGCGTTAACCCATCTAGAGAATTTGGTTTAGGCAGTAAAGAAGCTTTGGTTGTTATCAACGACAAGCAAATGAGCTCTAGCGATGTAAACAGACTTAGTAGGGATTTATCCAGTTATAAATCCAGTGTCGTCGTATTAGTAGAAAACATTAGCGATTCTAGAACATATGAAAACAATTTTAGTGGTTTTAGCTATATTATTAAAACCAGGTAACTAAACTAAAAATTTCAACTTTTGCTGGTTATTTACCAGCTCTATTTTTCGGGCATTTAAATCGTCTTTAGATCTTTCGACCATTTCAGGGTCAGCATTTTCTATGAACTTTGGGTTATCTAATTTTTTTTCCAATCCTCGAATCTGTTTTTCTAAAGAGTTAATTTCCTTATTTGTTCTGCTAACCTCCAAGTCTAAATCATTTATATAGTTCTTTATATCAACAAAAACTGAAACATCCCCACCAATTTTTAGTTCATATAAATTTTTATCACTACCCTGTTTTACAACAGTCCTACCAATTAATTGAATATAATCAGAATAACTAATAACTGTTTCATTCTCTGTTTGAATAATTAATTTAGTTGCAGGATCAATTCGAAATAGACCTCTAGTGGATCTCAAATTTTTTATTAGCTCAATAACTTTGTTAAATTTCTCCAATTCTTTAGTACCTTTTTCAGAATTTAATTCTTCTAAATAGCCAGTTGTCCAATCTTCTTTAACATAATTAGCAAGTAGCTGCGACTCTCCAAAAAAATCTTGCCACAAAGCCTGGGATTCAAATGGCATATATGGGGAAATTGTAATCACAAATTGTTTATACAACTCCTTGGCGAAAGTAATTTGAGTCTCGTCAGTTTTCAAATATTCAACATACCAGTCTGCATAATCATCCCATAAAAAATTATAGAGTGCCTGTACTGAATGAGTTAATTCATAGTCTTGTAAGTGTTTTTCTAGCTCCTTCTCAAGATTAATATATTTGTCTAATATCCACAGAGATGCAGGTGATAATTGGTTCATATATACAAAATAAACACAAAAATAAAAATTAATCAAGAAAAAATAGCTCTCCCGTAATCTACTATCACAGGAGAGGGTTGGGGCTTCACGATACACCATGAGGTGTCCAAGCTCCAGCAACATTATGACCACCTTGACCACAAGTTTCTCGGCAGTAAATTACAATTGTTTTAGAGTCTGTGTCACAAACTGATCCAAGAGGGAATAGATTCTGATCATCGCTAAAGTTAGCTAAAGATACTGCCTGCCCTGTACCAATATGTTTCCCGCAAACAGCGCACCCAATAAATACATTCAGCAAACAATCTTGGCATAAAACGTAATGATGACCAAATCTTGGTGATTCAATTGTAAAACTCCCTAAATAATTTTCTACTGTTTTTGGTTTGGTTGAGCAGGTATGTCCACAGCCGCAAACGATTTTTTTGGAAAATACTTTTTTTAAACCATCTCTTTATACTCAAAATTATCTCACAAACTAGAACATTTCTATAAGAGCTCCAATAATAGCTATTGTCAATCTAGTTTACAAAATTTGTTTTATCTAGCTTAATTATTAAATGTTCAAAGGAAATAAGGTTGCAACGAAAGCATTGAAGAAAATGGAAAAAACCAAACAAAATATTTACCTTACAGGAGATGCAGGAAGTGGTAAATCTACCCTACTTAGAGAGTTTATCAAAAATACCAATAAAAATGTTGTTATACTAGCACCAACAGGTCTAGCTGCAATTAACATTGGTGGTGAAACAATTCACAGTTTTTGCAAATTTTCAACCGACCCTTTGTTTACTTCTATCAAAGAAAATAAAATTAAAAAAATTAAAGACCATAAAAAAATTAAAGAACTGGATTGTATAGTTATTGATGAAATTTCTATGGTCAGGGCAGATGTTCTAGATGGGTTGGATGTTTTCTTTAAAAAGAATTTAGGAAATCAAAAACCCTTTGGTGGCCTGCAAATTATATTAATTGGTGATCATTTTCAACTCCCTCCAATCCTTCGAAATGACGAAAAATCCGAGTTTTTAAAACAATATGAATGTGAGTATTTTTTTGCTGCAAAAGTATTTCCAAAAATGAAGGTCAATTTCTTCAAACTAACTCAAATATACAGACAAAGTGACAAAAAATTTCTAAAGTTGCTCACCTATTTGAGATATGGAGTTAAAGAACCTAGACTAATTAGCTGGATTAATAACTCACTATATGAAAATCACAAAAAATCCAACACAGCTATTACTATAGCAACCAGAAATCTAGATGTCACCAGGATAAACCGAACCCGATTAGAAAAACTCCCTGGAGAAGTAACCTCTTACAAAGCTGCTGTCGAAGGCACTTTCAAAAAAGAATCTTTTCCAACAGAAAAATATCTAGTGTTAAAAAAAGATGCCCAGGTCATGTTCATCAAAAATGATTTAGACAAAAACTGGGTTAATGGTACAATTGGGAAAATAGTTTCTCTACATAAAAATCACATCAAAGTAAAAGTTCACAAAAAAACCCTAACTGTTACTCAGGATTCATGGGAAATTAATAAATATGAGTACAATGAAAAAAACAACCGATTAGAAAAAATTACAATTGGGTCATTTCACCAATTTCCACTAAAACTAGCCTGGGCAGTTACAATTCATAAATCCCAAGGTCAAACGTTTGAAGAGTGTCAAATCGATATGGGTGCTGGTGCATTCGTCTTTGGTCAGACCTATGTTGCATTTAGCCGATGCGTCTCATTGGCGGGTCTTTCATTAGTTAGCCCAATTCGATCCAGCGATATAAAATCTGACCCAAATATAATCAATTTCGACAAAGCTACAAAATGGATAAAATAAAAATATTCGACTTACATATTGTATAAGTCGAATATGAGATAATAAATATTATTATCTAGTTTTAGCAATTTAAATAGGCTGTATAGCCAGGGTTAAATTTAGGACCCATATCATGTCTATATTTTACCCAACGACCACCATTTCTAGAAGTACCAGAAAGAAAGAAATATCTGTTTTTTGTATTAACCAAAGAAACATGCTGACCTGGGCTTAATGTATATCTTGCAATCAAAAAGTCTGATCTTCCTATTGGTTGATATTCAAGAGTAATATCTGAATAAAAATTACAATTATTTTTAACCAGAATTTTGGAATAGCTTTTTCCAGGTCCAGAGCGTGGTACAATTACTTTTTTTCGGTGTGGCGGATGAGGTATGTTGCAAAATCTTGAAATACCCCTACCTATGCATTTGTTATGTGCTTGCGCTATTTCAGGAGCAGATAATAGAATTGAACTACTAACTAAGCTCACAACCCCTAATGGTAGTAATACTTTTCTGAGTCTCATTGATTCTTGTCCTTATTGAATACATTGAATAATTTGAAGATTGCGAAACACTATTTTATACAAATCTTTAAAAAGAAAAAATGTCAAGAAACTACATTTTCTTTATTAAATTATCAGAAATCAAAAGGTTAACATTCTCAAAAAGATTAAAAAATAAAGGCTTGTATTTTTGCAAGCCTTTATATTATACTAGTCCAATCTAATTTAACAACTAAATTGCATCAGATTTTTCATCGCGTAGCCATCACCCATCATAAATCCTCTAACCCTAGATATAGGGGCATTTGTTGTATATTCAGTTGCATACGCCCTAAAAAAATGGTTAGGGTCTCTAAAAGCTTCGACTTTTTGATTTGCCCACACAACGTATGTCATATATGGCGAAAAAGTTTTAGTTTTAGTATTTTTAATTTCTACATGAACCTTAATGGCCTTGTGACATTTATTTTTTATATGAATGATATTGACAGGGTCACCATTTCTATGATTATGGTCATATCTGCAAGACTTTGCCCAGCCAGTACCCCTACAAACTCCATGTGCATATCCAGGTTTAGCATCTGTTAAACCGGCGATAATCCCAACAAGACTCGCAAATCCAAGAGGTAGCAATACACTTCTCAACATAGCCTTACTTTATCCTTTTATTTGATTAACATAAATCTAATCGAGGAGACACTCTATCCTAATAGCTTATAAAATCACTTATGTCAAGAAATGCATAACTAGATTTATAAGATTTTGGCCTCCTTGACCAAATTAGTAATTAAAATGATGTTACAAATTAATTTATGATCAAAAAAATATTTCCAAAAATTATAGAAAAAGTTGGTCTTTCTGACTATAACTACCCTCAAAAATATAGTTCAACAATGGAAATAATTTTAGAGAATACTGGTAAAACAACTCAAAAAATTAATCTAATCAGTCCATTACCTCTAAAAAAATATCAACAAAATCTACTCACTAAATTAATAATAAACACAGCTGGAAATATTCAAACAGAACCTAAATACTGCAATCAATATATTTGCTGGAAAGATGAAATCAAAAAAGGCGAAAGTAAAACATTTTCTTACCAATTTGATATTTCAACCAACCCAATAAACATTCCAATAGACCCTAGCTACGTTATTGATAATTACAATCATGATCATAATAATTTAAAATGGCTAGCACCAAATAAACATTTAAATTCTAGCAGTTTAAACATTCATAGACTAGCTCAAGAAATTGTCGGCAATGAGGCAAATATTCTAAACATAGTATTGAGATTTAGCGATTATATAAAAGAAAATTTGGAATATGGAAATCCAATTTCAGGTCTATACACAGATAAAGATTGTTTGAAAAATAACGTTGTTGACTGCGGCGGTTTCTCAACACTTTTCATTTCTCTTTGTCAAAGCATGGGAATTCCAGCTAGATTAGTTGCTGGATATTGGTCAGATAGACCTCACAGAGAAATGCATGCCTGGGCAGAGTTTATGCTACCAAACGAAACATGGGTACCTGTTGATTTATCAATTGAACAACTTCGCAAAGCCAACCGTGAGAGTAAATTTGCAGCTATGGGTAAATTAGGAAGTGATAGAATTGCTATGTCGTATGGGTGTGATTTTAAAATCCTGGAACATACTAATGAAGAAACTCTTGTAGATATTTTACAAACTCCTTTTATTATTCCAAAAAACAAAGATATCAAAATTGAATATAAACTAGATTCAACTATTAACAAATGATATTCACATCACTCTCACCTAACACTCAAAAAGATGATATACTATTTTCATTTAAATTACTTTTTTCACCTTTTTGGAAATCAAATAAATTAGATAGGGAGAGATTTATTAAAAAATTTAACAACAGTATTGGTCTAAAAAACTCCTATGCCATAGATTCAGCCAGAAATGGTTTATATATATTTTTACAGACCCTAAACCTCAAAGAATCTGATGAAGTTCTACTCCAAGCATATACTTGCGTAGCCTTGGTAAATCCAATTTTATGGGCGGGAGCGACTCCAAAATTTGTTGATTGCAGCAAAGATGATTTTAATATTAATATTAGCGATCTAGAGAAAAAAATTACTAAAAAATCCAAGGTTTTGATTGTGCAACACACCTTTGGAAAATCCGCAGATTTAAATAAATTACAAAAAATTGCCCAAAAACACAATTTAATTCTAATAGAAGACTGTGCACATAGTTTGGGAACAAAATACGGAGATAAATTTACCGGCTCGTTTGGTGACTGCAGTATATTTAGCTTTGGCAGAGATAAAGTAATTTCTACAACAACTGGGGGGATTTTAACAGTTAATAATGATAAATACTTACCTACTGTTAGATCAATGTATAATAAACTACCAGAATCTAGTGGCTATTGGAATTTCCAACAAATTATCCACCCAATTATATTGTCAATTGCTAAACCAACTTATAATTTTTTTAAACTCGGTAGGGTTATTATAGCCCTATCAATAAAATTAAATCTTATTTCTAAACCGATTCTGATATCTGAAAGAAATGGAAAAAAACCAAGTAACGAAATAACTAAACTTTCTGGAAGCTTATGTCTAATTGGACTACACCAATTAAATAAATTGAAAAAATATAATAATCACAGAATCAAGCTGGCAAAAATCTACTCTAGATCATTAAATAAAACTATTCCAAAACCAAAAATTGATGAAAACCATATTTATACAAGGTACACAATCCTGTTAGATAATCCAGACAGTATATACAACAAATTTATCAAAAAAAATATCCAATTAGGCAGATGGTTTAACAATATAATTATACCAAAGGGAATTAATTTAGAAAATATTGGCTACAAAAAAAATTCATGCCCGAACGCAGAGTTTTTAGCTAATAAATCAATAAATCTACCCAATGGAATTCAAATAAAAGAATCAGATGCTGTAAAAATAGCCAAATATATTCATGAAATTAGTAAATAATTTTGCATAAAACTGATATACATGGTATAATTAATCCATGACTGAACAAATAATAGAAATTTTAAAAATATCCAGTCTAATTATTTTCAATTTATCATTCTTGATTCTAATCATAATTGGTTTAGTATTTTTACAACTTGGTTTAAAACTAAACAAAATGAGAAAATCAATGAATGATGATTACAACGAAGTAGTTAGTAATTTCAAAACAAAAATTAACAATATTGATACTGAATCTGTAGAAATCATTTCCAGTGTAACAGCCGGGATTATTAATGGAATCTCTAAACCAAAAAAACAGAAAAGTAGCTTTGGTGTAGCAAAAAAAATATTTGGACTATTTACGAAATAGACAAACCAATAAAAATTAATTATATTTAAAAAACAAATTGTATATTATGTTTGAACTATTTGAAAAACCAAAAAAAGATAACGGAGAAAAAATTTTTATCTTCTCATTAATTTCTGGAATAATCGCAGCAACCCTAACCTTTTTCTTTACACCTTTCACTGGAAAAGAAGCTAGAAAAAAAGCTGCTAAAAAAGGAAACGAAGCTGTGGATTTTGCCAAAGAAAAAGCAGATGAAGCAAAAAAAGAAATTAAAAAAGAAGTAAAAAAAGTTAAAAAAGCTGCCAAAAAAACAACAAAAACTGTCAAAAAAGCAGCAACAAAAGTAAAAAAAGAGTCTGAAGCCAAAGTTAAAAAAGTAACAAAAAAAGCTACTCCTAAAAAAGTAGTTAAGAAAAAAACTACAAAAAAAGAT
>CALIJC010000033.1 GCA_938017575.1 uncultured Patescibacteria group bacterium
GAAGCTGCTCCATCTACTAAATAATCAGAGCCTTTTATTAATGCAATCAGTCCTAAAATTAGCAAAAGCACTGGTGTAAGAATCATAGGTATATTAGATGAAGGTAACTATATTCTAAAAATATGTCAATCGATAGGTTTGATGTTGTTAACATATTTTATTGACACAAGGTATTTTGGTTGTTAAAAAAATCATATGCACATCAAAGGCCAAAATCTTTCAAAAAAATATAAATCTAAAAAGGTGGTTGATTCTGTCAGTATAAATTTGGAACCTGGAAAAATCACTGCAATTTTAGGTCCAAATGGGGCAGGTAAGTCTACGATTATTAAAATGCTCACAGGCCAAATTAAACCTAGTTCTGGAGAAGTTGAAATTGATAAAGAAAAATACAGCTCTTTCCCTTCCCATCTAAGATCTAAATTAGGGATTATGCCCCAAGAAATTGTGATTTGGGAGGATTTAAATATTCAAGAAAATTTAGAGTATACAGCTAGTTTATATAAGATACCAAAAGAACAAAAAACCAAAACTATTGAAAAAATAATTAAAGATCTCAAGCTAATTCCGGAAATTAAAACTCTAGCCAAAAATTTATCTGGTGGGTACCAAAGAAGGCTAAATTTGGCAATTTCAATAGTGCATGAGCCAGAAGTTATTTTTTTGGATGAGCCGACACCTGGTATTGATGCTCAAAGTAGAATTTTATTAATGGAATATATAGAAAAACTGGCAACTCAAGACAATCACTCTGTTGTGCTAACTGATCATTACCTAGATCAGGCTGAAAAAATCTCTGACTATGTTTATATTATCGACAATGGTAAAATGATTACCCAAGGGACGGTTTCTGAGTTGAAATCAAAACATGGACAAGGAAATATATTACAAATTCATCTCTCATGCAATACACAAAAAGACTTAGAAAAATACAAAAAGAAGTTTGCCAAAGAATTTGATAATCCAACCCTTCACAAACAAACAATATCGATTCTGGTTGATAATATTAGCACAAACCTAAATAAAGCAATTAAAATTATCGAATCAAACAACATACCAATTTACAATCTCAATGTAAAAGAGCCAACTCTCGAAGATATTTTCATTTTATTAACAGGAAAAGAAGTTCGTGAATAATATTTAATACACTATGTCTACAATTTTTTCAGTTTTCGTTTTTTCATTCAAATCAATGTTTCGCAATTTTAAATCAGCGGGAATAATGTTTATTTTGCCAATTGTATTTATGGGTGTTTTTGGAATAGCCTTTGGCGGTGAGACTAATTCACTAGATATTAATATCGGTGTTTATGAACAAGACAGTATAGATGGTTTAAATATTCAGGATACTTTTAAAAATGTTACTGATAATTCTGAAAGGTTGGAGCTAAATACTGTGGATTACAATAGTATAAAAGCCCTAGAAGAAGATATTAAAGAAAAGGAAATAGATTTGGGTTTGGTAATAAGTAGTTCAGAGACCATGAGGCCGCAGTTTGAAATCTCTAGTTTGGATAGTAATCTAAATTCACCAATTTATAAATCTATAGTTAGTGATATTGTAACACCAATTAGCCTTGGTAGGGAGGCTCCTGTAACAAGTAAAACAATAAGTTCCACAACCAATAGTCTAACTGGTTTTGATTTCCTAGCTCCTGGTTTAATTATCTATGGTTTGATAATACTAATACCCGGAGTAGCTGTGCAATTTGTTGAGATAGAAGAAAAAAAACAGGTTTTGAGATATGCTAACAGTAAAATAAAAGGTGTGGAATTAATTGCTGGTAGTGTTCTATATTATCTAGCGATTGGTTTTATACAAATTATCCTGCTTTATCTAACAGCTTTGGCCTTTGGTTATCAGGCTTCTGGAAATATATTTATTGCTTCGATTCCAGCAATACTGAGTCTATTTTTTGCAATTGCTGTTGGAATATTAATAGCTTCAGTCAGTAGTAAAACAACCGCGGCATCAAATGTGGGTACAATAGTCTCTATTATCCTGGGATTCTTTTCTGGTTCATTTATCAGCGGAATTGGTAGGGCTTTAGAGTTTAGTATTGCAGGGTACCAATTACAGTTTAATGATATTTTGCCAACAAAATGGGGAACAGAAGCTGTTCAAAAAATTCTCACTAACAATCGAGGTTTAAATGACATTCAATCAGAATTATTAATATTATTAATCAGTGGAGTTATTACATTATCAATATCAGTATTTATTTATTCCAATCGCAAACTCAAACTTGCAAACGCAGCTTGATTAGTACTATTTTTTCCAGAAACCAAACCCCCAGCTATAATCATCGATTTGATATCCTTTTTGATTTATTAAATCTCTAATAGAATCACTTGTCTCAAAGTCCTTTGCTTTTTTTGCTCGATCTCTTTGATCGCCTAGCTTGTAAATTTCGGAAGGTATTTGAGGGATTAAATCCATTTTCAAAAAATTATTTTCCCAAAAGAGAATATCCATTAATTTATCTTTGGTAATTACCCCATTTTCAATAGTTGTTTTTACTAAATCATTAAACATTTCCAAAAACTTTGGACAATCAAGATTATTGTTTAGAATGTCAATCAACACAGGTTGGTTTGGTTTGACAAATTTCTTATCAATCTCAATAGATTCTGTTTTAGCAAGAGATAATATCTTTGCAATTTCTTTTCTCATATTATATAAGCGGGCCTGGCTTTGCTCTAATTTGTCCCAAGTAAAATCTAATTGAACTGTATAATGGTGTTCCATTAACATCATTCTATATGAGAGTGGGTCAAATCCTTTTTCTTGAATGGACTCAAAACCTGTATTTTTTTTCTCGCCAACAATAGTATAAACATTACCCAAACTTTTACTCATCTTTGTTCCGTCGACCAAGACGAATTTGTTATGAACCCAGTATTTTGACAGATGAAATCCTAGAGCTTCTGATTGTAAAATTTCATTTCGATGATGGATGTCGATATGATCCTCTCCACCAAAATGAACATCTATTACTGATGTATGTTTATCCAAAGAATTAATACCATCACCGTGAATTTCTTTATTCATGACGACACATTCACTATGCCAGCCAGGAACCCCCCATCTGTTTGGTAAGTTAAATAAATCTGGATCATTTAATTTTTGGAGTACCCTCAATACATCATTAGCAGTTTCATCAAAATGATTAAATCTCCATTTTTGCAAAGTGTTTTCTGGAACGAATTTCCAAAGTGCAAAATCTCCAGGCTGTCTATCTGAATTATGAATTTCCCTACCAGTGAAGGTACTATCGCCAGATTTATTCAAATCGAATGGTACTTCTAAATCTAAATTTGCTGACGCTTCAAAATAAATCCCATCATTTAATATATAAGCTCTACCTTGGCTAACCAGTTCCAATGCTAATTTCATTTGTCCAATTATATAATCTGTTGCTTTGGGTAGGTTCTTATCTTTTGGAATATCCAAGTTTATAGAGCTAGCCTGTTTCAAATAATCTTCAGTATAAAAATTAATAATTTCTTCAACTTTTTTTCCTTCTGTTTTTGCCCCTTTTTCGATTTTATCTTCACCCTCATCACCATCACCAACTAAATGGCCAACGTCAGTAATATTCAAGACCCAGGAAACATTTATGCCGTTCAATTTAGCAACTTTTGCAACTGTGTCAGGTAGCCAGGCAGCTCTCAAATTACCTATATGTTGGTATTGATAGACTGTTGGCCCACAAGAATACATTTTAAAATAATTGTCAGTAGGTGTTATTTCAACCAATTTCTTTTTGTAGGAATCGAATAGTTTTATCATCAATAGATCTAATTATTTGTTTGTGTGTTAATGTCAAACACTCATCTACAGTTTCTTATAGTTATGGCTGCACATGTAAATATCCTTTAATAGGTTTCTGTTAAGGTTTTGTAACTTCGCATTTAAAAAAATATTCTTAAAATTGCTTGACTTGAATAATTAATTTTATAAATATTAAGCCATCAAAGTAATTTATTATAATATATGTATACAAATAATATTAGAGGTTTTCAAAAAAAGATAATGCTATTAATTTTATCTTTTGTTTTTGTTTTTAGTAGTGTAATTCAATCTAATGCTGCAACTAATAGTTGGGTAGGAAGTGGTAGGCCGCTGCTATTTGGAAATGGTCAGGTAGGTTTAGTCGACCCAATTAATACATCTTCAGTTACGAATGTTGATAAAGTATTTGGTGGGATAACTCTATTGTCAGCTAATGGCACTGACGCCATTCAAACCTTGTTTTTGAAGAATGATGGAACACTTTGGTCTGCTGGAATTAACTCTTATGGCCAAAATGGTATTGGAGCAGCGAGCCCATTTTCAACTCCAGCACAGGTTATTGGATTAACAAATGTAACACACGCAACATCAACTGGTACTTCTGCTTATGCCATCTCCGGTGGTCAGGTTTATTCTTGGGGTAATTATTTTAACGGGAGGCTTGGATATGCTGCCACTAGCAATCAATTAACACCACAAGTTATTCCAGGTTTAACTGGGATTACAAAAGTCGAAGCAGGTAATGCCCATGTAGTTGCTCTTAGAAATGATGGAACTGTATGGACTTGGGGTGCTGGTAACAACCATCAACTTGGTCTTGGCTCCACAAGTGACGTGACATTACCAACTCAAGTCCCTGGTTTAACCGGGATTACTGATATCGAAGCAACCGGTGACTCTACCTTTGCAGTCAATGGTTCTAATCAAACTTTTGTGTGGGGAGCTAATGGTTCTGGTTTTCTTGGTGTTGCAGGTGCAGTTGCGCCATTTACTCCTGTAACTACTCCAACGATATCTCAACTAACAGATATAGTTTCTTTTGTTCAAGTTGATAATGTTTCTGGACTCCCAGGGTTTCAAGGATTTTTCGGTGGGTATGCTACGTCTGGTCTTGTAAAGTACAATGGTGGTAATAGCTCAGGCGCAACTACAGGGTTTGCAACTGCATGCCCAGGAAACATTAACTGCACCTCATCACTTCCTGCTAACCAGGATCATGTTCATATGGGGAATATTAATGTATTGAGTGTAAGTAGCGCGGGTGTCTCTACAATTGGAGGCTCAGGTACGCGAGGTGCTCGCTCAGATGGAACTTATCCAAATGTTTTTACAAATTTAGACATCTCTGCTCAAGTAGGTGGTGTTCCAGATGAAATAGCTGCTATTGGCTCTTCATACTACGCAGTTATGCCAAGCGGCGGTGTTCAGGTGTGGGGTTCAAACTATTATGGCCAACTTGGGGTTGCTGGTACACCAAAAGCAGTTGATGAACTAAGTCCTGAAGAGATTGTAAATTCTACTGATTGGATTGATGTAGAAAGTGGACAGATTGCTGTTGATAGTTCTGGTGACGTGTACTTTTGGGGATTTAATGGATTTAGTGGAAATGGGGTAGCTGCAACAAATTCATATATTGGATCCCCGGTCCAAGTCCCAGGTCTTTCTAATATTGTAGAATTAACTCAATCACTTGCAGGGTACCTAGCTTTGGATAGTAGTGGTGATGTATGGGGTTGGGGCCGAAATCACGTTGATCAACTTGGTATTCCTGGAGCAACAGCAGCTAGTGTTGCACCAACAAAATTACCAACTCTAGATGCACCAGTAATCACCAAAATTCATGGTTCAAGTGCAATTGATAATGCAGGTAATTTATGGAGTTGGGGATTCAATCCAAATGGTCGTATAGGAGATGGTACCACTACTCAAAATGATACTCCTCAAATTGTAGACACAAACGTTGTTGATGTACATGATGGTGGATTTAGATACAAATCGTTTGTAAAAGCCGATGGAACAGCTTGGTCATCTGGAGCAGAGACTAGCGGATGTGTTGGTTTGGGAGGTAGTACAAATAATATCCTTACTCATACTCAAATCCCAACTCTTTCAAACATTATTCAAGTTGATAGATGTACATGGATTGATTCATCAGGTCAAGTATTTAGAACTGGTTTGACTCCAGTAGGTGATGGTACTGATCAAGAAAGACTTACACCTGTACCAGTAAACATACCTGGTGGGGCTTCGGATGCTAATTTACTCGCTGCTATTTCAAACACAGGTGATGTTTATAGATGGACTTCACCAGATTCTCTATCTCCTGTTCAGATTTCAACTCTTTCTAATGGAACTGTAGTTAGTGATGTTGCTGGGTTTTTCATCCGGGCAGACATAGACGACCCACTTCAGACAAGTGACATTCCAGGACTAACAATAACCTGTGATGATGCTGTAGAAAGTCAAACAACTACATGTACATTCAGCCTTCCACCAAATACATCTCTTCCAGTTGATTTCGTTCTTGGAGTAGGTAACGCGACACCAGCCGGTGCATGTACTGCAGATGCAGCAGGGTTAGTAACTTGTATAACCGTCCCAGTTGGTTCAGATCAAAACGGTGCTTTAGATCCAGAACAACAGGATATCTTTGGAGCAGTAGGAACTGATACTCCAGTTGATACAGGAGAAGACGCTAATGTCTTCTCATCAGGAGGGGATGCTGATGGTGATGGTATTTCAAACGAAGATGAGTTAACTACTACTGGAACTGATCCATTTAGCTCTGACACAGATGGAGATGGACTACCTGATGGTTGGGAAGTAGATAACGGACTAGATCCAAATGATCCTACAGGAGATAATGGAGCTGATGGTGATGCTGATGGCGATGGTCTGTTAAACTCAGGAGAATATCTAACTCAATTCGATCCAAATGATGCTGATTCTGATTCCGCATACACTACAGCAACAGATGAAAATGATAATACAGTCAGTGATTGTGACGAAGATATTGACGGTGATAACATTAGCAACTGTGATGAAATCGCCAACGGTCTAGACCCACTATTCGCAAATATTGATACCGACGGAGATGGGATTCCAGATGACTGGGAAATCGCCAACGGTTTAGACCCTAATGACCCTAATGATGCTAACTCAGATTTAGATGGAGACGGAGCAACTAATTTACAAGAGTACACTCTAGGAACTGATCCAAACGACGCAGACTCTGATTCAATTAGAACCCCTGGTGTTGATGAGAACGACAATACTGTAGGTGATTGTGATGAAGACTTTGATAATGATGGTTTATCTAATTGCGGGGAATTTGCAGCTGGTACTGATCCATTTAATCCAGACTCAGATGGTGATGGACTACCTGATGGTTATGAAGTTGACAACGGACTAGACCCAACAAGTGCAACTGGTGACAATGGACCTGACGGCGACCCAGACGGAGATGGGCTTGTTAACAGAGATGAATTCACACTAGGATTCAACGCTAACAACAGAGACTCTGATTCTACACTAACAACAACTAATGAAGCAGGTAACGGAACAAGTGATTGTGATGAAGATAACGATGGAGATGGAGCAACAAACTGTGATGAAATTGCAGCAGGTACAGACCCATTAGATCCTAATTCAACACCAACACCTACAGTAACTGTTCCTACAACCACACCTAGAACGGGGGGAGTTCAAATTGCAATTGCTATTGTAGGACTTGGAATATTAATCGCTGGAGTTGTAGTAAATCAAAAAAGGAAAAAAGTAAAAGTTAAAACTAATTAAAGATTGTAAAAAGTTAATATGAAGCCACCCCTGAATATTCAGGGGTTTATATTTTGAAAAAACGATGTTTACTTGACTTGAAAAAATAGTTCAATAATTATTCACAACAACAGAAAAAATTTTATATTTATGTACACCAATATTTTTAGAAGAATCACAAAAAAGATTTTGTTAATAGCTTTATCTTTTGTTTTTATTTTCAGCTCAATAATTCAGTCTAGTGCAGCAGATGATAACTGGTCTGCCACCGGTTCTCCAGTTATTTTTGGAAATGGAGGTCTTGAATATGTCAACCCAATGATTACTTCAGGTATTACAAATGTAGCTGAAGTTTATGGGGGAAATTTCAGCTCAACACAAGGAGTAGCTTTGTTTAGAAAAAATGACGGAACACTATGGTCCGCTGGTGCTAATGAGTTTGGACAAGCTGGGGTTGGTGACACTTCAACGTTTTCTACTGCAGCACAGGTTATAGGTTTAACAAATGTAACCCATGCAACCTCTACTGGTATTACATCTTATGCAATTAGCAGTGGAAATGTGTATTCCTGGGGTTCAAACAGGAGTGGTGCTTTAGGATATGCTTCAGCTGGAAACCAATTAACACCTCAGCAAATTCCAGGTCTCAGCAACATTACCAAGATTGAAGCAGGTCAAGGACATGTGGTCGCACTAAGGAATGACGGTACTGTATTTACATGGGGACTGGGAGATGATGGGCAAATTGGAAACGGATCAACCAGCGATGTAACCTTGCCAGTTTCACTAGGTCTAACTGGTATTACTGACATAGAAGCTGTTGGTAGTTCTAGTTTTGCTAGAAATAGCTCTTCTCAGGTTTACTCATGGGGTAATAATGATAATAATATTTTAGGGCATTCAGATACAGCTACTCCAGTAGACTCTAATGTTCCTCAGCTGTCATTAATTACAGGAATTACTGAGTTTACAGATAATAGTAATATTTCTGCTTTTGCTGGGGGAGGTTTTATATTTGGTAAAACAGCCTCAGGTTTGATTAAATTTAATGGTGTTTCTTCATCAGGAATTTTAGTTGGTGCATGGAATAACTCTCCAGCTTATGTATCTTGCTCTGGAGCTGTGTCTTACGTAAATTGTGACACATTAATTACAGCTAATAGCCAGGCTTCATTTGGTTCATCACATTTATTACAACTAACGCCTGCCAATACAGTCTTTGTTAGCGGAAACGGTTTTGGTGGCGCAACTAGTGACGGTACATACCCTAATACTTTCAGCCCAATTGATATAACTGGACAAATTGGTGGCACGGTAGCTGATGTTACCGTATCAGGTGTTTCTAATTATATTACTCTTACTGACGGAACTGTTAGAGTTTGGGGTCCAAACCAGTTAGCTCAATTAGGTGAAAATAGCACACCTAAATCAGTTCCAGGAACAGCACCTGAGCCAATTAATAATGCTGGTAACTGGACAGATATTGTGTTTGGAAATGTTGCAATTGATCCAGCACAAGAAGCATATTTTTGGGGAGGTAATGTTTTCGGAGGAAATGGTGTTGCCGCTACACCAACGTTTGAAACCACACCAGTCCAAGTTCCGGGTATAAATAATGTTGTAGAAATAAATACTGTAGGTGGTGGTTATCATGCACGGCGCAGCGACGGTACAGTTTTTGTATGGGGTAGGAATAATGCATCATGGCTAGCTTTGGGGACAAGTTCTATCAGCGAAACTCCACAAGCAAATGCAAATTTCCCTGCAAATATAATTGAGATGGATGGTCATTGTTATATTGACGCAACTAATGCCATGTCATGTTGGGGATGGAATGTGTATGGTCAAGTTGGTGATGGTACAAATATAACTCGAACAACACCAGTACCAATTGATACAAACGTAGTAGATGTTTCCGGTGGCTCTAACCTTTTATATGTAAAAGGTGATGGTACAGTTTGGTCATCAGGTCACTCAGCAACTGGATGTTTAGGTTTTGGAGATACTGAAAATGATGTGGCAACGCCAGCTCAAATTACAGGGTTGTCAAATATTACAGATGTTGATGACTGTGT
>CALIJC010000034.1 GCA_938017575.1 uncultured Patescibacteria group bacterium
ATTGACTTGATATTTATCATAGTTGAGTTTTGCTTATTTGTCAATTCTTGACGAAAAAAGAATTACTGGTAACTGTATATAGGTAATATTGGCGCCGTGGCCGAGTGGCTTAGGCAGAGGTCTGCAAAACCTTTTACACCAGTTCGATTCTGGTCGGTGCCTCCACCGAACTTTTGTAGGAAATCGATTCATTTCTGGTCGGTGCCTCCAAATTTCTAGACCCATCTTGGGTTCATTTTTTTTTACTTATTTATATCCCCTTTACAATAACCGAAATACCTGATATGATTGAATTAACAAGTCTTTATGACACAATCATCAAATCGCCGCAGATACTCTAGTAGCGGCAAACAAAACAGTAATAGAAATAGGAGAGGAAGAAATAATTTTAATAGATCCCAGGCTCCACAAGGAACCAGGAGAGATCAGAGTTCTAGAAATCGACGAAAAGGTTCCATGGAAATGAAGCCGGATTTTGAGCTATTTGTAAAAAAAGCCAAACCAGTCACCGAAGAAGTTTACAAACCAGAAAATACTTTTGCCGAGCTAGGCCTTCACACCCACTTGGTTACTACTTTGGAAAACAAGAAATTTACCGATCCTACTCCAATTCAGGATCAAGCCATCCCTCATTTGTTAGAATCTCGTGATTTAATTGGTATTGCCAACACTGGGACTGGGAAAACCGCTGCCTTTTTATTGCCTTTAATTCACCAGGCTCTAGAAAATAATAACAAACGTGTATTGGTTCTAGCACCAACCAGAGAGCTAGCGATGCAAATCGACGACGAAATCAAAGAATTCACTCGAAATACTTCTTTGAGGTCTACAATTGTTGTTGGAGGTATGCCAATATATAGGCAAATCGAAAACTTGCGTAAAACTAGGCATTTTATTGTTGGGACTACAGGTAGAACATTGGATCTCATCAGCCAAGGAAAAATCAAATTAAAGGATTTTGACACAGTTGTTTTAGACGAAATGGATCAGATGCTGGATATGGGATTTTTGCCTGATATCAAAAAAATTATGGCAGGAGTACGGCAAGATAAGCATTTACTATTTTTCTCTGCGACTCTGGATAATAAAATTGAAAAGGTTGCTTTGGATCTACTAACTGACCCAGTTCATGTTTCGGTTAAAAAAACTACCACTACTGATAATGTTGAACAAAATGTAATCATGTGGGGATCAGGGCAAGATAGATTTGAAATGCTACATGATAGACTCCTCGATGAATCAGTAACGAGAGCTATAGTTTTTGAAAATACCAAACACGGCGTGAAAAACATGGAGAGGAAACTACTCCAAAGAGGACTCAAAGTCGTTGCCATTCATGGAAATAAGAACCAAAACCAGAGAAAACGAGCTTTGGATGATTTCAAAAAAGGCAGGGCCAATATTATGCTGGCGACCAATGTTGCCGCTAGAGGATTAGATATTCCAAATGTTAGCCATGTGTTTAATTACAGCCTACCTCAAAGCCGTGAAGATTATATTCATAGAATTGGGCGAACCGGGCGCGCTGGTAAAATGGGACATGCATTTACATTTGTTCCTAAATAATCTCACCCACCCACTGTATTCAAGTGGGTTATATTTTATAATCAGTATTTTTGGTTGACAATTACATCTTTTTGCTCATTAATTTTGTTACATCGTTTTTTGATGTTATTTATATTTAACCAATAGATAAGGAGGAAGCACTTATGTGCGGACATTCGGGATACGCTGCCAATAAATTAAAAAAAGCAGTAACTTGCGAAAAGGTGGCGGGGTTATTGACATCAGGTAACATGAAGGTCTCTGATTTCACAGGTAGTGGTGAATTCAACGTTAGTTCATTCTATTTATTACCTGATAATGGATTGGAGGTCCTGATTCAAAGTGACTTGGTCAGACCTCAGTTAATGTCAGCAATTGATGCAAATCTGCCCAACGAGGATCCAAAATTAATTTCAGATCTCAAAATGCGGATTGCTCAGATGGAAGCCCAATCTGATCAGGCTTTTACAAATGAGATAAACGCATTATTAGCTGAAACACAATTACAACCAGATACAGAACCAGTATATATGAAGCTAGGTGACAGCACTAACTCTGCTCAAATTGCTACAACCCGGCTGAGAACAGATAAAGTTCCTGCTCTCCGTTAGTGATTTACAGAGTACACCTTAACTCAGTTTAACTCGGCTCTTCTTTTCAAGATAGAGCCTTTTTTGTTTTTTACAAAATTGATTTTTTTGACAAAGAGGTTTTTTTATGCAAATATGTGGTTATTGAATTTGTTGAGTAAGGAGACTAGAGCATGCTTTTTTTGATGGCGCCGATTTTTTATCTAAGGGTGAAGAAAATGTCAAAAGCACACTTAGACCAGATACTCCAGGTTTATATGCATAAGGCTAAAAGTGGACTGTCGAACCAAGAGACTGTTCGTTTTGATATTATTTTATTTTTTTCTGAACAGAATAGAGATTCTGTATACTCTAAGGCATTTACGTAGTTTTTTCACTTACCTGCGCTCTGCGCGCCATCAGCTGCTACCCAATATAGCAGCTATTTTGTTGACAATTTATAGTTGTTGTATATTAATCCTTATAATCAATTGTTATTGATTTGTTCAATTTACAAAACGAGGAAGATTGCATGTGCAAGCACTCTGAAATTCTTAACTCGACAAGACATTATGGGGATATCTACTGTGAAAATGTTGTTTCAACTATGATAGATGAAGGGCTACCTGCTGCTTCTTTTGTGGAGGCGGGGCTGCCAATAGGATTATTTTACCATGTCCCAGGAGTTGCGAGACTGGCTGGCATGAAAGTTTACCGAGATGAATTATACTGGCTGATTAACAACAGCCTCAGCAAAAAAAACAACGTCTGGTCTCGAAACTTGAGACAAATGCTGGACAAAGTCGAAATGACCACTCTTGGGGTAGATCTACAACTGGTTACTTCTGGAGAAATTAGCTTCGATCAGCTTAATTTTTCCCAGCATGGTAAAAGAATTACACTTATTGGTGAGCTGAATAATTTTAAGTCATTAATGTCAGAGGATCTTCCTCAGGCTATAATTGATTTCATTGATGGGATACCAAATCATACTGAAAAACTGGTAGATTTCAAATGCAAGATAATGGAATTCAAATTTCCCCCAGTGGCTAGAAGAACTGTGTCAGTAGTTCTACGTCAAAGGAGAGAGCTAGTAGGAATTAATTGGTAATTAATTTCCGCGGCAAAAAAGCTACACTCTGTTTCTTATGACAGGGTGAATATTTTATATTTTTTTATTTATTTATCACTATTTGTTAGCCTGACGATTTGATTAATTTGCAAAAACTCACATAAAATAACCGCAGCTGAGGTGATTTGGAAAAACAATACACTGGAACCGACTAATTGCTGCTGCCACAGAAATACATAGATAATCACATAATATATCAGTGAAAAAATTATCATTTTAGTGGTTTGCCCAATTTCGTTTAAAAAGTTTATTATCAAATAAATTCCAGTAGAGATAGAAAGTAGAGCAAAGTAATCTCTAGGATACGAACTTTGGGTTAGACTAATCACAGCAGAATTCATAAGCCAGATAATCCCACTCGAGAAGAATATATTTATTAGAACCAAAAAAGATTGAGAGTCTACAAAAAATTTGTCTAGCACTACTCGGTAGCTTATCAAAAATGTTTTAACTAGAGCTATTAGTGCCCCAATTGCCAGGAAAAAAGTATAGAAATCCGAACTAGATTTAAATTCGTTGCTGGAATTCGAGATTTGGAAGGTAGTAAAATATACGAATAGGATAAGAGCTAGAACAAAAATTTTGTTTTTGGAATTATCAATAATGTTTTTGACTTGTTTCATTTTGAATATACTTTGTTTATTAAAAGTAATTTAGGAGATTTTTAGATTTTGGTCAACATTTGACATTAGGCTATCTGTCTATACTAAAATTATTTCTGGACATGTTTTTATTTGTATGTATTATTAGAATAATGGTATCAAAAAAATATAATCTTGAAAGTCAGCTTAGAAACTTATTTGAAAACAGCCAAGAACCCCTTTGTTACTCACAAATTGAAAGTAGTCTAAACACTAAATACAACAAGACTTCTGTGTATCGCCAGCTGGAGAAATTACTGAATAACGGAGTGTTGAATAAACTAGAAACCAACAAAGGCTCATTTTATGAATTAAAAAGCTCTAGCAACAATCACTTACATACACACTGTAAGATTTGTAATGATATTAAATGTATAGCTGATCAAACAATTAAACCTAGCGAAGGAGTAAGTGGTTTTGTGAATGAACAATTTTCTCTGGTTATCGAAGGATTGTGTGGTAAATGCAGCAAGCAATAATAGAGTCAACCCTAACTATCTCTTTTTATCTGCACATCAATATATGGCCGGAAAATCCTACTCATTGGGTTGGCCTTGATTTGTCCATATTGAATACGAGATTCTGCGCTAATTAGATATAAATGTTTTTTAGCCCTGGTTACACCAACGTAGGAGAGTCTAACTTCTTCTTCAATACCATTTGGTTCCATAAAACTGTTACTGTGCGGGAGTAGGCCATCCTCAACTCCGATCAAGAAAACCGTGTCAAATTCTAACCCTTTTGATTGGTGCAAGCTCATTAGATTTATTTTCGTAGAATTATCAGAATCTTCAGAGAGCTCTTGGCTAGTCATCAACATAACCTGAGCTAGAAAATGATTTAATTTCTCGGGCAAGCTCAAACTATTGTCCTGATCAATTGGGTGCATTATTGAATAAATCTCAGAAATATTATCGGTTCTGGTTTGAAAATCCTCTTTGTTTGGGAATTCTTTTTTTAGATACCTCATGTAGCCTGTAACAACCAATAGTTCTTTGGTTAACTCAATCAGAGAGCTATGCTGGGACCAAACAGATTGAATTTTATTTAGTAGCTCGATTAGTTGATTGGCGTGTTTGGGAGCTAGAGGGTAATCATAATCTTCTAGATAGGCCAGCATTTTTTGCAGCGTTTTTGGCCCTACCCCGTCTAGAATTAGAGGTAGGAACCTACCTAGTGATATTTTATCATCCCCATTGGATAGGAATTTCAAAATTGCCAGAGTATCTTTGATTTCACGTCTTTCCAGGAAACGAACTCCAGAAACCAATCTATATGGGACGTTATTTTTTAGAAAAATTTCTTCAATTGATCGTGACTGAGAATGAGTTCTATATAAAATAACAACATTATCTAAATCCTGAATTGTATGCCAGTTGATATCAGGGACTGCATCAAAGGAATAATTACTAGATGTTGTGTATGGTGAAGGGCTAAATTCGTCCTGATTCAAATATACATCGAACATGCTAGAGACAGGGTCGTTGTTTGGTTTGATATCTACGGTATCATCAGTATCTAACTCATCAGGGATAAATTTTGCATCATTAGTATCAGCTTCGTTATCATCACTCCCCTCACCTGGTGTTAAATAAATCTTTTTTAGTGTTCTGAGGATATACTGAGCCTCGTCTCTTTCATTTTGAGCTAGATAATAGTGAACGTCGATTTTTTCTCTATTTTCGGTGAATAGTTCTTTCTTTTTTTGATTAGAGTTTTGGGAAATGATTTTTTCAGCTAAATCCAAAATTGGCTGTACGGAGCGATAGTTTTGATTTAGTACAACTTCTCGCGTTCCAGGGTACTCTTTTTCAAAATTTAGGATGATTTCGACTTTTGAACCACGAAAGGCATAAATACTTTGAGCGTCATCCCCTACTACAAACAAAGACCTTGATGTATCTTTGAGCTGCTCTACTGGGGACAATAATTTTACGATTTCAAACTGAGCCGGGTTGGTGTCCTGAAACTCATCAACCATAATGTGAGACCATCTTTGATTAACGATCTGTCTGACCTCTGGGTGATTATGTAACAATAAATAGGTTTTCAAAATCAAATCATCAAAATCTACTGCATGGTTGGTGATTAAATGCTCTTCATATTTGCGATATATCTGGTGGAATATTGGTAAAAACTCTTTGTTTAGCCTCTTGGATTGGTCAGCAGTTAACAGCTCTTGTTTACATTGTCCAATAAAATAGCTAGCTAGCGAAGGTTGCAGGTTTTTTTCGGAGACGTTTAATTCTTTGAGGATTTTTTTGATAATCTTTTTTTGCTCGTCTGAATCGATAATTGAGAATTCTTTTTTTAATTCCAGATACTCACCAAACTCCCTCAAAAGCCTAACTCCGAGTGAGTGAAATGTGCAAAGAAGCGGTGCGTTAACATAATCTTGTTGCCATACTGGAATTCTAGGTAAATTTATTCCATTTTTTGCGAGTAATTCATAGACTCTGCTATTCATCTCACCTGCTGCTTTATTGGTAAATGTTAGAGATAGGATTTTACCAGGCTGGATTTTTTGAGAAATCAAAAGAGCTAACCTCCTGGTTAACACTGATGTTTTTCCACTTCCTGCTCCAGCTATGACCAAAGTTGATCCAGTTATAGACGTTGCTGCTGCTAGTTGTTTATCGTTTAATCCTGCTAAAATATCACCACTCATATTCGAGAATATTTACTGGAAATTTTTATAACGTCAAGGATTAGGCCGACAAGCTACATTGAAATACTAGATACTACCCATCAAGACTCCAAAGGCCCTACACCAAACTACAGGGTTTTGATATTGGTCAGCTTCTGCTGCTGTCAACGCCCAAGATTGACTTCCTTGGTTGGATTGCAAAGCTCCTAGAACTATACAATTACCGACAGAACTTGGCTGCTTGTCTTTACAAAGATATATTACCGGATCTGGAGCACCACCGAAACTAAAATCTGATTCGAAATTCAACACAGCGTCATTTCCAGTTTTGGTTATATTTACCCCACCAGAGGTTTGATAATTACCAACTGATTTAAAAGTACTTGCGAGAATTGTTTCAGTTACAGGTTGTACAGGTGTTGGTTCCGGCTGAGGCTGTGGAGTTGGGGTTGGCGCGGGTTCAGTCACAGGCTGCTGGATTGGATCTGGAGCTTGGCTAGAAGTTGTTGAATCAACAGGATTACTAACTACCTCACTAGATTCAGAAGTATCACCCAAAAAACTATTAGTTGTGGACTCATAAATTTGGTTGACAGGATCACTATTTACAGGAGGCTGTATTTCCCTGCTTGGTAGGCTAGATAATTCGTTTTTACTTTGATCGATTTTGTCTTGATTATTTTTATTAACCAAAGAAACCGCTAAGGCCGAAACAGAGGCACCTAAAACCACCAATAGAACTGCTAAGACTGCTATTTTGTTATTTTTTATAAAATTCATATATCTATTACTCAACTATCGCCAAAAGGTTAACCAAAGAAACTAAATATTTCCCATCAAAACATCGAAGGCTCTACACCATAGCACAGGATACGAATAGGTTTCAAATTCAAATGGAGTTATAGACCAGGACTGAGCTCCTTTGTTAGATTGAAGTGGGCCTAAAATTAGGCAATCATTATCGACTGAAGAGGGTTTTTGTTCTTTGCATATATATACTACAGAATCAGGAGATCCGCTGAAACTAAAATCTGATTCAAAATTAAGCAGCGCCCCATCTCCTGCCTGGGACACATTTACACCTCCTGAGACTTTGTAGTTTTTGACTCCATTCCAGGTAGATTCTAATAAAATTTCTGAAGCTTCAGCTGTAGCTTGGTTAGGAACCTGCGATCTAGAATCTCTGCTCGGGTCATCATCAATATTTTCGAAACCGCTGCTTGGATTTTCGGTTTCAGCACTATTTGAATCTGAATCTATTGGCTCAGTTTTTGGCGGAACCACTCTGCTGGGGAGGTTTTCTAATTCTTTTTTACTGTCTGCAACTTTGTTATCAATGTTTCGATTAAACAAATATAGCCCTCCGAGAGAGGCAACCAAGATTGTTAATATTACCAACACTACAGATAAAATTTTATTTGTTCGATTCATAAGTTTACTCTAGCAAATTACTCTTAGGTTTACTACAAAATTAGTTTGAATTGGTCAAATATTACATTAACTCGAACCTTCTTAGGAAATTATGAACTACATTTTTAGCAGGAATATCTTCCATGTATGGTATGTGTTTTCCAATCTCTAGGACGAACTCTTTCAGACCTTTTTGAGAACCTGGCATATAGAAATAATAGAATTTTTTCCTAACTGTGGTAGTTTCTACGACGAATTCGATCATATCATCTTCAAGCTCTACACTTGCCCAGCCAATTACATTATTCCAGGTAATTAGATCTTCATCGAACATAATACCTTCTTCAGAGACGGTAACGATGGTTTTTCTAGGTTTTCTAGAGAGTAATATATACACTACGATTGTTGAGGCAATCATGGTCAATGTAACCAGGAACCCACGGTATAGTATATAGCTGAGGATAGTGATGAAAATTCCAATAGCCAGAGCATAATATATTTTGGTGTCCGAACTGAGGTCTTTGTACTTGGATTTGGCAGGAATTTTTAACATAGTCTATTTGTTCGTTAAATATTAAATAAAATATTTTTTTTCTGCAAGGTGGGTAAATTTACCCTAAATATTGACTAGTTTGGGGGTTTGTGTTATTAACAGTTTATGTTAAAAGCCTTGATTTTTGATTCTTTTTATGACAAGCACCGTGGGGTTATAGCCTATATTCGTATTTTTTCTGGAGAGATTAAATCTGGTGATACTGTTTATTGTCTGGAATCAGATACAAAATTACTTGTCCAAGAGGTTGGTGTTTTTACTCCGGATATGACTTTTAAAGAGGGGCTAGAAAATGGTGAGGTTGGCTATATTGTAACTGGGCTCAAAGATTTGGAAAAGGTCAAAGTTGGGGACACTATTTGCGATAAAAGAGATAAATCTAACCAATTACCAGGTTATAGTGAAGTTGTTCCAAAAGTATTCGCCAGCCTTTTCCCTAGTGACGCCAGTGATTACCCAAAACTGCGTGAATCTATTGCCAAACTGGTTTTGAATGACGCTTCACTGAGTTATACAACTGAGAATATTCCAGCTATTGGGTTTGGTTTCCGATGTGGATTTTTGGGGCTGCTTCACATGGATATAGTCCAAGAAAGACTAACTAGGGAATTTGATATAGATTTGGTTATAACAACACCATCTGTGGAATACAAAGTCACTGAAACTAACGGATCTCAGAGCTTGGTTCACACTCCTAGCGAACTCCCCGACCCCTCACGAATCGATTTTATAGAGGAGCCTTGGGTTAAACTAGAAATTTTAACACCCAGCGATTTTGTGGGTGGTGTTTTGGATTTGATAACCAGTAAACGTGGAATTTATCAAGGTATGGATTATTTAACCGAGTCCCAAGTTCAAATTACTGGAGAAATGCCGCTAGCTGAGATGATTGTGGATTTTTATGATGAATTGAAATCTAACTCAAAAGGTTTTGGTACTCTTTCGTACGAGCAAATAGAATTCCGCCAAACAGATTTAGTTAGGATAGATTTTTTGGTTAATGGTAAAAGAATTGACCCGCTTTCAGTAATGGCTTTTCGTGGTGACGCTGTAGATAAAGGCCGACACATCTGCGGTAGGTTAAAGGAATTAATCCCAAAGCAAATGTTTGAAATTGCCGTTCAGGCATCTGTTGGTGCCAAAATTATCGCCAGAGAAACAATCAAAGCTTACCGCAAAGATGTGACGGCCAAACTATACGGTGGAGACCCTACTCGGCGGCAGAAACTGCTCAAAAAACAGGCAAAAGGTAAAAAGAGAATGAAGATGTTTGGAAATGTCGAAATCCCTCAAAGTGCTTTTTTGAATATTTTAAAGAAAGGATAAACCCGGGGGATACCATACAAAAGCTTTCCTATTTTACATGCATTGATTTCAGTACCTCTGCAGCAGTTTTTTATTTTTGGTTTGCTTGCCTTTTCTTTAAATTTTGCTTGAGTCTAATTCAATTTTACACATTTATATAGTATGTATTAGGATTTGACAGAAACTGAGTGAGTAGTCAGTTTTATATATATGGAGAAAGCTCTCAGAACAAAAGTCAAAATACTGCGATCCGCTTTGGCATTATTTGTTGAAAATGGGATTGATAAAACCTCAACCAATTTAATTGCAAAAACTGCCGGAGTGGCTTCGGGGACAATATTTACCCACTTCCCGACCAAGCAGAGTTTAGTTGATCAGCTTTATTTAGATATCCAAAAACCACTCTTTGAAACCATGGCAGCTGCTATAAATAATGGAAAAAACTTTGAATACAATATAAAAAACATAACGATTACAGCTGTAGATTATTTTCAAGGAAAGTCTCTTGCTTATCAATTTTATAACTCGATAAATACAGAGATTGATATTTCCAGCAATTTAATTAGTCAGTCGCAGCAGGATTTGATAAAAATTGTGAGGTATGTAAAAAAAGGAGTTGAGCAAAACCAATTGAAACCGCTGCCAATTGAAATTCTGTATGATGTTTTTTGGAATACAACTATGAGTTTGGTTAGTTATTCTTACAAGAATCAAATTGATACTACTTCTGATAAATTTCTAGATTTGGTGTGGGATCAGCTAAGTTCATAGATTTTTGTTTTTCGTTTATTGAAACCTCTGCTGAGATCGAATAAAATGATTTGACTATCACTGTTTTATGTGATATAAAGGATAAGTACTTGTTACAAATACGTTGGAGAAAAAACGTGGACTTATTCAGCAAGCTGAGAAAAATTTATGTTCCTAGTGATGATTCACATGAACCAATAACCAATTCTAAACCGAGTGACTTTAGTCATTTTGTTGTTGATTGGAGTAATGCACTAGATGTTCAAAGACTCTGTATGTTTATTACTAATAAAGCAAACAAGGGGGTTTGTCATAAGTATCTAGGTGCTAAATCTGAAGAATATGGAAACCATTTGGCTAATATTAGTAATCCAGCTTTCGCAGAAAACCTTCCAAAGCTAAATATCTTAGGGATTCTCTTAAATCAATTCGGTAGCGAGTTTGACCAGAGACTGACCAGTTTTCGTTTTAGTCAAAATATACTGGTCAAAATTAGCACAGAAGAAAAATTAGCAATTCTTGTTTTTTCGTACCTTGATGATAAGGAGAGACAAGAGGTAAGTCGTGCTTCTAATCTTGCAGGCTCACTTATTCAAGCAAGTTTGGATAAATCACTTCAGGAAACAGGCAGTTTACCTCGCCTTTACAGGACCTCTCCCCTTAAAAATTTCAGAGATTTAATTGCTCAAAACACACTCACTAAGACTCCTACTACTGTAGAGCAAATGACACTTTCAGTCCAAGAACTTGCACGGAAAGCTTCTGGTAATAATAGCTATTAGCTAGACAAAAAATAGAATCTTGGGGATTCTATTCATAACTCTAAAATCAAGCTGAACCTAGTTTAACTGAAGAGGGTGAACTAAGTCGAGTAGCATCATTAAAAGTGATGCTACGTTTTTTTATACATTATTCAATCGGCTTCAAGGTTTTGATTGCTGCATCTACTTGTTCATTACTATAATAATCCTGACCATTGATATTGATTACACCTGTTGAAGGGTAGACAAATTCTTGGGATGTTTCGATTTCAGCGTCTTGCTCTGCACTGTTTTCAACTTGGGCTGCGTCTGCTTCAGGAATTACTTGTTCTGTATTGGCGGAAACCAATTGCTCAGCTACTCCAGCTGGTTGCTGACCTCCAGTATTTGGAGCCGAGGTTTGGTTGGTTGGCAGCGTTGAAACTGGTTTTGGATCTAAACTAGCGTCAAAATTCCCACCTCCTTTAATACTGGCTAGGTAATCTCCATACCGGCTTGATTCCAAAGGTGATTGAATGATGGCATGAGCGTTGTGATTTTTTCCTTCCCAAGAAGAATTGTACCCATTGAAATATCCACCTGGACCATGAGCTGTATTAATAACCAATTCATACCCACAATCCCCGCTGAGTTTATCATACGATTGACCATCTGGTGCTTGATTAGCATCGAACCACTTACCAACAACTCCACCATAATCAAAATTATCGAAACCACCGCACCATGAATCTAAATCGTAGTTCCAAGGGCTGATATCCAAAACCAGTTTGGCCTGAGGGACAGTGGATTTAAAAACATTAGTAATCCTATTCATAATTCTCCAAGCGTCTTCTTTTTGTAGAGGCCATTCTTGGCTAGAGCTATTGTATTGGAAGTAATCCGGTTCAATATGCACATATAGATTACTAGTTGTCAGGTTGTCTTTGATTCCGTTTGCAATTGCCGTGTACCTGGTCACTATTTCATCTTCATAGAGCTGGAGATATGTAGCTCCTTTTTGGCAAAGATTGTTTATTGGATCAATATTACAGTCCTGCAAGCCCCACTCTTGACGGGCCATACCAGCGATTACATAGGTATTAATATATGGTGTTTTTAATTGATTAGAAGAATCCAAAAAGTTATTTAGCCAGTTTATATGGTTATTATTGAAATCATTTAGGACCCAAGGGCCTGTGACTAAATCGACATTATTTGGACACCCAAAGTTGATATCTACAACCGGTTCTTGCGTCGCACACCCCCATTTAACCTCACTTTGAGATTTGGCGTTACTAAAAGAAGGGTTAATCATGACCGCTGCAATAATCACAATTAAAACCACGAAAGAGGCTAGAAAGAATCGAATGTTTTTATACATATTTTTATCTATTACAAGGCAAAATGTTGTTGTTTATGTATAATAATTTTGAATAGTTTAAATAATTTTGTAAAGAGGGATTGGACTTTTTAACAGAAGTGCCCTCTTAGTGCACATATAAATCAATACCTTTTTGAATAAACTGGGGCTCATTGAAGTAAATTTGATTGGGTGATACAACACTCCTAACCCCCTCACCTAATATAATTGCAGGGTTATTTATCCCTGGCTGACCATAGAATGTGATTGATTCATAAGTACTAATTGGCAAAGAGAAATTTAGGCTGACTTCATTAAATCCCGCCTTGCTAGAGATAAAAGTTCCCAGAACTGTGCTGCCATCATATTGAGTATATGTAAACCCACCTGGAATATTTCTAGAGGTCAGATTTATTATTTCAATTTCAGGAAGAGTTTTGACAGGTTTTTGATTTTGCTCCTGAGCGCTAATTGTATTGAACTGTCTAACCAAAGATCTGCTGATAATATCAGACCCGCTAACTGAAAAGTTAGTACTAGATGTTGGTAGCTGAAGACCCACAAATGATTGACCAGTTTGCTCATTAAACCCTCTTTGGAGGAATGTTTTTGGCGGTATATATTCCTGGTATTTGATAGTGAAATCAACTCTACCGAATTTTTTCTCCCTGGAAATTGAGAAGTTATTATCTGATACAAGGTTTCGTTTATCACCCGAGAAATTCATTAAAATTGGAGTGATTACACCCCTCTCTTTTTGGTCACACACTTGATTAGAAGCTAAACCTAATGTTTCAAACAGCTTATTTATCTGAGGATCTTTGAACCATGTCTGGATATCTCTAGATTGAATCGAATCAATAATTTTATTAATAAAGACCGCTCCGCCTTGCTGGCTAATAATATCGCTTAGACCCTCTAGAATTGATTTAAAAATATTAGAAATCTGGTATTTGGGATTACGACTATTTTGAACACCTAGGCTGGTTAATCGCTCTACCTCAGAGAGGAAATTATCTTTATTAATCACACTAACGCCGGGAATATTTAGAACAAAATTATCTGGTAAAATACTTTGAATCAAAGCTGGATTGGCCATCACCAAATGATCAATGGTATATCCATTGCTGCTGGAACTAAATTCTTGCTCAATTAATCTGGCAGTTACTGGAAAACAAGGAGTAAAATTCAAATCTCTAGCTCCAATAACTGGCACAACATCACGGCCAAAACTATAGTAACTATATGCTGGGTGTGGTACATTTAGCGTGTCTTTGGAACCATCTATATAATAAATTGATTGACTTTGGCCAATGTTGAGAACGCCTTGAGAAATACTAATTGGTAAATATGAACCATAAAACCCTCCAGTTGATCTAGCCTCTCCAGTGTTTTGATTGAAAATTACAATTTGTTTGGTTGTGTAGTGGCCAAGCAGCTCTAGGATTGGTTGCTGGTTTTGATTGATTATTTTTAATAGTTTAATAGCCTCTTTGAAAGATTTGAGCAGATTTTTTTGCTCCCTGTCGCCAAAAGTATTAACAAAAACTCTATAGTGATAAAAATTGTTGTAAAGCGCCTCTGTTTCTTCAATTAGCAGTGGTAGACGCGTAAAAAATATCTCTAAATCAGCTGTAAATGTTTGATTGGATAAACTGTTTTGAAATCCTTGTGGTGTTAATGAATATTGCTTCAGAGCATCTAGACTCTGTACCCATATTTTTGCAAGTTCAGAGACTTTGTCTATGTCTTTTTCAACGATTTTTTCTGTCAGTAATAATTTATTAATTGGGCCTAGACTTTTGAGCAGATCTGCTTTGATTTCGTATAAGGTATTTTCTGCTGAATTACTGTTATTATCCAGTAAATTTGAGATTGAGGTAATCAGTGTTGGTAAATTATTTTGAATATTATCTAATGATTTCAGCGAAGAGGCTGTAAAATTAACAAAGAAAAGGGAAAGTAGAATTCCACTTGTTAGGAAAATAAAAAATTTACTTTTTAATGTGCTTTTTGAGAGTAAAAGGTTTTTACCAGATGATTTCTGGTTGGTGTTTTTAAGTTGATCTAGTTTATTTGAGTGGGTTTTTGAATCTAAAGTCAATTACCCTAATCTTTAGAAAAAATCCCATTATTGACAAGTCGATATTTATGAAATTTTAACCGCATTTACAGTTTGTGCCAATCGATTAGAATAACCCCATTCATTGTCGTACCAAACGGTTAATTTAACTGTATTACCAAGAACTTCTGTTAGTTTTCCGTCAATTATGCAAGAGCTGCTAGAGCCAACAATATCACTAGAAACAAGATCTTTTTGTGAATATAATAGTATTCCTTTCATAAAACCACTACCCGCCTCAGCCAGCAAACTATTTATTTCAGAAACAGTAGTTGGTCGTTCTAATTCCAATGTTAAATACACCATGGAACCCGTAATAACAGGCACTCGCAGACTGTTAAGGAGGATTTTGCCGTTTAAATGAGGGTAGACTTTTGCTACAGCTTTGGCTGCTCCAGTTGAACTTGGGATGAGGTTTTGAGCTGCAGCTCTTCCATCCCTCAGGGCTTTTTTACTTGGACCATCCTGGAGCTTTTGGGTAGCAGTATAAGCATGAACCGTTAACCCAATTAATTTCTGAATATTAAATTTTAAATCTATCGGCTTGATAGCAGTGCTGACAGCATTTGTGGTACATGAAGCGCAGGATAATAAATTCGACTCAGGTTGCAGATTATTACTACCGATAACCCAAGTAGAAATCCCGTCAGATTTACCAGGTGCAGAAATTACGACTTTTTTGGCCCCGGCGGTTATATGTTGATTGGCCAGCTCTTGGGTACGAAATAGTCCAGTGCTTTCAATAACCAGATCTACACCTAGTTGCCTCCAGGGAAGTTTGGAAGGTTCTTTTTCTGCTAGAACTTTTATAGCTTTACCGTTGATGACCAAATCTCCATTCAACACATTTACACTTCCATTGAATTTTCTATAAGTTGAATCAAACTCAAACAGATAGGCCAGGTTTTCTACTGAGGTTAAATCATTAATTGCAACAATTTCCACATCTGGATAATAATTAACTAGAATTCTAGCTGTTAATCGCCCTATCCTACCAAAACCGTTGATTGCAATTCGCTTCTTTGACATATACTCTATAATTGAGGTTTGCTTGACTTTTGTCAAAAGGTATGAGAATAGTTTGCTAGATTTACTGGTGGCATTATGAAAATATAGTATCCTGTTTGAATGTGGTAATAACATATCACTTAGCCCTATGATTCAAGCAATTTTTATCAATTTAATATGGTCTAAGAAGTCTTTTCTGGAAGAATTGTACACATTGAAATACCACCTGGCTAGAAGTTAAAAAATACAGGTATTCGTTTTATGGCGAATACCTATTTTTATAAATTGTTATTTCTTAGAACTTGATACTATGTGTTAGCAACGCAGTAACCGTCGTCCACATGATACCACTGATGAGGACTATTACTAATACTCACCCCATCCCAGGCATATAGCTTGCTGCCGGATTTCATTTGTAGCCATATTTTTTGACAGGTCACATCTCCTTTATTTTGGCTATATTCTTTGGGGCCTAACCAAAAGAAAGGGTGTTCATGTTTTTTGAGGTGATTACTGGAAATCGATGCTAACTGAGTTAGCTCAAAACTAATTTCATTTTGATTACCTAGATTCTTTTTTTCCGTTGAATGAGCATTGGATGTCAATACAGATAATAGTAAAATAATTATTAGGGTAGCTATTAAAACCCACACTTTTTTGGTTTTCATTATCACTCCTAATTAGTATGTCCACTACCGAGCTATAGCACTAATTTTCTTATATTGTCAAAAGGTCGACGGTTTATTCTTTTTTATCTCCGCTACCACCAATATTTTTCAATAAATTAGAAAAAGTTTCACCAACAGACGCGTAAACTTTTTTCACATTATCCCCAATTTTATATACTCTAGTTAAATCAAAATAGAAGATTTTTACTAGATAAACTGCAATAGCTAGAAAACCAAACAATCCAGAAACGACGCTGTCTTGAAAACCGACATATAAACCAAAGAAAATCAAACAGACTAAATACCCAGCCCAAAGCAAAACTGCGTTTTTAAAAGACTTGGCTCCTTTTTGCATTCTTGGAACTTCTTTGTCAGCATATTTAACCAAATAGAAATAAAAATCGGCAAAGTAAATTATAGAATAAAGCACACACCATGCAAAAGCAAAAACATTAATGTAGCTGATAATAACTGGCAGTGAAATTCCTAAAACACCTTGAGAGTTGGATACTTCGGTAATAATATTTTCTGGAGCGGGTAAAAAACTAGTGGCTGGATCTTGGTATAAATCTTCTGTCATAGTGGATTATTTAGGTTGGCTGGTGGTGATTTTTTTCTTTTCAAAAACTACTTTCCATTCATCAAAAGCGATTAGTAAAATTGCGGAAACTGGTACAGAAAGTAACGCTCCAAGTGGCCCGCCTAACCTGGAACCAATCATTACGGCTAGAATGACGATTATTGGATTCAAACCGACAGCCTGCTGCATTACTCTAGGGATTACAAAAACTGATTCGAGCTGTTGGATGATGAAATATAGAACTAATACACTAACCACAGTGATTGGTGATTGTGATGAAGAGATTGCGATTACTAGTGCTGGGATTACGGATAAAATTGGTCCGATAATTGGCACGATTTCTAATATTCCAGCAATGATTGCTAGAGGCAAAGCAAATTTGAGACCGAGGATTTCTAACCCAATATAACTAGCTAAACCAATAATGAACATTACAGTGATTTGACCACGAAGCCACACACCTAGTTTTTGTTCAACTCTAGCCCAAAGTGATTTAAATTTTTGTTTACTAGCTCCTTCAAAAAAGTTACCAAAGAAATCCTGAATACCCCCATGCTCTACCAATAAATAATAGGTCAGAACAATAACTGTAATGATTTGTATGAATGAATTGAAAATACCTGTGCTGAGTTTAAGTAAATTATTGGAATTGTTGTTGAGAATATCGATGAAACCAGCTCCCAAAGTATTGTTACTAAGCGAAAGTCTGTTTGAGAAAAATCTTTCTAGTGATAGCTTTTCGACTAAATCAGTAAGTAAATTTGGGATTGAGGTAATTAATGTGTTGGTTTCGTTAACCAGAGGTGGGATTAGTGTGTTAAACAAAAGATACACAAATACTAACAAAATAGAAAGTATCCCGAGAACAGAAATTGGTCGTGGAATTTTTCTTTTATCCAGAGAATCTACAATAGGATTTAAGGCTGAAGTTAAAATAACTGCAATGAAAACAAGGGCGATAATATCACGGATAATGAAAGCCAGAACCATCATTAACAGAAAGAATAGCAATTTGAGGATGTCTTTGAAACTACCTTCGAGTTTAAACATAAATATTTATTTAGATACTATTACTGATACCA
>CALIJC010000035.1 GCA_938017575.1 uncultured Patescibacteria group bacterium
ACTTCTTCAGTGTCTCCATCAATTTGAATGAAATTTCTATCTACAACCCAAATTAAATTATCTAATTTCAATTTTGCAGCAATCATTGCAGACTCCCAGATTTGCCCCTCTTGAGTTTCCCCATCACCAATAGATACAAAAGTTTTTAACCCTGTTTGGTTGATTTTATCATGATAGGCATAGCCAACACTAGTTCCAGCTCCTTGACCGAGAGGGCCTGTTGAACTATCTACTAAAAACGGTAGATGGTGGAGACTTGGGTGACCCTCTAAAATACCATCAACATTCCTAATAGTTTTTAAAAATTTAATTCGTTTTTGGTTTTGGTCTAGGTTTTTGTCTTCTGGGTATTTGAGTGAGATTAATTCGTCGAACAATCCCATTTCGGCCCAAATTGAATATAGAGCTGGGCAAATATGACCATTTGATAGAATAAATTTGTTTCTTTTGTTTCGCTCACCATTGGCTCGGGATAGTTTAGAGTTCTCTTTTAGAGCTATGTTTTGTGAGTACCAGCAAGGGTTGTAGTCGATATATTTGTTTAAAATCAGACTTTGAATTTCTACTGTGCCTAATGAACCACCGAGGTGTCCTGTTGGTTTATCTTCGAGGGAAAGTAAAATATTTTTACGGATATTGTTGATATCTAACATAAACTGAGTTTGAAATGTATTAATCCTCTCGTCAAATCAAAATCATTGACAAAAGTATTTTTATTTTAAATAGGTTTAGTTGATGAGGATGGAGATATAATCATGTGTGAAAGCGCAAAACGTGATCAAAAGAATTATATTATTCCAGGTATAATTACAATTATAGGAATTACTATGTTTTTCTTTGGTGGCTATTTAGTTTCAACTTGGAATTATGATGTATATAATATATCTAGTCTAGTTGATCAGTATAATCAGCTGCAACATAAAACAGAAGTAGTGTCTGAAATTGATGGAATTGTCACAAATGAAATTCAGATTATTGGAACAATTACTGATAAATTTTCGAATGGAAATAATACTTTAGATAATCACTTGAAAAAGCTAAACAAAGTAATAAGACAGGAAGGTGGGGTTAGTAAACCTTTTTTATTTGCAAAATCACGATGGAATCATCTGAATACTCTTGATTTGTACACTTTTCCGAACCTTGTTTTTCTAATTCTATTTGGTAGTGGAATATTATTATTTTTGATTGGGATTATATTTCTGTTGAAATAGCGACTTGCTTCTGGTCGCATTACTCATACGCCGCTTGTAAATTTGCAGGTGGCTAGTTTTTTGTTCTATATTTGGCTATATAGTACTAATTAGCATAAATTATCCTCACATCTTTTTTGAATGAAGGTAATGTTTTGACAACAATGGAAATCTATGTAATATCATAAATAGACTATATGAGGACACATTGTGATTAGTACTGAAACTTCTCCCAATAAGACAATAGTATCCACACTGGTATTTATACTTGGAGGGCTGCTATTTGCTTTAGCTGTTTTTCTGACATACAACTGGGATTACGATATATATAATATTTCAGGACTGGCAAATGAATACAATCAATTAGCTCATAAAACAGAGCATGTTAGTGAAATTGATAGAATAGTTTATAATGAAATTCATATTATTGAGTCAATAAATTACAACTTTGACAATAATAATAGAAGCTTAAATGCCATGCTTCTAAAATTAAACAAGGTCATTGAACAAAAAGGTGATATAAGTAAAACCCGGTTATTTTTGCAATTTCGATTTAATTACTTGGATAAGATAAATATATATAAATGGCCTGGCGGTGTGATTAGTTTATTGTATATAATTGGACTCTTGTTGTTCGTTGTGGGTTATTTCTCTCCTTATATTAGTTGATTTCGACTTTTCCTGAATAAGTAATCTTTTAGCCACTTGTAAAATTTGCAGGTGGCTTATTTTTATTGAGAGTGTTGACAAAAATTGTAATTTACTAGAATTGTCCAATAGTTGATTGCTTTTACTAGGTTGAAGTGTAGTGGTACATAATATTATTTCTCAAAAACCATTAAAAAAACTTGTTGCGATTAGTTTTATCCTCATCGGGATTTTACTGTTTTTTGTTATCAGTAAATTTTTCTTTAGCTGTGGGATTATGATCCTAAAAATATAAGTTCTGAAATTAGTCATTTCAATTCTTTACCACATGAAACTGTGTATATCAATGAAATTGATAATATTGTTAAAGCTGAGATTCGATCAATAGAAATTATTAATAGTAAGTTTGATAATAGAAATAAGAAGTTAAATGGTATCTTAGATCATCTGACAGCTGCTTTGAAAGAACATAACCTAATCAAAAAAGCTGTAGCTTTTGATAGTTTTAGATACACACACCTCAATACTCTTGATCAGTACCCGCTTGTAAATTCGTTACTGATTACTTTAGCTATTATTACAGTTTTATTGCCGGCAATTGGTCTACTGATGCTAATATAGCTAACTCAATCTAGAGAATTTTTGAGTTTGGTATTTATCAACAGTCGTTTGTATTTTACAGGCGGCTTATTTTTATTGACTATTTTATGAAAATGGTGAAATTATTATTGATATGGTTTTTAATTTGCCTCAGCGAGTGAGTATTAAGGATGTGCAAAATTTATATTTAACAGGTCAAGCAACAGTTTCTGATGTAGTGAATTATTTTTTGGAGATGATTAAAGAAAAAGATAAAAATATCCAAGCAGTTGTTAGGTATAATGAGGAGCTAAGTAAAAAATTAGCTGGTGAGATTGATCAGCTGTTATCAAAGCTAGCTGAGTCCGAGATTCTGGATTTAATAAAAACTAAACCTCTTTTGGGTGTTCCGTATGTTATGAAAGATAACATTTTGGTAGAAGGGGAGGAATTAACAGCTCAATCAAAAATTCTAGATGGTTATAAATCTACTTATTCCAGTGATGTTTATAATAAATTAACACAGGCCGGAGCAATATTAATTGCGCAGACGAATATGGACGAATTTGCCTTTGGTTCTAGCACTGAGTATTCAGGATTTGGTCAGGTAACACACAATCCATGGGATAATGATAGAGTTGCTGGTGGCACCAGTGGAGGTAGTGCAGCTTTGGTAGGGGCTGGAGTGATTCCTTTTGCTATTGGTAGTGATACTGGCGGTTCTATTCGCCAGCCAAGTAGCTTTTGTGGAGTTGTTGGAATTCGTCCAACCTATGGATCAGTTTCTCGGTATGGCATTATTTCCTCTACTAGCTCGTTTGACCAAGCCGGTCCAATGACAAATACAATCGATGATAATAACCTAGTTCTATCTGTTTTACAAGGTAAATCCCTAAATGATCAAACTAGTATTGAAACCAAAACCAAGAATGAAACGCCCAAAATCAAAATCGGTTTTCCAAAAGAATTTTTAGGAGATGGTTTGGAGCCTGCGGTTAGTGAAATATTTACTGATTTACGCAATAATTTATCTACAGAATTTGAAATTGTAGATGTTGACCTACCTCTAACCAAATACAATCTATCTGTTTACTATATTTTACAAACTGTAGAAGCAGCAGCTAATTTAGAGAGGTTTGATACAGTTCGTTACGGTCAACAAAAAGGCCAAGAAATGTATTTTGACGGCAGGTCCCAGTTAGGTGATGAGGCCAAAAGAAGGGTGATGCTTGGTACTTATGCTAGTTCTAGTGGGTATTATGATGCTTATTATAATAAAGCTTGTCAGGTTAGAGAGTTAATTCGCCGGGACTATGAGAATGCCTTTGAAAATGTAGACTTATTGATAATGCCTGCAAGTCCATTTCCAGCTTTTAAAATTGGTGAGAAAAATAATTCTGATCCGATGAGTATGTACTTGGCAGATATTATGACGGTATCTCAGCCAATTTCTAAATTACCTGGTCTAGTAGTTCCAGGCGGTTTCATTGAAAACGAGGATTCAAAATTACCTGTAGGAATTCAAATTGTAGGAGCAGAGGGTTCTGAAATTGATTTATATAAAATAGCAAAAAAGATCAAATCAAATTAGTTTGAAAAAAATAACCCCAGTTCTATTAAATAAAACCGGGGAGGATTAACTATCAAATATTGATTACTAATTGCTTGGGTCAATATTTTCATATATATACGCAAGGATTTCGCTAAATCTGAATTTCCTACAAGCTGTATTATTATCAGTAGTAGACCAGGCTGAACTAGCCCCTCTGCTATTATTATATGTTATAAACACAGTTATAAAATTTTCAGAAATCTTTATAGATACCCTTTTTACTTCTATAAGATTTGGTTTGGATTCCCCATCTTTTAGATAAAAGTTTTGTAAATTAATGTGATACACTAAACAATCTGACTGCACCTTTATTAGGATGCAATTTTGCTGTAGAAATGAATTAAAAACCTCTGGTGAATTTAGCACTTTGTTCCTCACTAATTGAGGTTCAAAATATAGCACCTTTTTGTGTTGTAGTCAAACTGTTGACGTTTTTGGTTTCTTCATTTAGTAATAGTTATATATGTCAAAAGTTCTAGATCCTGAAATTGTTAAAAAAGTTGCTCACCTGGCTAGATTGGATAATGATCCAAGTGATGAGTTTTTGGAAAAATATGGACGAGAATTAGGTGGGATTTTGGAATATATTGATGAACTGAGTGAGGTTGATACAACTGGAATTAGTCCTTTGGATGGAATTAGAACAAACACCGTAGACGAGCTTCGGGAAGACAAACCTGGAGAAGACTTTGAAACTTATGAGAGAATTCGCCAAAACATTATTCAGGAATTTCCGATGAAAAAAGGTAATCTACTAGAGCTCCCCGGAATTTTTGAGTAAGTTAACCCACATTATATGAGTGTTGTAGAATATAGAAAAACAGCTAGATACAGAATCTTGGAATCGCTTCTGGGAATTTTATCAATTAGTTTTATTTGTATAATTATTCTACTATCCTTTTTTAACCCAACCCTTGCTTCGATTATTTTGATTGTCTATAGTTTTATGTGGCTGATGAAATATACTCTAAATATTATCTACACAGTGTATACATTCAAGAGGGTTAAAAGATGGGAGGATTTAAATATTGAGAATATTGTTGATTTACTAAAAACCGATAGGAAAAAGGCAATTAAACTAATAGATGATTTTGCTCACCTGCACAAAGATAAAATTGAATGGTTTAATCAGATTAATGATTTTAAAGTGGAGCTGGAGAAAAATGGAGGAACAAAATTTAGCTCTCCAGAAAATGTAAAACATGTCTGCAACTTTGCAGTTTATAATGAGCCCAAAGAAGTTTTACGTAAATCTCTAGAGTTTGTTTATAACACTGGGTATGCTCTGGAAAATATTATGGTTGTCATCAGCCAAGAACAAAGAGCAGGGGTTGAGCACAATCAATCAATTAGAGACTATTTTGCTGATTTAGATTGGGTAAATTCTCATTTTTTTGCCACAGATGCTAAATTTGTAAACACAGATTTTAATAACTTGGATGTTGGCAGTGATAAGCTAAAGAGTTTGCAGATGAGTAAAACCAAAATCAACCTTGTTTTTACAGAGCACCCTGATGGTATGGTCGGGGAAATCAAAGGGAAGGCCAGTAATGAGGATTGGGGAGCTAGGCAAGCCTCGGTAATCGCCAAAGGTAAAAACTGGGATAAAGATTTAATTATTGTAACTAGCTTGGATGCTGACTCTCATTTGACCAAAGGATTTTTCCATAATCTTAGTTTTACTTATTGTGCCAATAAAAATAGAGCCAAATCTGGATATCAACCAGTGCACTCTTACTCTAGTAATTTTTTCCAAACTAGTTTGTGGCCACGGCAAGTTGCGATGCAAACAACTTTATCGAATATGACAAATCAGGGAATTGATGGGGAAACTCCATTTTTTGCTATATACTCTGTTCCGATGAGAGTTCTGTGGGACGTTGATTTCTGGGTCAAAGATGTGATAGGTGAGGATGGGATGTTTTTTGCAAAATGTTTAATTAAATACGGTGATGATTTTAAAGTCATTCCATTTTATGGAGTTTTTGAGGGGGATGCCATAATCGCTGATACTTTTATGGAGGGTGTAATTGATCAATATAAACAACTACAAAGATGGGCCTGGGGAGGTGTTGAGACTTTTCCATATTTAGTTCAAAAGTTTTTCTTTGAAAAAGAAGGTAGAAATGTCGACATCAAAATTAGGCTGAGGTGGTTGTATTTAATTTTTAGCAATCATTTTTTCTGGTCTTCTTCGCCGCTACTTTTTTCTGTTGGGTTATTTTTACCTCAGGTTTTGGGAGGATCTGGGTTTAGAGAACTGCCGATTTCACAAAATTTGGCTAGCTTTTCACAATATTTTGCTTGGATTAGCTTTGTATACATCGTCTGTTTTGGTTACATTAGTTATGTATATTTGGCTAGAAATGCAAACAAAGGTAAAAAACTATCTTTGGGTCAGAGCTTTGTAACTATATTGCAGTTTTTAATTTCTCCATTTTTGTATGGTTTGATGGGGATTCCAGCATTGGATGCGCAAATTAGAGGAATAACTGCAAATTATCTCGGTTATTGGGTAACACCAAAGAGATAATTGTTGACATTAATTTGTGTTACAATTATTATCAGAAAATAATATTTTAACATGGCTTTAGGAAAATCACTAGATAGTATTTTGGGGGACTACTTTGGCGACGAAGTCGTTACTTTGGATAAAGATAAAAAAGTAACAATTGAAGGAGAAAAAAAGTCCGACTCAAATATTGCCGAAATAAAACACTCGATAAAAGAAATTGATGTTGATTTGGTCCAAGCCAGTCCATTTCAAACTCGTAGGAATTTTGATCCAGCTAAAATATCAGCCTTGGCTCAGAGTATTAAACAAACTGGATTGATTCATCCGATTGTTGTTTTGAAAAATGCTGAAGGAGGATTTTTGTTAATAGCAGGAGAAAGGAGACTTCGTGCTGTAAAATCTTTGGGTGAAAAAAATATTCTAGCTATCATTAAAGATGAGTCAAAATTAAACGAAACGCAGCATTCATTATTGACCGCAATGGAGAACCTTCAGAGAGAAGATTTGAACCCAGTTGAGCTTGCTGATACTTATGTTATTTTGATGCAAACTCAGAATTTAGATGAAGAAGGTCTTGCAAAAATGCTGGAACATTCAACACAATATGTAAAAAACTATTTGAGATTGTTATCTCTATGTGATGAGGTTAAAAATGCTTTGATAGATAGAACTATTGGTGAGGGTCAAGCTAGGCATTTAGTTGGGCTGGAGGAGTCTAAACAAAAAGAGATGTTGGAGTTAATTATTCAAAAAAAGCTGACCGTTAGAGAGATTGCACAGATATTAAAAGATGCTAATAAAAATATCAAGAAAGCAAATAAATTTATTCATAATTACCACAATGTTAGTAATGTGTACTTTAAAAAAGCTCAAACTCTGGCTGATAATTTTCCTGGTAGTAAACTAAAAGTTTCTGGAGATGATAAAAAAGGTAGGATTACAATCAGCTGGGGATAATTTTATTATACTCCATCGATACTAAAAATATATTATTTCAGATAATGCCTGATTAGAAGTGAAGTCATTGTTATTTGTTAGTAGTACTGTTATATCATTAGAATCGTTTTTGTTAATGATTAATAAGTTGGTTGTAGGTGGGAAGCCTCCTTTAACCGTGACTGGAATTAATATATAGTTTTCTGTTGATCTGATTTGCGAGGCGATTAGTAAATTGTCTTTGATGTTCAGTTCTGTAAATAGTTCTCCGTCTTTTAGTAATTTATATGTACTAGAATTTATATCGATATTTTCTATGCTAAAACCATCTACTTGGTTCACAAATTTAATTATACCACTTTCTTTTAAAGTAAATTCTGAATTCTCAATGAAATTATAGCTAGTTGTTGTTTCAGCCTCATTTGTTGAGAAGGTTATTTCTTGATTAAATACACTAATATTATTATATTCAATCTCGGGTATTTTGATGTCAAACTTGTAATCTGTTGCAGTTAGGTTTTCTAAACTAATAACTCTTTTAATCAGAAACGGGTTTGATATTTGGTAATTATAGAAACCGCCAGCAACCCCTTCTTTGATTTCAAGGCTATTTAAATTAGATTTAGGTGAATAAAAGAACTCTATATTTCCATCATTAATCGGACTAAAAGAGTGAATTACAATGTCATCATCAATTCTTTGATTTAGCATAAACTCAGATTTGTCTGTTATAGAGTGAGCGCCAATTCTACTTTGTGTATTATCATTTTCAGAATATACAAAATCTATCAAAAAGTCATCAAATAATTCTGGACTTGGGGAAGGAAATCTATTAAAAATACCAGTTTCGGCAATTTGCTGACTATCCCAGGGGCTAGTGGGTGTGGGCTCCTTATTTATTACAATAACAGGGTCAATTTCTGGAATATTATTATTACTGATACTATAATATTTTATTTTTAAAGTTGGAAGATCTATATCAAAATCTGTTTTCTGTATCTTTTCTTGGCCAATTATACTATTATTTTCTGCACTAGAAATTTCTTGGATGCCTTGATCTGTAATATCTATTGGTTTAATCGCTTCTGGTGTAGATTCAATATTTGTTGGAATACCGGGTTCGCTTGGGGCAGGTGTTTCGATTTCATTTTCTTGGCTATTATTTATTACTTCTTTGTCCTGGACTGTGTTAAGAGTGTAGGCACCTACAACTATGGTGATCGCTAAAAAAATACATATTGTAATTAAAAATGATGAAAAGTTTTTGTGATTTACAGAATTTTTTTGTTTTTTCATATAATTTAACTATGTTAATTGTGAATCTAATTGTCAATTTAGAATATTTTCTCTAATTGATGTTTTCTGAATTGTCATCTATTTGAGAGTGATAGAAGCATATTTCACTTTACAACAGAAAAAAATTTACTTATAATTAAGATATAAATAAAATAAATCTATTGGATTCTATATTAATATTGATATGTTTTTTAACAAATACACAAAATTTACAGCTGTTTTGATTAGCTTATTGTTGACTATTGGTCTTGTCTTTGGGCAAATTTCTAGCTTGGCGCAATCAAATCTAGACATCGATGAAACAATAACTGATTCTAATGGCCAATTAATTACAGAGGCAGGAGCTGAAGCTGGATTAACTGAAGAAGAAGAGCTGGAGAAGATAATTGATAGTTTGGATGAGGATTCTGAATCTGTTGTAGTAGATAGTTTGCTAGTCAAAGTTACAGAAGATGAGGAGGTTGAAAAAAAAGAAAGAGTTGAAGAGTTAGTAAATGAGGTTGCGACGGAAAAGGATTTCTTTGAAGATTTATTAGGTGGTTTTAGTTTTGGGAGAGGAAGTACTAAAAACAATCAAGATGTAGAGTCTGTAAAGATTTCAGAAAATGATGATACACTAGTTTTTGATTTACCTGATGATGTAGATTTAACCAAAACAATTGAGGAACTTAGCCAGAACGAAGACATTGAGATTGTTCAACCAATATATAACTATAAACATTTTTATACACCAGATGATCCATTTTTTGATTCAAATCAATGGTATTTGAAAGATCAAGCAAGTGGGATTAATTTAGAAACTGGTTGGGACGTAATTGGAGCTAGTGCTGGAGTATCTTGTGGTGAAACTACTTTGGGTAGGCAGTGTGGAGGGGATCCATCTGTGAAAATTGCAGTAATTGATTCTGGTGTTAATACAGCGGTAACTGATTTTGCAGGTGCTAATTTTGATACTGCAGGTTCAATGATGTTTTATAACCAAAATGATAACACATGTCCTAGTGGTGAGTATTATCAAAGTTTTAATATTGGTGGGAATTTCATAAACTTTTGTCAAAGATTAGGATCTCAATTCGATGAGATTGGACATGGAACCAAAGTTACAAGTATTATTGGAATGCAAGATAATAATATTGGAGGGTTAGGTGTGGCTTATAATACTACAATTTTACCAATTGCAGTCCACGGGGCGGCGTTTAATACTTTTTTCATTGCTGAATCTATTAGATACGCTGCGGCAAATGGCGCTGATGTAATTAACATGAGTTTGGGTACTCCTTTTTATGATAGTTATTTAGAGGATGCAATAAACGAAGTAGCAGCTCAGGGTGTAATCATGGTTGCAGCAAGTGGTAACTGTGCGGTTTGGACAGGTAATTGTGACTGGGATGGTAATGGTTTTCAAACACCAAATTATTTTGCAGAAATTGATAACGCTGTAATGTACCCTGCTGGTTTTGGTAATGTTATTGCAGTGGGAGCCAGTGATTACGGTGCAACAACCTCTGCAGTAAATAGAAGTAGTTATTCAAATTTTGGAAATCATATTGATATCGTGGCTCCAGTTGGAGATGGTTCTCCAAGTCCTAGCAATACTTTGATTCAATGTGGAGTTAGCGGTGGTGTATGTGCAAATAATAACTCATTTGTCTTGGGCCAAGGTACAAGTTATGCTAGTCCACAAGTTGCTGGTGGCATTGGATTAATGCTTAGTGTTGATGATTCTCTGTCACTAGTTGACATTAGAACTCTTTTTGCTATTCAATCC
>CALIJC010000036.1 GCA_938017575.1 uncultured Patescibacteria group bacterium
AATCAAAATCCCTAAAATTATCTTGGTATCTTTTACTGGGGTAGTGCTAGCTATTGTTTTGTTTGTTTTGATGCTCTTTAGTATTAATATTAGCACTGCGTCTGAAAATGGGGTGAATTATAAAAAAATTGATGTTTTGGCATTAACAAACTTTGAGAGGCAGAAAAACAATTTGAAACCGCTGATCCCCCAAAAGGATTTATCAGAGGCTGCTCAACAAAAAGCTGACCATATGGCCGAGCTTTCATATTTTTCTCATATTAACCAAGAGAGTGGTAAAAAATGGTCTGATTTTATCAAAGAAAATGGATATGATTATTCTGAAGCAGGTGAGAATCTGGCTAATGGATTTACCGATGCAAATGTGATGGTCGATAAATGGATGGATTCGCCAACTCACAAAGAGAATATTCTAAACGATAGTGTTGATGAAACTGGTTTTGGAATTAGTGTTGGAAAATATCAAGGTGTTAATACGATTTTTGTAGTGCAGATGTTTGGTTCCAAATAGTTGACAAAATTCAAATAACTGATTCTATTTCTAATACGACAACCATGCGGGAGTTTGATAATGTTAATAGTACCTAAAGAAGTTAAATTAATTCAAGTTTTTACTTTTGGATATGCAGCAGTACACTATATACTTTCTGTTGATACAACAGAAAGTATTGATCCAAAATTTACTAATGGAATACATGAGCTGGTAATAAAACATCAGTTTTACAATAGATTTTATAAAACCAATATAGATGCTGTTTATCAAGATTTTGCTAGGTCTATGTTCGCAGCTGGAAAATTAGAATTTACGATCAAGTTAAATAACGAACGTCATGAGTTCAATGATCCATTTATACATGATCTTAAATTGTATTTAGCTTCTAGAGATGTTAAATACAACGACCCTGTAGAGGAAATGGATGTAAATGATGAAGATTCAGATCAAGATTTGCAGACTGTTATCGCAGCATAGAAAAGTTGTTTTTATTGCATCCGCTAACTTATATATAGTTGGCGGAAATATTTTTTATCTATTAATATTTGAATTTGAAATAGAAAGTTTTTGAAATAAAAACTTGGTTTTGGTTTGACATAGTATTCTTTTTTGATATTAAATAGATAGAGAAGGTATTTTGGAGGATGGTATGGCCAGTAGATTTTGGAGAATATCAGCTAGGTACTACAAACGAAATAAATTCAAATTTGTTCCTGACGGGTCCCAGTTTATTGCTAGCCTAAATAAGATTCTTACTAATTGGGATGATGAATGCCAAGCAAGAATTGACCGTAATTCACTTCATCATATGATTGTCAGAATAGTAAATAGTGGGTTGAATAATTTCAATGAAGAATTCGTTTGTACTCATAAAACTTTTACTGAGGGAAGCGATTTGTATGGTTTCAAAATAGTACTTTCTAAAAATGAATCAGAGAATACGATTCATTTAAATATTGATGGTTCGAATGATAATTTAAATGAATTAATTAAAAAACAAATGGAAAAGCTATTTTATTTGAAAGTTGGTATGAAAATTGTTCCGAGTAAATAACCTTGCTTGCTAATAGCCCTTGTTCAATATGGATAAGGGTCTTATTTTAAACCAAACCAAGCTATAGCTAATGCGTCGGCTGCATCGTCGGGTTTTGGAATTTCATCTAATTTGTAGATTTTTTTAACGACTTTTTGGACTTGGGATTTGTCAGCTCGCCCATACCCACATAGGGTTTGTTTAACCTGCAAAGGAGTTACATCTTTTGTCATTAGTCCGTTTTTTTTCATTATATATAACATCATGCCGCGACTTTGAGCTACACTGATAACAGTTTTTTGGTTTTTGAAAAAGAATAAATCTTCAATCACCCCGTTTGTTGGTTGATATTTTTGAATCAATACATCTAAATCATTGCCTAGTTCCAATAACCTATCAGGCATAAACTCTTTTGGGGTAGGGTCGGTGTGAAGAATTCCGTACTCGAGGATTTCTGGGTTTTGTCTGGTCCCAGTTACAAAGCTAAAACCAACTGTGGCAGTGCCGGGATCGATTCCTAATGTGATCATATTTGTAATATAACCAAAAGAAATAAATCTGACAATTCAAAAGACAAATTAATTTTTAATCTGCAATTTTTTGGACGTATTTACATTCTTTTCGACCTAAACTACATTTTAGATTCTTGGCCTTTTTTACTAATTTTCCTTTTCTTCCGCTGTCTTTACACTCAGGGCAGTCACCGTAGGTTACATTTGTAACTGTGTGTTTGTTACCAACTCTATAATCTGGGCAGGCTATATATGGATTCAAACTGGATTTTGAAACACGAACAATTAAATCTTTTTGACACTCCTCGCATTTTAATCCTTGGGTTTGCTCGTCAAAAGCGATATGGGACTCTTTGACCGCTGCTTCGTATTCTTTGTAGTTTTTTGCAAACTGATGCTCTCTAGTTTCTAGACATTGGAAATATTCCCCAAATCGGCCAATTTTTAATTCCATCCCATTACCACAAGTAGGGCATTTTTCATCCGTTTCAGATGAGGTGTATTTATCAGTTCCAACAATTTGAGCAGATTTAGTTTCAACTTCTTTTTTGAAACCGTTCCAGAATTCAGTTAGGACTTGTAAATATTCTTTATTACCATTACTAATTTCATCTAACTCATCTTCCATTTTTGCAGTTAGCTCACTACCTGTCACATCAATAAAATTATCTGTAAGCAACTCATTAATTCTCATTCCAAGTGTGGTTGGTTTCATTTGATTTGATGCCTCGACATACTGCCTATCTTGTAGGGTTGAGATAATACTAGCATAAGTCGAAGGTCTTCCAATTCCAAGCTCCTCAAGTTTTTTGACTAGTGAAGCTGCTGAGTATCTATTTGGTGGAGAGGTAAAGTTTTGATTATAGAATACATCTGTTAGGGTCAGCTTTTCTCCTTGGGTGAAATTAATATCCTGTTTTTTGATAATTTTTTCAGGTGTTAGGATTTTGCAACCAGGAACAACAGTCCAGACAATTGATCCTGTAAATACATCATTGTTGTCGTTGATGACTTCGAAAATCACTCTTTCTCGCTCCTCATTTATCATTTGACATTCAATCATCCTTTCCCAAATTAATGAGTATAGTTTTAATTGCTTTGGATCGATTTTGCCTTTTAGTTGATCTGGTGTGATGCTTGGATTTGTAGGTCTAATTGCTTCGTGAGCTTCCTGACTGTTTTTGGATTTACCTTTGTAATATTTTGGTTGCGGTGGTAAATATTTTGGATATTTTGAGCTTATGAAATCGCGAGCCTTTTGAATAGATTCACTTGAAAGATTTACACTGTCAGTTCTCATGTATGTAATCAAAGCTGTAGGTGAGCCTTGAATTTCGACACCTTCATATAGTCTCTGCGCTAGTTGCATGGTTAATTTAGGTGGGTAGCCAAACCTAGATGATGCTGCTTGTTGCAATGAGCTAGTTGTAAAAGGTGGGCGAGTTCTAACTGACTCTTTTCGAGACTCTAATTTGGAAATTGTAAATGTATTTGTAGAGGCTAGGTTTTTTGTATTGTCTTTTAATATACTTTCAGAAGTAATTTCTTTGGTTTTTAAATCATTTAGTTTAGTCGCTTTTAGTAATAGATTATTCTCATCTAAATCACTGTGATCATTTTTTTGCGATTCTGATTTGTGCTCTTGGAGGTTTTTTAGTGTTGTGTGTTCTTTGGCTTGGTCGATAGAAGGATTATGTTTGTCAAACTTACCTTTGATTTCCCAGAACTCTTTTGGAACAAAATTATTAATCTCGATCTCTCGTTCACAAATTAACCTCAGGGCAGGGGACTGAACTCTACCAGCGGATAGTTTGTAATTTCGCATGGTTTTCCAAAGAACTGGAGATAATTTGAAACCAACTAATTTATCTAAAACCTGTCTGGCTTGCTGGGCTTTGACCAGTTTAGTGTTTAGAGGTCGAGGGTTTTCCAGAGCTTCATTAATGGCTTTTTTGGTAATTTCGTGAAATTCTAACCTTTTGATTTTGGAATCATCTTTAATTTTTAGGATTTGAGCCAAGTGCCAAGAAATTGCTTCACCTTCCCGGTCAGCATCAGTAGCAAATAGGATATCATCTTCAGATTTAGCTAATTTTTTTAATTCACTTACTACTTTCTTTTTGGCTGGGTCAACTTCGTAAATTGGTGTAAAGTTTTTCTCGATATCAATTCCTCCAATCTCTAGTTTTCGGTCATCTTTGGTTTTCTTTTCGCTGGAAATTTTCCTAATGTGTCCAACAGAGGCCTTAACTTTGTATTTGGATCCAACGATCTTGGATATGGTTTTTGCTTTGGCTGGAGACTCGACAATAATTAACATAAATTAGAGAGGTTTTGGGTGTATTTGATATATAATAAACTATATATTAATCTAAATGTCAAATTGGTAGGGTTTTCGAATGAGTGTTTTTTACTTGTTTGATGCAATTATAGCCTTGACAAATATTAGTTTCTATTTTATAAATCGTCATAGAGTTTATACATTAATAAAATATTCATCGTAATATTTAGTTTTAAAGATAATCACCTGTTATGTCAGCGACAAAAATGAGAGTAAAAATATATTCATTTGATCACAAGATCTTAGAAGAGGCAGTTAAAAAACTAATTCAGGTCATTGTTAGATCTGGAGGTAAAGTCAGAGGGCCTATCCCAATGAAGACAAAAAAGAAAGTTGTCACAGTACAAAGATCTACTTTTGTTTTCAAAAAAGCCAAAGACAAATTGGAATGTAGGATTCATAAAAGACTTATCGATATCGATGACGTTAATAGCGAGGTTATAAATAGCTTATCGACATTAACATTACCTGCTGGTGTTGATTTAAATATAGAGACTGTATAATTAATAGAAATAAACAAAAGATAATATTATGTTTGGATTTGCATTAAAAGTAGGTATGACACGGTTGTTTAAAGATGGTAGTAGTATACCTGTGACCGCTGTTAGGTTTGGTAATAGTACTATTGTACAAACTAAAACTAAAGACAAAGATGGATATGACGCTGTCCAAATTGGTTCGTTTGGTAAAAAAACAACTAACAAAGCTAAAACAGGACACGTAAAAAAACACGCTGGTACTGATAAGACGTTTGCACAACTAGAAGAGTTTAGAGGTGTTGATGCTGGAGATAAAAAAAGTTTTTCAATTCGTGATTTTGCCGAAGGTGATTTATTAAATGTATCTGGTTACACCAAAGGTCGAGGATTCACCGGTGTAGTTAAAAGATATGGATTTAGCGGACAACCAAAGAGTCACGGTCATGATCACGAAAGAGCTGTCGGATCAATTGGTGCTAGTTGGCCACAAAGAGTTAACAAAGGTACTAAAATGGCAGGTAGAAATGGAAACGAAAAAGAGACACTTAGAAGTGCTCAGGTTGTTGCTATCGACCAAGAAAAGAATTTAATTTTCATCAAAGGTTCTTTACCAGGATCTAATGGATCATTTTTAAAAATAAAGAAGGTAGTGAATAAATAGTCTATGTCTTTGCAGATTACAATATTAGATAAAAAATTAGATAAAAAAGAATCAGCTTTTGGATTTCTAAAAGACTTTACTCCAAAATATTCTTTATTGAACGAAGTTGTTCGATGCGAGTTAATGAACCTAAGAACTGGTAATGCTCATGCAAAAATCAGAAGCGAGGTTCGAGGTGGAGGTAAAAAACCATGGAGACAAAAAGGAACTGGACGAGCACGTCATGGTTCATCTAGATCACCAATCTGGGTAGGTGGTGGAGTTACTCACGGTCCTCGAAATACTAGAAATTGGCATAAAAAAATTAATAAATCTGCTAAACTTAGTGCTTTAAAAACTATTATTTTTGATAGAGTTGATGCTGGTAATGCTTTTCAGTTAAAACCTAAATTTAGTTTTGTTAAAACCAAAGACTTTGTTGATTTGGTTACTCAAGCTGATTTCCCATTGAAATCTACAGTTTTGGTATATACAACTGAAGATAAACCAAACATCCAAGGTGTTTTAAACACTGATATAAAAATGGTAAATGCTGCACAGATTAAAGTTATAAATTTTGCAAAAGCGCAGAGAGTTGTTTTTACTCCTGATGCTAGAAAAGCAATAGAAGAAAGATTAGAAAAATAATTATGTCTCAGTTTCAATTAGTCCAAACAGAAAAATCATACCTAGTGCAAAAAGATAATTACTATCTTATCCAATTTGTTGACTCTAGATTTGAACCAAATAAAATTGAAATCACAAAGCTTTTGAAAAAAAGTGGTTATAATCCTCTTAAAATTAGAATTGTCAATCAATATAAAAAGAAAAAAAGAAGAGGAAAACAGAGTAATATTGTATCTGTTAAAAGACCAAAGAAATACTACGTTAAATTAAAAGCAGGTGAATCAATTAAATCTGAAGAAGATAAAAACAATAACGCTACAACTAAATAATAAATATTATGTCTAGATCTTTAAAAAAAGGACCATTTTGCGATGAAAAGCTTTTGAAAAAAGCCCAAGCATCAAAAACAAGCGGTGGTAAAACTAAAATCAAAACTTGGAGTAGAAGCTCAACTATTCTTCCTGATTTTGTTGGATTAACTTTTATGGTTCATAATGGAATGAAATTTGTCGAAGTTTTTGTTACTGAAGAAATGGTTGGTCACAAGCTTGGTGAATTTGCACGAACTACTAAATTTATAAAGCATGGTGGTAAGAATGCTAAATAATATTATTAAATATGTCTGTATTAAAAAAATATAAACCAACAACTCCAGCCAGAAGAAAAACTTCTGTAGTAGATTATTCCAAAATATTAACTACTGATAAGCCATACAAAAAACTTTTGTTTAGAAAAAAGAAATCTGCTGGTAGAAATAACAGAGGAAAAATTACTGTTCGTCACAGAGGTGGTGGATATAAAAAACAAGTTAGAATCTTGGACTTTAAAAGAAATTTTGAGCAAGGTGCAAAAGTCATATCAATTGAATACGATCCAAATAGATCAGCCTTTATCTCATTAGTTGTTGATTTGAAAACTGGTAAAAAACACTATATCTTGTACTCTAAGGGAATGAGTGTGGGTTCTGTTGTTCATACAAACGAGCAAATTAAAGACGGAAATACGGTTAAATTAAAAAATGTTCCTGTAGGTAATTTTGTTTCTCAGGTAGAAATGCGACCAGGTCAGGGAGCTAAAATGATTAGATCTGCTGGAAACTATGCAGTTGTTACTGCAAAAGATGAAGGGTATGTTACACTTAGACTTCCATCTGGTGAAATCAGAAAGTTTGTAGATGAATGTACTTGTGTAATTAACAGAGTTGGAAATGAAGTTCACGAATTTGTCAGAATCGGTAAAGCCGGAAGACAAAGGAAAAGAGGTATTAGACCAACCGTTAGAGGTAAGGTTATGAATCCAGTTGATCACCCTCATGGTGGTGGTGAAGCGAGAAACTCAATTGGATTGAAATATCCTAAAACTCCTTGGGGTAAACATGCAATGGGTGTTAAGACTAGAAAAAACAAAAAGTCTGACAAATTTATTATAAAACGAAGAAAGAAATCTAGATAATATGTCTACTAAAGCAAGTACAATAAT
>CALIJC010000037.1 GCA_938017575.1 uncultured Patescibacteria group bacterium
GGGTGACACTAATAGACACTACAGACTAGAAAACCCTAGGGGAAACTCTGGGGTACTACTTACACTCAGCCCAGTTTTTACCTGAGGCTATATCAACTTTGAGTGGGACTTTAAGTGGATTACCAAGCATCATTTCTTTGGTTATAATTTCCAAGGCTTCTTTTTCAAATTTTTTGTCTACTTCAAACACAAGTTCATCGTGAACCTGCATCATCATCATAATTGGTAGGTTTTCTTTATCAATCTTATTTTGAATATTTATCATCGCAATCTTGGTTATATCGCCTGTACCTGTACCCTGAAGCATTGCATTGAATGCCGCTCGCTCACTAGCAGCTTTGAGGGCAAAATTACTGGAATTAATATTAGGGAAATGAATCCTACGCCCCCATAATGTCTCAACAAATAATTCTTTTCTGGCTTTTTCCAAGGTAGAATCAATTAGCGGTTTGACCTTTGGGAACCGAGCGAAATATTTGGCTATAAATTCCTTGGCTTCAGACATTTTGATGCCTAGTTGTTTTGCAGTTGAGAAAGGTCCTTGCATATAAACCAAAGCAAAATTTAAAGTTTTCCCGAGACGTCTTTCTTTGCTGGTAATTTTCGCCAGTGGTATTTCATATATTTCACTGGCGGTTCTGGCATGAATATCCTGGTCTTTTTTAAATGCTTCGATGAGTGTCGGATCTCCAGAAATGTGCGCCAAAACACGTAATTCGATTTGTGAATAATCTGCAGCAATTAAAATTTTTCCTTTTGGGGCTGCAAAAGTGGAGCGAATTAGAGGGCCGTATTTGGGGTGTTTTATTGGAATGTTTTGTAGGTTAGGTTCAGTACTAGAAAAACGTCCTGTATTGGCACCAATTTGGTTATAGACTCCATGAATCCTGCCATCATCACTAATTATTTTTAGGAATGAGTCAGTGAAAGTTGAAGCCAGTTTTGTGACCACTCTATAGTCTAGGATTTTTTGAATTAGACCTTTATCGTCAGAAATGGCCAAATCTTCTAGAATTTCTTTTTTGGTTGAATATTTTCCAGTTTTGGTTTTTTTACCTAGATCATATCCCATCTCTGCTAATGCTACGGATAGTTGTTGAGTTGAATTAATATTTATTTCCTGATTGCCAATTTCTTTGTGAATTTCTTTATCTAGTTGCGCTATTTCTTTGTGTAAATCTGCTGAGATCTGCTGCATTTTTTCCTTGTCGATATATATTCCGTTATCCTCCATTTTACCAACTATTGGAGCTAGTATAGACTCTATTTCTTTCCAGAGTTTTAATTCCTTGGGTGTAAATTTGGGAACTAAACTATCATGGATAACGAGCAGGTTTGTAGTGACTGAGACACCAGGTAGGAGATTGCTAGAAGCTAAAAATTCCTCAAAATTAGTTTTTTCAGAGTAGTTGATTAATTTGTCTGCCAAGAATAAATCAGTTGAATTAGATGCTAGCTCTAGGTGATTTATGGTTGATAGTTTATATTGATTTTTTAGATCATATGTTGTAAACTCAACCCCTTTTGAAGTAAAGAATTTATTTAATTCATCTAGGTTGTCTTTGATATTAATTGAGGTGTTGTTGTGTTTTTTATCAACCCAGGAAATATCAATAATACCAGTGCTGTGACTTGAAATGTAATAACTAAAAAGTTTGGTTTTTTTGGCAGCCTCTACAAGAGTCTTTTTTGGTTCAAAACCGATTAAAACCTCTTCAAAGTCTTCAATTTTTTTAGCTTCTTTTTTGGGTGTTTCTTCAATTTCAATTGGTTTGATGTTTATTTGATTTAAAGCAATCTCAAGGGGTTTTTGTAGGGATTTTAAATTATAGTAAGCAAAGAATTTTTGGATTTTCTTTTCATCAGGGTTTAGTAGTGGTGTCTCTAGGCTATAATCAACATCGCAGTCGGTTTTGATAGTTGCTAGCCACTGGGAATCTATTGCAGATTGTTTACCATCTAATAGCTTTTTTTGGACTGAGGCTGATTTGATATTGTCGATATTTTTGTAAATATTTTCCAGAGTTTTATATTCAGCTAATAGATTTGCTGCTCCTTTGACTCCGACCCCTGGAACACCTGGAATATTATCAGAACTATCTCCGGCCATAGCTTTGAAGTCAACAACTTGCTCCGGGTAGACACCAATTTTATCCATTACACCTTCACGATTTAATACACTAGTACCACCTTTGGTTGAGGGGTATAGAGCTGTTATGTTTTCATCAACTAATTGGAATAAATCTTTATCACCAGAAAGATAGAGAACCTCATTTTTATTGTTAGAGAATCTTTTAGCTAAAGTTCCTATTATATCATCAGCTTCTATGTCTTTTATATTGTACTGAGCAATTCCTAAATAATCTAAGGCTTCGAATATTTTTGGAAATTGTTCTTTTAATTCTGGCGGCATTTCTGTTGGTCTGTTTGCCTTGTAGTAATCAAATTTTTTATCCCTGAAAGTCCCACCTTTTGGGTCCCATGCGACCACAAGATTATCGGGTTTTTCTTTGTTTATAGTTTCTAGTATCAATTTCACAAAGCCATATATTGCCCCACTTGGCTTCCCATCTGGAGAAGTTAATGTTAGTCGAGAGAGTGCAAAAAACATGCGAAATGCCAGATTTGAACCGTCTACTAAAATGATTTTTCTTTTCATGGTTGAAATGCTTTATCAAATAGATGAAACGGTCAAGCTTGACAAATTAGCTTTATTTTTGTATTAATCTGTCAGGTTATTTATATGCTATAATTAATTTTTAATTTCTTTTCAGCTATTCGCCGAGAAGAATAATGCCCTCAGGATTATTTGAGGGCATAATTTTTGCTATTAATTCACATGAGTTGGTATGGAGTATATTGTAGTTTAGTCTAAACTAATCGAGTTTATCTTTGATTTAACTGCCCAACTGATTGAGCTTTGTGATTCAATATTTTTTTTAAAATTTTTTCCTAATTTAATTCTATCTTCAGGTGGTATTTCAATATTTGAAATAATAGACAGTATGGGAAATTTTTTTAATGTTTCGATTGGTAAACTCAAGGAGTGGCCTAACAGTGTTTGTAAAATAGATAGGGGGTCATCGATATCTACTATATTTTTAGAGATCTCATCAATATACTTTATTATTGCAGCTTCTAGATTGGTGTAGTTTATATCTTTTACTAATTTGATAAGCAGTATATTAATGTCTAAATCATATTCTTGTTTGAGAGTACCAAGTATAGATTTGGCTTCTTGATTTTTTATATTAACTGAGTTTCTTTCAATGATGTTTGTAATTAAATCAACTTTATCCGCTTGATCGAGGTTTTCAGCTAGATAATTTTCAAGTAGCTCCTGCATTTCTGTGTTTATTTTATTAATATTTTGATTTATTTGCAGAACCTTGGTGTTAAACTCTTTCCAGCAAGATTGAATATATTTTAGCTGCTGATTTGAATCTATATTGTGCTGATATAACAGGTTTTCGTCTAGAGAATTATTGGAGTTTTTGTAATAATAAATCATTGATTGAATCTCTGATATGATAACCTCTGTTTGGATATTTTTTCTGATTGATAGCTCAACTTCTTTATTTTGAATACTAGATAGGTCAACTTTATCAAGTTCTTTGTTAACTTTATCCAAAACCAGGTTGTTAAATAGTTTTTTAAACTTGGATAGATTTATATCATTAGTTTCTGGTCTAGTGGGGGTATTTACTGACATTGGATTTTTTTTGTTTTAGCTTTATTGATTTTATTTGTTATTATCACTAATTATAGTATTTTTTTTAGTTTTGGGCAAATACTTTATGATATAATATACCTTGAAGGTAAAAAAGCCCAACCCTCTAAAATTATTTTCTTTTTGAGAGTGAAACACTTTACTAATCCAAGAAAAAGTTATGCTTGACAAATTATTAAATTCCCCTTTATCTTTTCTATTAAGAGCTAAATCTTGACTGTCAGCATGCTTGTTTAATTGACAGTTAGATAACAAATCTAGCTCTGAGGCCTGACTGATTATTGTTGGGTCTCAATTTTTTTTGATATTATTGACACAATTTGGAGGTAATATTACCTTTTAATTATGAAAAAAGTAATACTTGTCACTGGTGCTAGCTCGGGAATGGGAAAGGCAACTGCAAAATTATTGATAGAGCAGGGCTATATAGTTTATTGTGGAGCTAGGAGAGTAGAGAAGATGAGTGATTTAAAGGAGCTTGGAGGTCACGTGTATGAACTGGATGTAACTGACCAGAAATCAATTGATAAGCTAGCTGCTGAGATTATTAAAAAACAGGGTAGACTAGATGTTTTGATAAATAACGCTGGGTATGGATTATATGGGGCTGTAGAGGACATTGAATTAGATGATGCCAGGCGGCAATTTGAAGTAAACATTTTTGGTCTTGCGGCGGTTACCAAAGCTTTTTTACCTCTAATGCGTAAACAAAAATCTGGAAAAATTATCAATATCTCATCTATGGGCGGAAAAGTTTACACACCTATGGGAGCTTGGTATCATGCTACAAAACATGCCTTGGAGGGTTGGAGCGATTGCCTAAGACTAGAATTAAAACCTTTTGGAATTGATGTTGTGATTGTGGAACCGGGGGTTATAAAAACAGAATTTGGTAATATTGCTGGTGAGCCTATCCTAAAGAATTCAGGAGAAGGGGCTTACAAAAAAATGGCTAAAAATATGGCTAAGTCAATGAATAACAGCTATCGACCTGATGGTTTAGGGTCTCCGGTATCTTTGATTTCAAATACAATTGCTAAAATTATTAAAAAAGACAGGCCTAAAACTAGATACGTTGCTGGGTATCTGGCTAGGCCATTAATGTTTGTTAGGAAGTGGTTTGGAGACTATATTTACGATACAATTGTAACTAACTCTATCAAATAAACCTGGTTAAGATTTTTTATTTGAGACTAGTGTAACTCCTAAGGTGATTATTGTAGCTGTGATAATTAATGTAGCTGCTATAGATCCACCGGTTCTTGGTAAAACAGAAGTGATAACCGTTGAAACAGGGATGTTTGTATCATCAACAGCAGGTTCAATTCCAGGAATACTGTTAATTATTGTTGAACCATTTATATCTCCAATTCCAGTGTCTTGGGCTGTTACAGTAAACACAAACTCACGTGTTTGATTAGCCTCTAACTCAGGAATTGTTATTCGGATTTGATTATCTCCAATATATTCAAAAGTATCTACCATAGCATATCCAGATAATTCAAATAATGAGCTAAATTTATCACCACTAATAGTTCCTGCTTTGGCTGAATTATCATTGATTTCAATCTTGGATTCATCTAGAGTTAGTGTAGTTTGGACATCAAATAAAGTAAATCCATTTGGGTTTGAAATATTCGCTTCAACTGTAACTACATCATTAATTTTAACAGTGTTATCAGCCTTGTCTTTGAATAGAACTAGGTTAACATTGTCAGGGTTTTGTACATCAATTGTAAATGTTGCAGAATTTCCATCTAACCCTTGGCTATCACGAGGAGTTACGGTGAATGTATAAACTCCTACTGGTAAATCTAGGTCGGGCGAACAAGTCACAATATTACCGGTGTTGCCTGGATCACTTTGAGTACAATTCAATTTTGGTTCGATTGCTGAGGTTGTAAACGTAATTGGGGTGTTATTTTCTGGGTCGGTTGCAGCATATCCATTAAAACTATTAGCTTGGCCTTTTTTGACAATTATTGTTTGGTTTTGGATTACTGGTGGCTGGTTTACAAGTGGGTTTACAGTAACATTTACGTTAGCTGTATCTTCTCCTCCATTGCCATCACAAGCTCTGTATGTAAACGTATCTGAACCTGTGTAGCCAGTATTTGGAGTGTAGATTAGATTATCTCCTGATTGTGTTACTGTTCCATTGGCACCTTGTGTAAATCCGTTAGGAGTGCAGATAGAAAGAACATCACCTGAATCAGGGTCAACATCATTATCTAGAACTGGGACTGATAAAGTACCGTTTTCGTCTACAGAAACATTATCGTCGATTGCATCAGGGTTTTGGTTGCCACTAAGAGGAGTTACACTTACTGTAACGGTTGCTGCATTTGGAGATTGGCCATTACCAGGGGCTGTTTCACAGGCAAAATATGT
>CALIJC010000038.1 GCA_938017575.1 uncultured Patescibacteria group bacterium
TGGCCTTTACTAGGTGAGGCTCCTAAATACCCTTGATCAATTGTGTTTGCTAAATATCCTGTAATTAATCTAGCAGTATTTGTCTCTAATACTTTTTCAGGTTCTCCTTTGTAAATAGGGCTTTCTGGGCTAGTTCCATCATCTACAACATCACCATATTCATCACGAATATTTTCAACCAAATGTGGTTCAACCATGATTCCGTTGTTAGCTAGTGGGGTATAAGCACGTAGTAGCTGAATTGGTGACATTGTGTACCCCTGGCCAAATCCAAAAGTAGCATAAATAAATTTTGAATTTAAATTATTTTCATCAATTAATGGACGGGAATCACCATGCACATCTCCGGGCAAATTAACCAAAGTTGGCTTATTCACATCAAAAACATTAATGAAATAATCTTTTAATAGTGTGTTACCAATTGTTGGGACAATCGTAGCGATTCCAGTGTTAATCGAATCACGCAAAGTGTTGGATAAGTTTTGAGGCCCGTCATTTTTATATGAATAACCCTCGGCATTTTGAATATACAAAATGTTACCATTTAGCTCCTCATAGGGTTTACCTTTGCCATCCCAGTCAGTAAATGTCCAATCAGGCGAGACTCCAATTCGATTTCCTTCGCCGTCGACTGTTCCTTTTTGCCATTCATTTACAGCTGCAGCTACTGTTAAAGGTTTCATAACAGATCCAACCTCATAATCAATGCTGGTTGCTGCATTTCTAAAGGCTTCAGCTTCTTTGACGCTATCATATTCATTTGGGTCAAATTCAGGGTATGAGGCAGAAGCAAGAATTCTACCAGTCTTTACTTCCATCACAATTGCAGTACCATTTTTTGGGGCGCCAACTTTGTTTGTGTTCTTTTTAAATACTTCTTTGAGGGTGTCTTCTGCTTTTTTTTGTAAATTTGCATCAATAGTTAGTTCGATACTGTCTCCATTTTTAACATCGCTATCTTCTTTGTTCGCTGTTTCTAGATCTTGATTTAGGACTTTTTTACCATTTAATCCTCCTAAAATTTCACAGTATTTCTGTTCTATTCCATAGTATCCAACAGTGTACTGGCCTTTCGAATAATCACCAGGAATAAAGGTATCTACAGTTCCTCTTCGTTCATTTTCTTCTACCAAGCTACTACAACCTGTATTAATCAAGGCATCCCTAGTTTCTTTGTGCCTTGGGACAAAACCAATAGTATTAGATAGTAATTCTCGCTCAGGGTAAGATCTAATCTCGATATTTTCATAGCCCAGCCACGATCTGTAAGAGTCTTGAGCTTCATCGTTATTTTTGTCAACAAATTGATCTGGGTATTTTAAATAGTCAACAGCATTGATTTGGTTAGGGTCAACGTACTTTTCCAGTACAAAATAGTCTTTGGGAGTTTCCGAAGATGTTTGCTGCTTTAGGGTGCTAAGCGTACTTTCGTACGGCAAATTTAACGATCCTGATAGTTTTCTGGCAATATCTTCAATATTTTTGTCGTTATTGTTAATAAAATCAATTAATGATGAAGGATCTATATAAATATTTGTAAGAGCTTGTGTGTTGGTTATTGGAACTAGACTCCCTTTGCTGTAGTCATTAATGAAAATCTGACCCCGTTTAGCTGGGATTATTTCTTGATATGCACTCTCATTTTGTGAATCTTTTTTAAAATAACTGTTGTTGCTAATAACCTGCAAATCTGCAAATCTCAATACAATTACCAAGAAAAAAACAGCAAATACTGACTTAAACAGCATCATTTGATCAAATTTGATAAACTTATTATTCGTAATCAGCTTCAGTAGCCCTCCTAAAATTAACTTAAAAGGAATTAATGCAAACAAAAATATAGATAGGAGTACTTTACCTATGGATAGTATTAATGAAAAACTATTTTTGTTCTTTGATTCAAATTTTGACCTAGGTTTGGCTTTGACATTCTGTCTGACTAAATTACTTTTTTGTTTTACTATCTTAGTTTCATTTGATTTATTTCGACTAAAAAATTCACCCAAGAAACCGCTAAGATTCTTTTTTTGAGGTTTGTGTAGACTTTTGTAATCTCTAAAACCGTTGATATTTTTGGATTTTCTATAGTTAGCCTTTCTCACATTAACATAGTATATAAGATAGATATCGATGTCAAGAGAGGTGTTGAGGTTTAGCTAGTAGGTCATGCGCGTGATATTTATAACCATTATTATCTAGTGTTTGTAATTTCAAAGTATTGACTAAAAATATATTTATCAGCAATTTAAAAATATGAAAGCATCAAAGTTCCTTGAAAGCCTAAAAAAAATATCCAAAGAAGAAATTATTGAGATAAAGGGTGTAGGTGAAGTTTTAGCAGATAATTTTCTAGAGTTTTTGGAATCTCCTAGATATGCAAACCTTCATTCAAAATTTAGAGAGCTAGAAAAAAAAGACATAGTGATGGGTATCTCTGTAACAAAAACTGATAACACCAACAAAACTTTATCTGGAAAAATTATATGTATCACCGGAAGTTTTGATATTCCACGTAGTCAAATTAAAGAAGTATTAGAAAACAATGGGGCTCAGGTAACAGGTAGTATCAGTAAAAACACTGATTATCTGGTTGCCGGTGAAAAAGCTGGGTCAAAACTACAAAAAGCTCAGTCGCTTGGTGTAAAAATAATAAATGACTATAAAGAACTGCTTAGTTAGTTCTATCGTAAATTCCAATCTCTATGTCACTGGCAAGAAGCTGTGATACAAATTCCTGGAAGATAATTTTTTCCCCTTCAGATTTTGTATATGACCAGTCTGTTGCTTCTCTTGTAATAGATTTATCCTGAGCAAAAATATTCACCCAAACCCTATAACCATCATCTTGAACTTTTAATAGCTCCACTAATATATCTTCTAATATAGATTTTCTTTGGTCGGCCCCAACTGAAACTAAATCTGTTTCATTATTGGTGTATTTTAACCCAAAAGTTCCAGTATTTACCCAAATATCTTTTGTTCTAAGTAGTTTTGCGGCTTCAACAGCAAATCTAATAGAAAGAAAGTCTGTAGCATTAAATTGCTCCACTCTTCTATCAGTTGCTCTACTAACCCATGGGAATCCTTGGATACCAAGACTATCTACTAAATCAGGATTTAATCCGTTAGTGTATGGAATTAAGCTAATATAATCTCCATTCTCCCATAAAGTATCCTCTGGGTCATAGGTAATAGAATTTAATAGAACACTACCACTACTATCAGGGAAATATTTTTTCAACGAGGAAAGGTAATTATTTACAAGAATAGCAAAATCTCCAGGCAAACTCTCGCCGTGGTTCCAATAAGGAACGTTAGACTCTGGGAAAGGAACCCAAGTACCCATTTCTTTATCAGTTAGACCTTTTTCTTTTAGAATAGAGAAAAATCCATCAATACTACTATCGTAGTCGCCATTTTTTAGGTTGTCATAATTTAACAGATTTGAATTATCCACAGGCTCGGCAATAACCACAGGTTCAATATTGTATTCACTGAAAGATTTTAGTTTTTCAAAAACCTGATCAGCTAATCTATTAGAGCTTTCTAAACTACTAGGAATCTCTGTAAAAATCATTAATCTATTCGAAACAAATGAATTACAAACCTTTTGATATTTGCTAAGGGCATTTAAATTTGGGTCTCCTGCTTGTGAAAGATCAGTAATCCCTTCAGAAGGCGAGCAGGAAATAATTTCATCGGTAGAGATGGGGGTTGAGTCAAACCTACTATTTACCAAATTAAAAATACTAACATTACTAAAAGTAAAAAAAGTTAAATAACTACCTAAAAAACTCAGGAGTAAAAAAACTATTGTGAATATACGGATTTCTTTGTTTTTCATATAAATATACTATACATTAATTTCTTCTTGAATTCCTTGCCTTTTCCAATCTTGCCATTCAATTTCTTCACCTGCAATAGTCATAGTTATACTTTTAACTAGTGATAAAAATTCAATCCAAACAAGGAAATAAAATAAAATCCAAGTAAACGGGAACGATAAAATCTTGCCAATTTTGAACCCTTTGTCTCCAAAAATTGAGGTCACTAAGTATATTTGGAAAATAAACAAAAGCCCAATTGCAAATGATAAATAATCACTAGCAATAATACTATATGTAATTAACAGTGAAATTGCGATTGGCTCAATTAATAGCTGAACCTCAGACAACATTGCATAAGGCAAGATGAAGAAAGATAACCAAGAGTTATGATTTTCGTTAGCAGAAAAGAACATTCTCTTATATTTCCAAAAAGTATCAAAACGTCCTTTTTTCCATCTTACACGCTGGCTAACTAAACCTTTTATATCTGCAGCTCCTTCGGTATAACAAACAACATTTTCTGCATAAGTACATTCAAACCCAGCAGATCTGGTGCGCATACTCATCTCAATATCTTCAGTTTTGTTAGAGACATCAAACATTCCAATTTTTTCAAAAACCTCACGTCTGAAACTGGCACAGGCTCCACCAAAAATGTATTCAGCTCCTAATATGGAATAGGCTCGTTTAAAATAAAAACCAAAGTAATATTCAAGTTTTTGAATCATCCCAACAATAGTATTATTTTTGGCCACCTTTACATTACCAACAACGCTCATAATTTTAGGATCAACAAAATATTTCACCAAATTAGTTATTGCGTTACTTTCTAAAGCTGAGTCTGAGTCCATTGTAAGAATAATTTCACCCGTAGAAGATTCCACACCTTTATTTAGGGCCTTTCCTTTTCCACCATTTTCTTGGTAGATATACATAATTGTCGATTTGGTAAACAACTTTTCTTTGAGACCATCAGTAATAAATTTGGTAACCAATTCATGAGTTCTATCAGTCGAACCATCGTTAACAACAATTATTTCTGTGTTCTTGTAATCATTATATAAAACAGATTTGATGGTTTTTAAAACTCCAACCTCCTCGTTCCATGCTGGAATTACCACAGAAACTTTTGGATTGTAGGGTTCTCGTATTCGAAGTTCCTTCCTTCTTCGCATGGATTTAATATACCTAAGATGTTCTTTTATTGGATAAAAAGGTGATAGAAGTAAAAATAAATAATATCTAATCCACATCAGGATTACAAAAATTAATATTATATCTCTAAAAAATAAAAAGGCTGAGTTCATATGCTATCGTGCTAAAAATGAATAATAAATATCGTTTTCACTATCTTCAATCAAAATTATCAGCTGCCTTTTTTCGGAGGCCTCTGGGACAACTAAATCATCGTATGATAATATCTTTCTTTCAAAAATTACAAAATCATAAGATCTACCAATTGTTGAGAATAAATTAATTGAATCTCCGACTTGGATTTGTTCTGGATTTGGGATTGTCCTCCAGCTTTTAGTGGTGTACATCAAATAATCGCCCTCCAAACCCTTATCATCGTAATTCAGAATATGATAGTGAATATTATTTGGTCGATATGACCATTGATTATCAATTAATCGCTCTCTTCCAATAAAAACTCTATCTCCAGTTGAAGGGATAAATAGATAATCCAAATCACCAATACTTGGTGTATCATCTGAAAAAACCTTTCGGTTACCACTATCATTACTAAAACCGATAATACTGTTAATAGGCTTTTGCAATTCCAATTTCTTTACAGAATTAATATAAGGAATATCAATATTAGATAAAACTTCCCAGCTATTTAATATAACAAAAAGAGTCAGAACTGCAGAAAGGGTGCAGACAAAAATTATAAAAAAATATTCTTTAAATTTATACATTTATTCTTTGATTACATTTTTAAGAATTGTAGATATGATAACACTTAGAAGATTAACAATGAGTACAAATAATCCAGTTAAGCCAAAGAAAATAATAATAAAGTTCATATCAAATTTAGTAATTGTTAGAAATTAACTAAACTAAAAGAGATATGACAAGCAAAAACTACCGATTTACTATCTTTAATAGAATATGAAAAGAAAAAGCAAGAAAATTAATTGCCAAAACTACTCCAAATGAAATTAAAAATAAAATTATTATATTTTCTAGACTCATAATTATGATAAATAGGAGCTAATAATAGCATAAAAAAAAGGCAATGTCAAATAACTTTTAACTTCAATACTAAAATTAAAAAATAATTCAAATATTGACAGTCTCTTTCTAAAGGTTAATCATTAAATCATATGCTGAAAAAATTGTTTGGAGGCACTAGTTTACTAATGATAGGAGTATTAATACTCACTAATTTACTAGGAATCAATTCTTCTGCTGCACCATTCTTCAATTCAATAACACCAGTTAATGGTCCTGAAGCTGGGGGAACGAGTGTAACAATAAATGCCTCTGGCTTACAAGATTTTGATGAAATCTCAATATCAATACCTAATAGTACTGGGTCAACAATTGCATCACAAGGTTTTCATTTTCGAATCGATACATCAACTTTAGGTCCTTCATCTGCTGACTGTCGTGATGATATAAATTTTTATGATGATACCGGATTCTCTTTGGAAGTTATCAATCAAGGCTTTTGTGGAAGCCCTGAAATGTTATACGTAGTTCAAGTTCCAAATATTCCAGTAGGTGGGAAAACAATAACCCTTAGATCAGGTCCTACTGTAAATGGTTTTTCATACAAAGCACCTGGCTCAGCTAATTACCCATTTTATAGGTCTTGGTTAGATTCAGACACAACAAACAACGAAGCAAACCATTATGGTATAGATATTAGTGGAGACTCAGACGGAAACATCTATGTTTTGTATTCCAGACAAGCTGCACCTATTTCTTCGATATTAATTTACACTTTGGTAAAATTTGATCCAGATACTGGAAATAGAATTTGGACTCGAGAAATGAGGCGTACCTCAACGGGAACAGGCGGTCATCAAATCAGAATGCATAATTTTCAGATTGACGGGAATGATAATATTGTTATCCCAGGTCGATTTTTCCAGCAGGGTATATTAGAGTTTGAAGATACGGTTGGTTTTCAGCAAATTGACAATCAAGTCAATCTACATCCTGGATTCGCTGTAATTTACGATAAAGATGGAGCAATTGTGAATCTCAATACAAATCTATTCACATCGAGCAGTAGTGATACTGATGAAGTTGAATTGGACTCATCTGGTAATATATATGTGTCCGCGTATTCTGCTCCGCAAGACTATATTACAAAACTTAACCCAACAGGAGACACAGTTCTTTGGAGTGTACCAATAAATCCAGCTGGATCTTCAGAATATGAAACAATGTTAGCACATAGTGATGGATTTATATATGCAGCATCAGATACTCTTGTAAAAAAACTAGACCCAGTTGATGGATCTGAAGTATGGGCGAAAACTTACACCGGAACAAACTTTGGTTTTACTGGAATGACTGAAAATGCTGATGGTACAATTCTAATAAATGGCCACGGAATTTCTAGCGGTCCATACACAGTATCTGTTGATGCGCTTAGTGAAACATCAACAGTCCCTCTTGGTATACGCGACTCATTTTTCACAACTATTGATCAATTGGGTGCGGTTTCAGATATCACATTCTTAGGTAGAGAATTTGGCAATCAAGATGATAATGAAGCAGAGCAAATTCGAGACAGTGTTGGAAATGTGTATAGTGCTGGGGGAGATAAATTCAGCCAATTGGGGCAATACCAAGGAAGGTTGCATGGATATGTGGAAGATGCTACAGGAAGTTGGTTTGATGCTGATGATTCGTTTGTAACTACGATTGGTGGGAATAATGATACCCGTGGTCTCAGTATTGAAGAGCTTGATACTGGGGGATTAGATACTGATAGGTATAGATATACAGTAAGATTTCCTATGGTTCCTCCATCTCAATCAGCACCGGTTTCTATGACCTCATATGCTACCTTTGACGGAACCCCTTGTACCAATGTTGTTGTTATTGATGCATTCTCTATGACCTGTGACACACCCGCTCACGCTTCTGGACCAGTAGATGTTGAAGCGGTAAACCCAGGACAAACTTCAGTGCCATCAGCAATAGGAACAGATGCCTACACTTATGATTTCAGTGGTACTGTAATTTCTCCAACTAACTATGGTAGTTCTGATTGCACCCCAGACCCTTCAACTATAGGTGTTGATGTAGTAACCTGTTTAATCGATTTATCAGGAGACGTTGGTAATAGTTACGGTTTACCAGCATCAGGAATTACAGGAAATCTAAGTGGTCTAGGTGCTGGTGATCCATGTACAATAATTAACAATGGAACTCCAACTGCTCAACTGAGTTGTACAAATATTCCTACAACTGGAGGAACTCCTGGCTCAATTGATGCTGAAACAGATGATACAGTCACTACAACAGTAGTTGATAATATTGAGCTAATTAACCCACCAACTGTTATTAGTCCGGCAAACTATGGTAGTTCTGATTGCACCCCAGACCCATCAACAATCAGTGTTGACACAGTTACTTGCTTGGTTGATTTAACAGGAGATAGTGCAAATAATTATGATCTACCGTCTAGTGGAATAACCGCTAACTTAATCGGATTAGGTGCTGGTGATCCATGTACAATAATTAACAATGGAACTCCAACTGCTCAACTAAGTTGTACAAATATTCCCACAACCGGAGGGACTCCTGGTTCAATTGATGCTGAAACAGATGATACAGTCACTACAACAGTAGTTGATAATATTGAGCTAGTAACTGCTGCAGTAGATAGCGATAATGATGGAGTAAATGATTCACAAGAAATTACAGATGGAACCGATCCAACTAATCCAGCAGATTATCAAGATTCGGACAATGATGGGGTACCAGATGAAGTAGAAACAAACCAAGGAACAGATCCGTTTAATAGTAGTGATTTCTTGGATGACGATAATGGGGGTCTACCAAATTATATCGAAGACACTCTAATTCCAAATTTAACTGGAAACACTCTTGATATAGGAAATGATGGAGATGACTCAGACCCAGATAATGATGGTATATCAGCAGCAGTTGAACAATCTGGCCCAAACTCTGGTGATGGAAATAATGATGGTGTTCCAGACTATATTCAAACTAATGTTGCATCAGCACCAAACCCATTAAATGATAATAATTATTTAACGATGGTAGCAAGTGGGTGTGGAGATATTAATAATCTTAGCTTTATTCAAGAGAGTGATAATGCAACACAAGATGATGATTTTGATTACCCATACGGTTTGCATAGATTTGAAATACAATGCACAACTCCAGGTTCAACCGCAACCGTTAAATTTTATTGGGACAAAGCATATGACACAACAGATTGGGTATATAGAAAATACGACAATAATGGCTACTTTAATTTCCCAGATGTAGTTATCGGCCAAGAAAGTATCAACGGAAACCTTGTTACCACATCAACTATGACAATTACTGATGGAGGGCTGTTTGATCTAGATGGTGCAGTGAATGGAACAATCGTAGATCCAGCTGGTCCAACACTACCAGAAGAAAGCGATTCACTATTTGGTGATTTGATTAGATCAGGAGGAAACTACACTAAAAATTTCAATTACCTACAGGTTGCCTCTATTTTAGTTTTCATGGCAGCAGGTTTAACAATGATAATTTCTGTTAAATTACAAGAAAAGTAGGGTAAAAAAAATATCAAATCTTATAGCATCCAAAGAGGATTGTAGCTTCTTTGGGGAGAAGGAAGGTAAATATAGTCAGCAAAATTTTATTCGCAAGTGGTAAAATGATGTGGTCGAAATTTTTACGACGTGGTTCGAAGACAGGGGATCGGTTTCCAGTAGATTTGGTTACCCAAATCTCTTCTAGTCACCTCTCGCTGTTTTCGCCTTGATCTAGAGACCAAACTTAAACAACGCTGCGAGTTCGGTACCCTGACAATTGACAAGTAGTTGTCGATTTTCCCCAAAACACAAAAAATTATACCCCCAAATGGGGAATAATTTCTATGGTTCGGAGACAGGGGATCGAACCCCGATTGGCTGAACCAGAACCAGCTGTCCTACCATTAGACGATCTCCGAATTCGCGCTAACAATTTTCACTCCTCCACACTTTACTTTCCGTAAAGTTTAGATATATTTATATTATATCGCTCTTTTCCAAAAATCTGTTAATTTTTAGAGGCCTCTTAGAATCTTTCATTTCTTTGATCGGGAGGCTTCTGAAGAAAGATTTACCTATATTTCATATTTGTCAAGCCGGTCAATAGAATAACAACACTTGCCAATATTTAATTTCTTAACCACAATTCAATCTATAAATAATAGTTCGATTATGAATATAAAAATCCAACACATTTTAGCAGTTTCTGTAACTCTAGTATTAGCCAGTTTTAATATTATTAGCTTTGCCCAAGATACACCCACAACTCCTAATGTAGGTGGGATTGATACTCCATTTGTGGTTGATCCAGGTGATTCAGATCAGCAAAATCCTAATCCAAACCCTAACCCAAATCCAAGCATTCCAGTCGAAGAACCACTAAACCCAACAATTAGCTCCGAAGAAATTGTAGAGGATACTGGAGAAACATTACCAGTTGAACAAGATGGAACAGATTTTAATTTACAGCCTGGTCCAGATGCGACACCTGATCCTGCCTCCCAGACAGGGACTCCAGCTGCTGCAAATACTGGTTCAACAGTCCGCTCTGGTGGGTTAGAGGTAGGTTTGGCAATTCTATTCGTTGCTGCTATCGGAGGACTATATTACTACTACAGAAAAAATAACAAAGGAAAATCAGC
>CALIJC010000039.1 GCA_938017575.1 uncultured Patescibacteria group bacterium
GTAATTTAATGATAAATAGTTGTTTTTCCCAGTTAAAAAGAATTTATTTACAAAAAAGCGAATAGATGATATAATTATTATATGAACAGTAGTAATCAACTGCAATTACGTTCTCTAAACACAATCTATAAACCAAAACAAAAAAGAAGTTTGGCGCAATCAATTTTAGGTTTTTTTAGAGGTTTATGGCGACTCAGATACAGAGTCTATGCTATTATTGTGTTGCTTGCGATGCTGCCAATCCTTTATGCAAGCAACCTAAACATCCCTAATAATATCGATGCAATTGGGTTTAACGAACTAAACAAAAATTTTCTTTTTACTACAATTAGCGACCAAAATAATTTTTATCCCCAACAAGTTGCTACACTTAGTGACAATACTACTAGTTTTTTCCTAACTAGTGAAATAGAAGACCAAAATATCGCAGACATATTATCCAGATTTCAAATTTCAGCGAACGAACAGGTTGAATTAAACAAATTAGCTCCACTGGACACATTAATACCTGCTCCAAAAAATCCCCAACAACAAAATTTCTTGAAATACCCTAAATACAACATTAATACACCTATTATTTATTCTGGGCTAGATGATTTGTTCAATAGAAAAGCTGATGGCAGTATTGATTTCTCTTCTCCAATCGAAGAAGACCTTTCCCAGGGACCACTTTCCAACCCTATTCAAAGATTGTTAGTAGACGGTATCGTCCATATTGCTTTTACCCCATTACCTGGAGAAATTGGCAACTCTTATATTGTTGGGCACAGTAGTAATTTCTCATCTGTTCAAAGTTCATATAATTTCATTTTCAAGCCAATTGAACGAAGAAGTGAGGTTGGTGAAGAATTTATTTTGTGGGACAAACAGGGTAGAGAATTAACTTTCAAAGTATTTGAAGTAAAAGAAATTTTAGAAAATGACACCCAAGAAGCCTATAAGACCTTTGGTGATAGGCGTGTTGTAACGTTGCAAACCTCGATTTTAGAGTTCGTTCCAGGTCAAGGACTCCAGCCTACCAAAAGATGGCTAACCAGAGGGGAGTTAATTTTGTAAAAATATGGAGTAGCAATATTCAACTACTCCATTAACAATAAGCAAGCACATTCACAGCACCTATCTGATAAACCCCTTCAAAACAAAGCCTTCTTTCTTTTGAAGATTACTTGCATGTAGAATACACAAGTAAGGAAAATTCTAGGCAATTCATTATTTAAAAAGTCTTTAAAGAAATAATAAAGATATGAGATGAAAGTAAGCAAAATGGTTGGAACAAATTCACAAGTAAATAATGTTATTAGATAAACAAATACTATCATCCTCGTTAACAACCTAGACAGATAATGTCTAAAATGTCGGAGTTTCATAGTTTCAGTTACCCTTGCTTGTTTCCTTACTAATTCAAACTGGCACTAGAGTTTATGTCAAATTGCAGCAACCAAATAATTGTCCAATAAAAAGCAACTGTTTGATTCTCCCATAAATGTAAAAACAGGTTACCAATTATAATTGCAACTAAGGACAGGTTAATCACCAACCTATAATAGTTAATCTCTTGAAGATTTCCTGTTTTTGTACTTTTTAATACAAACCACAGAGGAATAAAAACAACTAAACAATAAAAAACTAAATATAAAAACCCTCCATTAACTAATACCTGTAAAAACCAATTCTCTGGAATTAATATATCTTTTTCTACTAAAAAGTTCTTATATGGGATATCACTACCATATTTTATAACTAATGGATTTTCATAAATATCACTATATTCTCCTTTCGCACCAGGACCGCTAATACCTAATCCAAATCCCGTAATTAATCTATTAGGCTCTCTTGCAAAAACCTCCAATGTCGTCATTGTATGCCTCCTATGAAGTATTGTAGATGAGGGTTTCGACAAAAAAGATGGTAAATCCTGACTCAGATTTTCGTATGGCAAATTAATAGCCACAACACCTATAAAAACTGGCACAGCCAAAGTCGATAATAGTAAAACTTTTTTTGCGTTAGCACCAATAAATCTAATTCTTTTTGAAGCAACTAGAATTAGCCCAAATGATCCGCTCATTAATACCCCTAACCAACTAAATCTGGCAAAACTAAGTACAATAAACACAGTCAAAATAATTATCAAAATCAGATCTTTTTTTCTTTTATTTCTAATAAACTCACCGCTAAACAAACCTCCGACTAGTAGCAAGTATGCTGCAAAATGGTTAGGAGTTGAAAAAGTCCCAGACAATCTCAAACTATCATTAATTCCTCCACCATCAATTACATGAGCCAGTGGAGCTTTGGTTAAAAATTCATTCCCTACTTCACCAAAACCAAAAAACCCAAGAATATTTTGCTGACCAAAAACTATCTGTAATACTGTTATAAAAAGCACTAGATAAAATCCATAATAAATTGATTTTTTTAATTTCCTGTAAAAGTCTAGGTCTAGAAAGCTGTTTTTTAAATTTAAATTATTATAACTCACCACGACTGCAAAAAATACTACCCAAAACAATTCAAACCTAAACCCAAAAACTAGGTTAGTTAAGGGCGGCGAGAAAACCATGCTAGAAATTCCCACAACTGCGATACCAGAAAAAAGAGCTAATATAGGCCATATTTTCTTGATTTTTAGAGCAATTTTTTCTTGGCTTCGTATAAAATACTTTAAAATGTAGAGTAGGGTATATCCAATAATAAAAGCAACGAGAATCTCTTTCCATAAAACCGTAAAACTAGGTAGACCCAACCTATTTAAAAAAAACTGAGACAACAAAGTAGCAATAGGCAAAGCAAAACCTAGGGTGTAAAATGAATACTGAATTGCTCGTTTCATAACATACTAATAGCACTATTTGAATGATTGGTCAACTATCGAAACCAAAGTTTCGATAGTCTTGAGAAGATAGTTTAACTACTTTTGATCGCTACTACAAAACACAGTTGTCCTCCCTGCTAAAACAATCTTATTAAGCTCTTTTCCACATTTAAAACACTCTTTTCCACCTCTATTATAGACTTTGTGCTCTCTCGCATAATTACCTCTACTTCCATCTGCCAGTAAATAGTCGGCGATGCTCGAACCTCCTAATTCCACAGCCTTTGGTAGAATTTTTTTAATTGAATAGAATAATTTTTCAATTTCAGATTTTTTCAAAGTCTCGACTTTTCGCTGAGGTCTAACCCCGCTATCAAAACAAACCTCATCAGCATAAATATTCCCGAGACCTACCACAACTTTTTGATCCAAAAATAGCTTCTTTAAAACACCTTTTTTCGATTTCATTAATTTTGAAAATTCAACCAAAGTAAATTCATCAGAAAGAGGTTCTAGACCTAAATCTTTAAAATGACCATCTTCGATAGCCTGTTTGATTGAATCATAATATAACACGTACCCAAATTGGCGAACATCATTATAATACAAAACGCCATTTTCCAATGTAAAAATTATATAGCTATGCTTATTTGGTAACTCTATGTGTGAATCTTGAATTGGGTGACCTCCCCAAACGGTTTCGTCTTTGTTAATAGATTTATAAACCAGCTGACCAGTCATTTTTAAATGAACAACTATTACGGAATTATCATCCAATTCTAGAATAATATTTTTTGCTCTTCTGGTTAGTTTTATAATTTTTTTACCACAAATATTTTTACAAAAACTATCCCCATTAACTTTTTTATTGGTTCTTTTGGTTCCTCTTCCACTAACCAGCTTAGGTAGTTTCACATCAACATCCCTAATTCTCTGGTTCAAAATATAATTTTCTAAGCTTCTTCGCAGGCTTTCAACTTCAGGCAATTCTGGCATAATATTTATGCTTTCATACTATGAAAATCAAGTCAATCTCCAATTATTTGCACCTGTATTTTTAACTAGACCTTGCATCTCCAAAGTACTCAAAAGCACCATCAATTTACTAAGAGGAATCTGACTAGCCAAAACATCAACCGACTGCTCTCCACCACGAAGTTGATCAATTAATATAGTTTCATCTGGGCTGAGATCTTTATAAATATTTTTAACTTTTTTCTGAGATAATTTTACACCAATTTCGCTAGAAATATCTTCTGCTTTGGTTGCGCAAATAGCCTCTTTATTAGAAAGTAGCTCTAAATTACCGCTATAGACGTCTTCATCCAGTGAGACTGGAATTGTGGCAATTTTTTTACCAAAATCAATAGCGTATTGAGCTGTTATCATGCTACCAGATTTATGACCTGCTTGAAAAACAAAAGTTAGTTCTGTTAAAGCTGCTAAAATCCTATTTCTACGAGGAAAAGTATATTTGTTAGATTCTTGAAAAGGTAATAGTTCACTCATCACCAAACCTTCATTTTCTAATATCCTTTGCTTGATTTGAATGTGTTCTTTAGGTGAGATTACATCGTTTAATAAACCGCTGCCAAGAACTGCAATCGTTGGAGCTTTGTTCTCTAGTGCGATATTATGAGATAGAAAATCAACACCACTAGCCATCCCAGAAACAACACCTACTCCACTATTACAAAGAGGTGAGAGAATTTTTTGCATGGCTGCAATTGTGTATTTTGTGGTGTCCCTGGAACCGACGACGGTTATCATTTTGTCTAATTTTGAAAAAAGTGCAGGATTACCCTGGAAAAACAAAACCATTGGTGGTTCTTTTAATTTTCGCAAGACACCAGGATATTGTTTATCAAAAACCGTGATAAATCTAATTCTATTTTCTTCAATAATGTTATATAAATTTTGAACTTCTTTATCTGCAGACTTTTTGAAATTGATAACCTTTTCCGTAAATTTCTTGTCGTTAATGAGTTGAAAATCGTCTTTTAAACCATCATAAAAATCTTCATATTCAGTTGCAATTTTATTCAAGCGCACGTTAGTAAGCCCGTTATTTGTTAATAGGGCAAATTTTAACTTGTCAGTTTTGGAGTTAAAAAAAGGCATGAATAAATAGAAAGTAACAAAATCTCAACGCGAGATCAAAACAGAAAATCGCGGAGTTAAAATGATTCTAATATAGCTACTATAGCATAAAAATGAGGCTTTGGCAAGCCACTCGTAGAATCATAAGTATTTACACCAAATAAAACAATCTAGGTATTACTTTTACTATGATTTTCAAGCTCTGTTATTTTATCTTCATCAATATCACCAGTAACATAAAAACCATCCAAATATGGCATAGAAGGTCTATCAATATTATGATCGCCTTTTCTCATTACAGCCTCGGTCAAACCATCGATGTCTTGATACAACAATATATCAGCTTCAATATAATCTCGAATTTCTTCATTGGATTTTCCAGCTGCAATCAACTCTTCCCTGGTTGGTATTGCTATTCCATAAAAATCAGGGTTAATGACAGGTGGACACACTGAAACAAAATATATTTCTTTGGCTCCAGCATCTCTAACTAGCTTAACAACCTCACGAGAAGTGGTGCCTCTAACGATTGAGTCATCTAAAATCATTACATTTTTACCATTTATTTCAATAGGTTGCGGCGATAATTTTTGACGTACAGATTTTCTCCTTTTGTCTTGACCGTGCATAATAAAAGTCCTACCTACAAAAGAATTCTTATAAAGACCTTCTGAATATCTAACCCCTAACTCACTAGCCATCGATAGTGCAGAAGTATTAGCAGAAAAAGGGACAGGAATAACAACATCAGGGATAATCTCTGGGTGAGTTTTTTTCCATAAATTTGCCATGTTTTGACCCATCCTCAATCTACTACGATAAACATTCACATCATTTAATGTAGAATCAGGCCGTGCAAAATAAACATATTCAAAAATATCTGGAGTAAAAAGTTCTTTGGTGATTTTCCTAGAAAAAACCTTACCCTTATTATCAATAAATATTAACTCCCCATTACCCACATCACCAATCCTTTCAAATCCGAGGGAAAAAAACATTGTATCTTCAGAAGCAAAAATATAATCCTTCGAACCATCAGGATTAACCCTCTCACCTTTAACAAGCGGCCTAATACCGTGAGGGTCTCTAAAAACCACCATGCCTTTTCCAGCAATAATTCCAATAACTGAATAACCACCTTTTACCCTATCAAATACTGATTTTGCAGAATTACAAATACTCTCAAAAATATCTTGATCCTCTGGCTCTTTCCTCATCCTAGAAGCAAAAACACTCATTATTATTTCCAAATCAGAGCTAGAATTGGAGTGATACTTGTCTTTTTCAATCAGCTCTTTTTTCAACTCAACATAATTAGTAATATTTCCATTATGAACCATTGCGATACCATAAGGAGATCCTATAGTAAAAGGCTGAGCATTAGCCAAATCAAAAGCACTACCGGCAGTTGGATATCGAGTGTGAGCAATACCACAATTTCCTTTCAAAACATCCAGATCCGTTTGATTAAAAACATCTTTAACAAATCCAGCACCTTTTTTAATATGAAAACGATCAATGTTGTTATTTTCGTATGTTAGTATCCCAGCAGCATCCTGACCTCGGTGTTGTAAATTAATCAACCCATCATACAATTCATTTGCTACTTTTTTTTGAGAAAAAATCCCTGCAATACCACACATACTCAATTTATATTCCCATAATGTTTATTTCCTATAACTAAGGGCTCTATGGTAATAAATGTCAAGCAAAGAATGAAATTCTAACCCTTTAGAACCAAAATTGAAATTCCGCCAACAATCATTATCAATATTAATATAATTATAATTACCCTCCAGCGATCACTCTGAACTCCTTCTTGGGCATCTACAGTTTCATCTTGCTCAATCTCTGGAATATATACCAAATTAAAACTATCACTAGCTTCTGGAGATAATTTTGTAAAATCTTTGTTCACCAGTTGGACTTTGACGTTTTTAAGTCCTTCTACTTCGCTATAATATCCAATTTCATTCAAACTAAAATCTAATTTTGGCCATATAGTTTTGATTGGACTATTATCCACAAATATCTGCAGATATCCACTACCGCCCTCGTTTTTTCCTTCTGTAAAGCTGTCCAAAATTTCAAAATTAGCCACATCCAAAATAATCTTTTGGTTTCCATCCATAGAAATATTTGATCGGTCTTTCCTTGGCTCCACAACAGTTACTATTGGTAGTCCTACATCAGCGCTACCACTAAAGTTCGCCTTTAAGATAACTTCATTTTGATATGGCAAAATACTACCTGCCAAATCTGTTAATACAAATAAAATCTTTTTATCTACACCATCAGAGACTTTGGAAAAATCTATGTCTTTAGTGCTAAACTCTACTAGAGATTTATTATCACCAACAATACTACTAGATTTAATTGTACCTAACAAACTCTCCTCATTGATATCTCCGTTATATACATTCATTTTACCATAGCCTTCTTTAGGTGTGTCAGTATCCGATAATTGAAAATTCTCCAATTCGATTTTAAAATTCTGATCTACTCCATCAGCCAAAAGAGATCCTGGCAGAGGCTCTATTACTTTTAGTCCAGGTTTCACGCTTTCATCCTTGTAATTAAATTTAAATGCGACTTTGGTAGAAGGAACAGCTGGTAGACCAGTAGCACTATCAATATATACTAGTAATAAATTATTTTCTCCAGGAGTTAGTCTGTCTGCTACCGCAGAAATTGGCAAAGGTGAAGACCCAAAATCAGTGATAAAATTCTCTGGCTGAGAGTCATCATTTAAATAGACTTTCAAATACCCTGCTCCAACGGTCGCAATTTCCTTGTACCGCAAATCTAAACTAACTGCATTCCATCTGTATCTAATTAAATCATCCTTGGTTAACTCTCCTTCAAAAACCCACCTATTTACCCCGTCAGGTTTTGCATCAACTGAATTTTCAGATTGAGTGACTTTTGGTATTTCTAAAAATATAGCATTTGTGCTGGACTGCTGCGCGATAGCCGAAACGGGCGTAAGCACTAATTGAGCCAATAAAACTATAATAAGTAATAACTTTGATTTAAATCCAATAAACATAAACCTCTAATATTTCAGTTGTTTTTTATTATTGTGCCACAGTTTAATATTGTCAATCTCTCTGACTCTTTGGTAATTGACAATAATAGGTAAAGTGAATATAACAACTTTTACTTGAGTATTGTGGAGTATTAGTATGACTATTAAACCAATTACTAATTTAGTAACGATTGAGTTAATTAATAATGCAACAGAATTTGACTCAATATGTCATTTTCAAACATTTATCCCTGTAATTGACAATATTGAACTCACAGCAAATAGACAACTCAGAGTTTCAGCAGATACTAAAATCTACAAAAAAACAGAGGTACATTTTGATATTTTCGCTAAGTATGGTGAAGACCAAATTTTCTCCATTTCCGGTATTTACCCTATTGAACATTCTGCCGTAAACATTGAATTTGAATATCCAGGTTTAGAAGCAAAAGAAATCGGCAGGGTCTGGAATACTACTAATGGGATAGACGAAGAAGATAATACACTAAAAGATTTTCAAGGAAGTAAAATAACCTTACCCTCCAATATTAGTTTTCAAGATTGTCGGTTTAGATGTAGAGTGAATATATTCACCAAAGTTGGTGTATTCGACCTTAGATATCCGAAACCGAATCAACATACTGGAATTCATGGGCCTTGGAGTGAAATTTGGAAACCTAGTTAACCCTAGAATAACGCTAGCAATTTAAAAGACTCAGATTTTTCTGAGTCTAAATTTTACACCAACTCATTTAATTTATCAAAGAGCGGTTTGTGAGCTATGTCTAAATATTTAAACAGATCTTTTGGTTTAACTAGTTTCATATCTCCTTCATTGCATACAAATTTAGCAAATTCTTGCGCTCCAACTTTTCTTGTATATAGATTACAATATCCTCCAACTCCTTGAAAACTGAGATAAAAGTTACCTACAAAATTCAAATCATCTGCGGTGTATAAAAAAGAAAGTTCTTCATGGATTTCACGAATTATTGCTTCTAAAGGTGCCTCCCCTTCTTCAATTTTCCCACCAAATATTCCAAAATCTATTTTACTACCTTCTTTATTTTTTCTATCTTGAATTAAATAACTTCCATCGTCTAGAACAGGAATATAGAGAGCTGTATTCTTTTTAATCATATTTTAGTCAACTTTTTTTACCATGTTCGCTGGGACCATTTCTGGCGAAACTTTGAATGCAGTAGCAGCAACTTCCCTATCAATTTGTGCTAGTAATTCTTCAAATACTTTCATACTATCCTGTTTAAATTCAACTAGTGGGTCTTTTTGAGAATAACCTCTCATCCTCACTGAATCAGTCAAATGATCAATTGTAACCAAGTGTTCTGTCCATAAAATATCAATTGCTCGAAGGAATATATAACGAATCATTCCTATCTGCACATCTTTTCCTTGAACTGCCCAGTTTTGAGAGAGCTCTTTTTTTAACATTTCATAAATATGAATAGCGATTTTTTTAGCATCAAATTTATTTTCTTTGTAGAAACTCTCTAGTGTGTTTGTTTCAAAAAGTTCATCTCTTTTGATTGATTTTAAATCTTTACTGGTATAATCCAAAGCTGTTGTGTATTCTTTAGAACCTTTTTTCAATTTAGAATTTAATTGTGATACTGTTCTTTCAATTTCTCTGTATAAAGAATTATCAATTTCTCTCTCAGCATCAAATCCATCATCAAACAAAACCTTTCTTCTACGTTCATAGATTACAGACCTTTGACGGCTGACAACATCATCATATTCGGTGACATATTTTCGAACATCGTAGTTTTGACCTTCAATTTTTTTCTGTGCTTCTTCAATCAATTTAGATAGTAATTTATTTTGAATCGCCTCATCATCAGCAACTGGCAAAATATTATAGTATTTCATCCTATCTCCTCCAAAGACTCTCAAAATATAATCTTCTAATGAAATATAGAATTGACTCTTTCCAGGATCTCCTTGACGACCTGCACGTCCACGCAGCTGATTATCAATACGCCGGCTCTCATGCCTCTCTGTTCCAATTACAAACAATCCACCTAACTCTTTTACTTTTTTGTTATCAGCTCTCCATTGTTCCATATCTTTTTCATCTTCAGGAACTTCACCACCTAATTTGATGTCAACTCCACGACCAGCAATATTTGTAGCCAAAGTAACCGCCCCAATTCTACCAGCTCGTGAAACAATTCTAGCTTCTTGTTCGTGGTTTTTCGCGTTTAGAACTTCGTGCACAACACCTGCCTGATCTAGGAATTTAGATAACATTTGGTTCCTGTCAATACTAGTAGTTCCAATCAAAACTGGCTGACCGGTTTCGTTAATTGATTTAATATCTCTTGCAATTGCCTGGAATTTACCTAATTCATTTTTGTAAACTTTATCCACATAATCTTTTCTAATAACAGGCCTATTTGTTGGAATAGTAACTACAATTAATTCATAAATTTTAAACAGTTCTTCTGACTCTGTAGCCGCCGTACCTGTCATACCTGCTAATTTATCATATAGCCGGAAGAAATTCTGGAATGTAATACTAGCTACGGTTTTTGATTCTGGCTGAACCCTAACACCTTCTTTGGCCTCAATAGCTTGGTGAAGACCTTGATTGAACCTACGACCATACATCATCCTTCCAGTATTCTCATCAACAATAATAATTTCACCATCTCGCACAACATACTCTTTCTCTCCTTTGAAAAGTGCTTTGGCTTTGAGGGCCTGGTCTAAATGATGAATCAAAACAACATTCTCTGGATTTACGTATAAATCATTAATAGACAATAATCTCTCGACTTTTTCAATACCTAAATCAGTTAGTGTAACAGTCCTTCTTTTTTCATCAACTACATAATCAATTCCAATAGTCAATCTATTCACCAAATCAGAAAATTGTTTATAACGACTAGAAGAATCACTATCTTGGCTAGAAATAATCAAAGGAGTTCTAGCTTCATCAATCAAAATAGAGTCAACCTCATCAACTACAGCAACTCTGTGACCAGCTTTTTGAACTACATCTTCGGTAGACTGGGCCATATTATCACGGAGGTAATCAAATCCAAATTCAGAATTTACACCATATACTACATCAACTGGGTTTTTTTCATCGTCCGTGTAGGCTCTTTTTCTATCACAAGGAACCAAATTTTCCACATCCAAAACAGTTCGTGAATCCTCTTTTTCCCCATCTTCATAAGTTTCAACTAATCCAATATCCCTTTTACGGTCAAAACTACTATCTGCCTGCTCCCCTAATTTGAAATAGAAACTGGCCTGGTTTTGGATAACCCCAATAGTCAATCCTAAAAAGTCATAAACTTGACCCATCCAACTAGCATCCCTACGAGCAAGATAATCATTAACTGTAACTACATGAACTTGATTTTTTGGAGGAAGCGAATTTAGGTAAACTGCAAGCGTCGAAACCAAAGTTTTTCCTTCTCCAGTTTTCATTTCGGCAACCCTACCATCATTCAAAACCATACCACCAATCATTTGTACTGGGTAATGTTTTTGACCCAAAGTCCTAAATGCCGCCTCGCGGACCACTGCAAAAGCCTCTGGCATAATTTCTTTCAATTTGGCCTCCATTTTTTCCCCTTCCAAACCTTCAAGCATTTTCCTAAATTCAAAAGTTTTTGCTTTTAGTTTCTCATCTGACAAGCCAGATATTTCAGAATCAAGTGCTGTGACTTTATCTACAATTACTGAGTATTTACTAAGCTCTTTACCTTCTCCAGCAAATCTATCAAAAAAATTGCTAATAATATTTTTATTATTTTTTTTCTCGTTAGTGTTTACAGTAGCTTGTTGAACTGTTTTTGTTTCAACCTTTTGTACAGCCTTTGTTTCAACCTTTTTTTCAGGAGTTTTATTTACAGAAGTAGTTTGTTTCTTTTTCGCCTTGGTTTTTTGCTTAGCACTCATAAATAATCTTCAATTAATGTTACAAGACATCATAATCGAAACTACCCTGTTTTGTCAATGGATATACCCAAATTATTTGAACATATTACACTAAAATTAAGCTTGGTATGTTCACCCAAAGTCTGTTTGGGACTTGACAAATTAGATATATAATGGCATGCTGAAACAACATTACAATGGCGTTGTAGCTCAGTTGGTTAGAGCGTGGGACTCATAAGCCCAAGGTCGGTGGTTCAATTCCACTCAACGCCACCAACTAATTTAACCAAAGTTTAATTTGTCTTGAAAAGAAAAAGTTTAAATTATTTGAAGATAGATTATATAAATACCCGAGAGGGTTTATTTTTTTTAAAGTTTTTATACTGGTCTAATAACAACCACAAACTCACCTTTTAATTTCATCTTACTAATATCCAAATCAGCCAATTTAGAAACAACAATTTCCTCAAATTGTTTACTAATTTCGCGGCAAATAGCAATTTCTGATTGTGGCGAGTAATACTCATTCAATTCACTAATTAGCTTCTCTACCCTATGAACCGACTCATATAAAACAACCGGATATCCACTCCCACTAACCTCTTTCAATTTTTTTTGCCTACCCTTTTTAGTAGGGAGGAATCCTACAAACAAAAAATCTTTGTTTACTAACCCCGAACCAACCACAGCTGGGACCAAAGCATTACTACCAGGTAAAACAGAGTAGGGTATCTGCTTCTCTATTGCCAATTTAATTATCAAAAAACCTGGATCAGATAGGCCAGGGGAGCCAGCATCAGAAACCATAACCACCCTATACTCATTATCCTCAGAAATTTTATCTAGCTCAGCTTCTGACGCTTGATTCAGCTGGTGATTGCGCATATAATCAACGAACTTACCGGCAGTTTCAATTTCTAGCAGTTTCATTAATTTCCTGGTTACTCTACTATCCTCACATATAATCGAATCAGCCTCCTTCAAAGCTTTTATACCACGCAAGGTAATATCTTCTAAATTTCCAATTGGTGTAGGTACAATAAGTAGCATTCCTGAAACAAATCACATATTCCATGTATGGTCAAACATAACTAATTTTTGAAAATTTTCTAAATAATATTAGCACTGCTTTTCACAAAATTAAAAACCGGATTTCAATTATGGAGAGTTTTTACTCACCTCCAACCCAGTTTCCTTCTTCATCGTAATTCATAGATCGTGGCCAACCTGCAGAATTCCACACGGTATCAAAAATCGGCCGAAGCCCCCTCCTCAAATCCATTCCATAATCTTGGATAAACACATCAGACAAATTCAAATTCTCCCTATCAATCGGCTGACTATCAAACCATTGAAAATTACCAGTTTTACCCAAGTAACAACCTTTTACACCCAAGATTGAAACCGCGAACATAAACGGAGCATTCATTTTTAATTTCTTTTGCAGGTTCAACATATCTTCTAACTGATTTAGAATTGTCGACTCATATTCAGGTGAGATAAACTTTTGCCCCTTTCTATGACTCAGGAAATTATTTTCAACTATTTCAATCACCCCATTTCGAAAAATCTGCAAATAACCCTCCTCTGTATACATCATAAAGCCATCAAAATTAAACCTTTGGTGAACAACTCCTCCACTAAAAATATCTTTGGGTAAAATCAGTTGATTCTCCAGGATTGAAATATCTATTCCAACATTTGTGTTAGTAATGCTAAGGGGGATTAACTGCACAACAATTTTGGATTCGTTTTTAGCCAAATCAATAGGAGTTTTATTATTAATAATTTGCTCAACCCTGGTGGAACGAAACTCTCGAACACTATCAATATTGGTGTGGGTAAAAGAAAAGGCAGAGCGGATTTCAGAAACGTCTAGGGGGTGTTTACCTGAAGAATTTCTAGAATAAAACCTACCATGCCCTTGATAAGTTACCATGTGCGGTGAGGTGAAACTCTTTGGTACCCTAACAATAATTACATATCTATCATTTCTAACCCAAACACCGTTAATACTAACCCGGTTAATTCGAGGATTTATAGAATCCAGTATCATGTGTTCCAACCTCAAAATAGATTCCTCTAAATTTCTAATTCTTACACCCCTAACCTTGGTGGGTAGGCCAGCTTTTTCCTCCATTCCAAAAACTAAATCACCTCCTTCACCATTTGCAAATGAGCTAACATCTGCTAAAAACTCTCGTTTAGATTTATCATCGTCACCAGGTAATGCCCGTTTATAATCGATATTTCTATTTTCTCGAACCTGGTCTTTCACGAGCCCTTCTATATCCTCAATTGTTATTAAATCCAAATCTTTGTCTAAAAAAGGCATACAAAATATTCTATTCTATTAATTTTAATTCAACCTTCCCGTCAATCATCTCCAGTTCCAGCTCTTTGCCTCTCTCTATATCCCCAACTTTACTAACAAATTTATCCTTTTGACTAATTATACCAAACCCTTTTTCCATGGCCTTTTTTGGATTTACAGAATCCAATTTCAAATCCAACACTTCAATATCACGAGCAGTTTTTTTGACTTCTTGATCTACCAAACTAAAAATCCTATTCCACAATAATTTGGTGGTGTTTCCCGCTTCGTAAAAGACTTTATTTAGAATTTTATCAACCCCACTGGCTGCGTTCAGACTCTGATTGATTTCATTCCTAATAATTAATGATAACCTGGCTGTATTGTTATTTACATATTCTTTGTATCTGTTTTTTCTCTGTGTAAAAATATTCTTTATCATTTGTATTGATCTACCAGTTTGTGAGTTGACCTCTCCGCTACTGAGACTAACTAATTCTGCTGCTTGGCTAGGAGTAGCTGCGCGTAAATCTGCAACTAATTCAGACAAGGTCACATCTCTTTCATGCCCAATCGCTACAATAGTTGGCTTGGCCAAACCATGAATCGCCCGAACTACCTTTTCAGAATTAAACACTATTAAATCTTCCTTGGACCCACCACCTCTAGTCAAAACAATAGTATCAATATCATATTTTTTAACTATATCGTTTGTTGCCCGTAGCGAAGATAAAATTACATTTTCAGCTGACCTACCTTGGGTTTTGATTGGCAAGTGATAAATCTCCATGCCGCCCCGTCTATTATTACAAACCTTTGTGAAATCTGTTATTGCAGCGCTATTAGGAGAGGCGATTAACAGCACCTTACGTGGTAAAATATTTGGTTTTCTTTTGCGAGACTCATCCATAAACCCTTCATCACGCAGATTTTGCTCCAAGATTTTTAAATTCCTCAAAAACTCCCCTTCACCAGTCAATTCCAGTTTTTTCACATCAAAAATCAGGCGACTAGATTTATTACTAATTTTGAACTGCCCTGTTACTTTTATTTCCAGTCCTTCATTCAAAGGGAATCCTGCCCGCAGAACAATCCCAGAAAAACACCAACAATCCATAACCACAGAATCACTG
>CALIJC010000040.1 GCA_938017575.1 uncultured Patescibacteria group bacterium
TATAACTATAGATGAATTCACCAAAAACCCAGAAAAACTTACTAAATCAGCCGATATAGTCATTTCAGCTGTAGGTAAACCAAAGTTAATCAATGAATCTTGGCTTAACAATAATTCTATAGTTATTGATGCTGGTACAAGCGAGTCAAAAAGAAAACTAGTTGGAGATGTCGATTATGAAAATATTAACGACTCTATTATCTTGGTACGACCTCCTAAAGGTATAGGCTCTCTAACAATTCTATCACTTTTTTATAATGTCTTGAATATATAAACATTCCAAAGAAAAAAATATTACCACGAATATATGTAGTAATATTTTTTAATTAAGTATATAAAATACTAGTTAGTAACTTTAGAAAATCTTTTTCCAGTTAGTCCAAATAATGAACCAATTAATAATACAGAAGCTAATCCTCCAAACATAACGATGCTATCTGCCCCACCTGTTCTTGGTGTCATTTCTGAATTTGCAACTGAAGATTCAGTAACGAAAGCAGCTACATCGACAGATTCAGGAACCAAAACTGTATCAATCAAGTGAACATAACCGTTGTTTCCATCAAAATCAACACTTACTAATTTACTGTTTTCATTAATAAAAACTGAATCATCTTTTTGCTCAACATTAATTTCAGCTTCATTAACTGTAGCAAAACTAACACCTTCAAGAACCTGTGTAGAATTTAAATCCTGAGCTACAATATGATATGTTAAAATACTAACCAATGTTTCTTTATTTTCTGGCAATAATAGTGCATCTAAAACACCAGAAGGTAAATTATCAAAAGCTTCATTTGTTGGTACAAATAATGTGTTTGGCCCTTCGCTAATCAACACATCTGCTAACTCAGCAGCGTTTACAGCAGCAACAAAAGTGCTTGTATCTTCATTTGTTTCAACAATTTCTAATAGATTCTGTTCATTCTGTGCATTAGCACCAATACCAGCAAACAAAAAACCAGCAATTATAAACCCTAATACAACTCTTCTTATCCCGTTAAAATTTTTAGTAAGTGACATAAAATAAATATAAATTTAATTAAACTTATCTTATTAAATAACGAAAAACCCAAGTTTGTCAAATTTTTTTGTGATATGAGTCAATAAAACTTTTTTACATTCAATAAAAACATTACTATCAACAAATATACTCAACAGGCTTTACATATGAATTAATTGCATATATATAAATTCCTCACAGTTTCTAAATTTTAACCCTAGCCTAATTAATTCAACCCAACTCTCCACCGCTCTTTACATTTATACAAAAATCTAATATTTTAACTGAAATGATGAAAGCATTAATAATTCTTGCTAATCCAATTTCCAGATTTGACGATAGGTCAATGGTCATCAACGAACTTTGCGCTTCGTTTTGTGAAGGTCTTAGTTTTGCTGATGTTGAAATAGATTACATCGACTTGTATCGTGATGATTTTAACCCTGTTCTCCAGCCTGATGAAAAGGACACAAAAACAATCGAATACCAAATTAGAATTAGAAAAGCCGATATATTAATATTTTTCCACCCAGTCTGGTGGGGATCTATGCCCGCAATTATGAAAGGATTCTGCGATAAAGTCCTTAGATCAGGTTTCGCATATTCATACCAACGTGGCAAAACAATCCCTTTGCTAGATAACAAAAAATCTATCGTGGTTACATTATCTAAAGAACCGGCATGGAAAGACAGACTCGTCTATGGAAACCTATTAGAGATAACCTGGAAAAGGGCAATTTTTGAAACTTGTGGCATAAAGGGGCGATATATTAATCTAAATAATTTACGCAAAGTCGATGACAAAACTATTCAAAACTGGAATAATGACCTAAGACAATTAGGAGAGTCCATTAAAAAATCGTAAATTCAACAAAATCTTGACCAAACATTCTGAATTAATAATTATTAGAAAAATATGCAGTCCAATAAACTATTCAGAAATCTATTTCTTCTATGCATTGCTGTAGCATTAATTGTTGCAGGGTATCTTTTAGGGGTAAGAAACAGAATTGACAGCTCACATAACGAAATAACTACTATTTCACCAAACAACGCCATAGAGAACTCACTTTCGCAAATTCAAACCAGAGATGTGACTGGAGCAATAAATCCAGGTAGTGTTAATATCTTTGGACAGTTTTATTACAAAATAGTTGATAATCGTACAGAAATTCTAATCAAATTAAACAACGTCCCAGAAGAAGTAAAAACAGATAGCCAATCTAAAAAAATCCCAGACAAACTAAAAATCTCCACAGCTGATCGTGGTTTAGATGGTCTCAATTATGAATACCAAGAAATTGGAGTAATATCATTTGATGAACCAAAAAACGGTGTTCGCTCTGCCTCTTTTACTACAGTAATTGAACCAAATGAGTTTGGTAGGCCATTGATATCCTCCATTGAAAGAATTGTTTTTGAGCCTATAAACGACGAAGAAGCAAATATTTTCAAAGACTCCAGCCCAGATTTACCACAAAATGTCCGAGACAACCCCGCACCATATTTCTGGATAGTTCTTTAGTCTTGTGTTGACAAAACAAACAATTTGAATAAAATCTAAATACTGGTATAATTAGTATTCTAAAAGGGAAAAATTATGGCTCAAGTAACAGCTGAAGCAAATAGCATTGATTTAGTAGGCTTACAATTAAGTACAAAGTCAGATGTTATTTACAAATTCCTCAAAGAAGGGAACCTCCAAGAGGCATACAACCTATTAATTGGTGAATACCACTTAATCTTAATGAGGTCTAATTATTTAAAACTAATATATATTTTGCTGCTTGTATTTATCATCTGTTTATGATGATATGTCGAGCAATCTAGCCACAAAGCTTTACATTTTTACCACCGAGATTATTCAATTATGTCAGAGTGATACTACAGAAATTGCATTAAAATTACAATCAGAGATAGTTTCAAGATCTTCAGACCTAATCATTATTCCAGATTCTGATCTCTGGAATTACGATATATTTTTGAATAAAATTCAAAGACAACGTTAAATTCTGCAAGATGAATTTAATATCCCGCCAAGACGTTTTTGTCTTGGCATATTTTTTGTATTTAAAAAAACTATTTGCATGTTTAGTGTATCTATGATATAATATTATTAGTCTTATTAACCAGACTAGTTTTTCAAAAGGAATGAATATACATTCCATCAAAAATCAGATTCTGGATTCTAAACAGAAATAAAAACAAAAACATGAAAAAGCGAACCAAAATAGTTTGTTTCTTCATTTAACTGAAAATGTATATTACGCCCCTGATATGCTAATATTCCGCTATGAAAGTTTTCGGTTAAAGTTGCCAGAAATATCAGTCTGATAGGCTATAATATTTAGCTGACGTGTTGCCTGTGGTTTTACTTTTGTAGAACTACAAGAAGCCACAGATAAATTAGCCAAACAAAGGGTGGATCGGCTCATCTTTTTCAATGCAAGGAGCTACGATCGCCCTTTTTCCTTTTATACTTTTTCCTAAAATAATTGTGAAAAATAAATTAAATTTTTACCTAAGGAAAAATCCCACTAATATCAATAAAGTATTAGTGGGATTTTTTTGTCTATTCCTATGAAAAAATAAGACAGCTATAAAGAGTTTCTTACAAAGTAGATCAACTCATTTACCTTTTACAATGCAAGGAACTTGGTTTTCTATAGCTCAAAAGAACTAGCACAAAATTTAGCTCTTGGCAAGTCATATAATTGTTACATTGATAGTTACTTGACAAAAGAAAAAAACTATGAATTTCAACGAAAAATTCGCGCTACCTAAAAAGTAGCGCATTTGTTGATTTTAGCCTTCAGATTTATAGTACAGGTTTAAAGGGTTCTTGTTTCACCAGATTTATTTGCTGACACAAAGTCTCGTACATAGAATTTAGATATATTTGAGAATCAAACTCACTAGCCCCAATAATTATTTCTTGAGACCAATTATCAGGTTCAAACAAACCTCTGTATTTTAAAAGTTGTTCTTTGTAAACCTGGAACATACTCCAGGCATGATCCTCAGTTATTTGAGGAAATGGATTGCTTTCGGATACATCGCTATTCGGGTCAAACCCAAGCTCAATTACAAATTGTCTCAACTCTTCTTTACTGAGCTGATTAATTTTGACACTATCGTTATCTACAAATTCTTGATAATTTTGCTGTCCCCAAAACCTAGCTGAATGAACAGTTGGAGGTTCATCTGCTAGCATAATATCTCCTTTAGAATCTCTACCAAATTCCAGTTTAAAATCTACCAGGATTTGTCCAGCAGAAGCAAATATATCAGATAATTTTTGGAAAATATTTATTCCACAAGCTTTAACTCCAGCAAGCTCAATTTGATTGATATAGGGACTTTCAAGCATTTCTCGCTCTGTTACAGGGTCATCATTTTCAGATTTATGCGTCGGGGTAAAAATAATTTCCGGTAGTATTTTATTTTTATACATACCATCAGGAATTTCAATATTCCATGGGTTGTGATTTCCTTTTTTATAGAATTTGCTATAAAAACTGCCAGTTAAATACCTTCGAAAAATAAATTCAAACGGAATAATTTCTAGATAATGTCCAAACATAACATCACTATGAGGGTAGCTAATTACCCAGTTATTGACTATATCTTTAATTGCCGCGGAAACCATTTGAGACATTCTAGCAATCATTTTCCCTTGGTATGGAATCGGCTCAAGTAATTTCTGGTTAAACACCGATGTTCTACCTGTGACAACCGAAAACATATATTTACGACCGTTTATCTCGATTACGTAATTATCTTTTACCTTACCTCTAAAAAAATCAATCTGACCAGGAAAACTAAAATTTGTTTCTCGAATAATTGTCATGATTTTCTTCAAAAACTCAGCAAAATAAATCCAAACCTAAAAAAACAACTATGTCAAATATTGACACAGCTATTTTTTCTGTTTCTAAACATTACATATCTACCTCAGCAAATACTGCATTTTCTTCGATAAATTTCCTACGTGGTTCCACATCAGCACCCATCAAATCCTCAAATATCTCATCAGCAGCCTGAGCTTCGCCTATTGTGACCTGCCATAATAACCTACCTGCAGGATCCATTGTTGTTTCCCAAAGCTGCTCAGGGTTCATTTCTCCAAGACCCTTATATCTTTGGATCTCAAATTTCATTTCCTTGTCTGGGTTTTCTGATTTTATTTTTTCTATAGCAGATTCTTTTTCTTCATCAGAATAAACGTAAACAAATTTAGATTTGGTCCAGGAAATTTTATACAAAGGTGGCCGCGCCATGTAGATATAGCCATCTTCAATCAGTCTAGGCATATACCTAAAGAAAAATGTCAAAAGTAGTGTTGTGATGTGAGCCCCGTCAACATCAGCATCAGTCATCACAATGATTTTATGGTATCTCAGTTTATCTATATCAAATTTATCGCCAATTCCAGTACCAAAAGCAATAATCATGTTTTTAATACCTTCGTAGTTCATTATCCTATCTAATGTTGCACGCTCAGTGTTGAGAACCTTTCCACGTAGGGGTAGAATTGCTTGCGTTTCACGATCTCGACCTTGTTTAGCACTGCCTCCCGCTGAGTCACCCTCTACAATATAAATTTCAGATTTAGCTGGGTCTTTCTCACTACAGTCTGCTAATTTTCCTGGCAAAGCCATGCTCTCCATCACACCTTTACGTAATACTGACTCACGAGCCGCCTTAGCTGCAAAACGAGCTTTCATGGCTAGCTGGGCTTTTGTAACGATGGTTTGACCAATTGCAGGGTTTTCTTCTAGATATGTACCTAGTTTTTCCATTACAATTCTATCAGTGTGTTTTCTGGCAATGGTACTACCTAGTTTCACCTTGGACTGAGATGTAAATTGCGGATCAACCATTTTTATTGAAAGCACTATCCTAACACCTTCACGCAAATCATCGCTGGTGAATTTTTCATCTTTCTTGAAAAAACCTTTTTGTTGAGCGTAGTTATTAATCAATTTGGTAATCGCAGTTTTCAGACCAGTTACGTGCATTCCTCCTTCTGGGTTGATGATACCATTAGTAAATGGGTATAATTTTTCTTTGTTATCGCTAGCATAAGCAATTGCCATTTCTAATACAAAGTTCTTCTCTCCTCCCTCAAAGTGGATAATAGGAGTCAATAAAGTGTCTTTTTTGGTGATATCTTCTAAATAAGTCAGAATTCCCTTAGGAAAACAAAACTCTTCTTCGACACCTTCTTTTTCATCAACGAAGACAATTTTTAAACCTTTGTTCAAATAAGCCATCTGTTTCAAAGAAAGAGCAATTTCTTTAGTATCAAAACCAACATCTTCAAAAATTCCATAGTCTGGTTTGAAAGCAATCACAGTTCCAGTTTTGTCTCCCATGATGTGTTCAACAATTTCTGGATGTTTCCCAGCAAGCATTTCTTTTTCAAATTTAACTAGCTCTTTGCTAGATTTTCCTTTTGAAAAGCTCATGTAGTGAATATCATCCTCGCGGCTAACCCACACCTCTAAAATATCTGAAAGAGCGTTTACAACAGAAGCACCTACACCATGTAAACCTCCTGAAAATTGATAAGAGTTCTGGTCGAACTTACCTCCAGCATGCAAAACTGTTAGAATAGTTTCTAGAGTTGATTTACCAGTTTTAGGGTGGATATCTGTTGGAATTCCACGACCATCATCAGCAACCAACACAGACCCATCTTTTCGCATAACAACCTTGAAAGTTGTAGCGTGTCCAGCCATAAATTCATCGACTGAGTTATCAAGAATCTCCCCTAAACATCTATGCAAACCATCTTTTCCTGTATTTCCAATATACATTCCAGGACGTTTTCGAACGGCCTCCAAACCTTCTAATACCGTAATATTCTCTGCACCGTAATTATTGTTCGACATATCTAATTAATATCAGCATATTTTCCAGTAATGTCAAGTAATTCCTGGTTTTAGAGGTTAGTTGGCAGTGATTTGTGTTTTTTTGATAAATAAGCTATAATATTACATAGAACGGGTGTTTGGTAATTTGAATTGCTGTTAATATCATTTCCGGTTTTATCATTTTGATGAAACGTTCTTTATGAATTATGGAAATATGATGTGGCAACCTCGAACACCAACATCTGTTCATTCAGAGCTCAAGATTATTTTGAGTTCATATTTTTAGTCCAAAAAACAAAGATACCCCCAAAAGGGAGTTCTTCGCTTGAATAATGTTAATTGAAAATAAACTATCTTCCGTTAACGTCATTTTTAAGAGTCTGACCAGCAGAGAAAGAAACTCTGATTGAAGCAGGGATTTTAATCTTAGCTCCAGTTTGAGGGTTTACACCCATTCTTTCTTTAGTTTTAGTTGCTCTGAAAGTTCCAAAACCAGTAATAGTAACATTGTTACCTTTTTTTAAATTAGTTGTAACGTTAGAAACGAATGAATTTACAACTTTTTCAACAGCTGCTTGTGATAAGTCAGTGTCTTTTGCAATATCTTGAATTAATTGAGTTTTTCCTACTTTATTAGCCATAGTAACAGCAGTTTTAAAATTTTAAATAAATCTTGTCAAGAAATAGT
>CALIJC010000041.1 GCA_938017575.1 uncultured Patescibacteria group bacterium
TGCTCCCAGGAGTAGGTTTATATATTCACCTAATTGTATTTCGACTTAGCAACCGACACGTTTAAGTCTAAAAACAAAAATAAAAATTCTTAATTTTTACAAAAATATAAAAAAAATTAATTGGGTGAAGAGGTAGTGTCATACCGAATCACCTTATTTAGATGAATTACTCTGCTACGGCGGCCTAACTCTCCAAATCTGGTGTCTTACAATTCGAGACCCAGCTTATTTATTACTTAATCCAAAGAAGCCCAGGGTCTCTTTTTTCGTCTAATTTATTTCAAAAAAAGTTCCGACCATAATTAGGGTCGGATTTATGATTTGTGGTTGTTACTATTTATTCTTTAAAAATTTTTTCAAACTCTTGGAGTTACCTGTTAAAAAGATAATTATCAATGCAATTAGCAAAATATTTGTAGTAATTGAATTATTAAAAATCGTTATAATTAAATCAAACCAAAACATCCTGTTAACAAATATCCTGAATAATATTATATTAATAGTTGTAAATAGAATATACAGCACCGCCAAAGCAAAAATACCATTATCATCTGACCCACTTTCAATCTGAATCGAAAATATTTCATCTGGTGTTTTAGCAGCAGTATATACTATAAATACTGATACAATAGTCCAACATAACAATATAAATAATTCTGTCAAAACTGAGATAAGCATTAGCTCACTCCTAGTTAATAGTATTTAACTAATGAAATATATTGTGATATAGATCAATTATTATGTAAAAAAATATTTACAATAATACATTTATTTACTAATAACCTGGATAATAATTAAAATTTTGTAATCAAATATGAACTCACTCATTTTAATAAACAGCTTCAAAGAAGTAGGGTTGTCCCGGCTAGAAGCAGAAATCTACTTGCTACTACTAGGCAACAAAGATATTTCAATAACTAATATATCCAGTAATCTATCAGTGAATAGAGTAAAAGTATATGAATCTCTAAAAAAATTAGAAAAATTCGATCTATTAAAAAGAGGTGGTAATTATTCCAAGATTATCAATCTAGAGCCTCCAACTCGTGTTATTGCTATGTTAAAACACAAAGAGAATCAAACCAAAACGCTAGCTGCTGACCTAGAAGAAATAGTTCCAGAGTTAATGATATCCTATGAGTATCTAAATAAAAATCCCAAAGTAAAAATTTATGAGGGTGTAGGGCAGATGACTAGGCTACTATTACAGCACCTAGAAGAGGTTGAAACAGAAATTCTTTGGCTAAACGAAGGGGAGGATTTGAATGCTCTTTTTGGTTCAGATTATTTCTATACAGAGTACTCTCAGCGTCGAGCAAAAAAAGGTATAAACACAAGAATCCTAGCAAACACAAACAATATAACAATAAAAAAATACCAACCCAAAGAAGCTATGGAATTACGCAAGGTTAGGTTTTTACCTCCTCAATATCAATCTCCTGGTACTATAACAATATTCAATAGCAAAATTATTATGTGGAATACTCACATACCCAGAGCTGTTGTCATAAATGATAGTCAGTTGGCTCAGGTGCAACGGGATTTGTTTGAAACTGTCTGGTCCCAGCAAAACTAATTTGGTTAGTTAGATTTATAAAATAAGTAGTAAAAAAAACACCAGGCAAAAAAAGTGCCCGGCATGTAGATTTTTCTGGAGTAGGTGATATAGATTCAATCTCTGTTCTCTATTTCCTCTGAATTAATATTTGCTACTGCAAATGGTATTACTGTATCTAATCCATCAAATTTTAGTTCAACCGGTTTCAAATCTAAACCCAAAGATTGGTAGCTTAACTCACTCAGAATTAACAACCCTGGTAGGCATCTATATTTTCGACAATATGCCCCAATTAAATTAGCATTTTGACCTAGCAGCATACTAGAAAAAGCCACTGAGGGACTACAGCTAATCGCATCTGCTATCGAGGATCCTCCCAAGTTTTCCATTTGAGGGACTTCTGTGTTAAACTCACCTTTGGAAATATAAAGAGCCCGCTTCGCATTAGATTTTTGGTATCTTTTCTCGAAGCCAGCATGATTATTTTGATAAATTGTTACATATTTCATAGCGGCCCAATAATTTTGAGACCAAGGTGAAACTACCAATCCCATGATGATATCACCATTTGGGTTGTATAACCCAACATTGGCTCCATAGCCAGGAAGTCTATTTACTGCATTTACTGCGCTATCAATAGGGTCTAATATCCAATTATACCTATCGCGATCAAATTCTGTATTGATTCCAGGACCAATAACATTATGTTCATCTCCAAATATCTTTTTTATATCTCCATATATATATTGAGAAATATCATATGAAAATGTTGAACAAAGCCCAAAAATCTCATCATGAACTAATATCGAGAGTCTGTTAGGTATCTGCGCCATCAGCTCTAATAAGTTGTTGCCTACCGAAAAGATTGCAGATTGATAGTCATCAATATCAATACCAGGTACTTGTAAAGCTTGCATCGTTACCTCAAAACGTATATTAAATACAATTACTATTTTAGCTAAAATTATAAAAATGTCAACAGGGGGTAAGTGTTAAATGACCAAATAAAACACCGACCACGAAAGTATGGCCGGATTTAGCTGTTTTCTCCAATTGCATTATGGTAATAAGGTGTTTAAATACCTCAGTGAATCAAAAGTTTGTTTGTCCAAATCATTCTTAACTTCTACATCTTCTAGGTTGGAGACAATAAATGAGATTTCTGATGAATAAGCAATATTTGTCTCAGTAAAACCTAGTGATTTGATTTCAAAACCTAGGTTCTTTGCAAATAACAAACCTGCAGCTACATCGTGGTAGTGTGATAATATAGAAATCCAATATCCCGATTGCCCTTGTAACAGGCTAGAAATACAGACTGTTGTCGGGCTAGTGCTGTTTACCCATAAATGTCGTAGTTTTAACAAAGTCTGGTTATAATCATCAACAAGGCCACTACCTAACAATCTAAGGTTTTTAGAGACACTATTAACCATAATTATTGGTGGTGTGTTATTCATTACAAATTTAATTTCAATACCATTTAGAAACACTTTTTCATTATATGTCACCCAGAATCTATTTAATGTTGGAATACAAACTATCCCAAAAACCGGCTCTGAGTTATACAGTAAACAAATACTACTCCCAAAAGCAGGTGATCTATGCAAAAAATTACGAGTTCCATCAATTGGGTCAATTACCCAAGCAAATTGGTTGTTTTTGTCGAAATGATTTCCCCATCCCGTTTCTTCACCGAAAATATTATGCTCGGGGAAGAATTTCTTTATAGTTCCAATAATAGCCTTTTCTATAATTAAATCAGATTCTGTTTGAAAATCAAAAATGTCTTTTGTCTCTGATATAACAGGTGGTTTGCAAAATTCAAACAATAATCTATGAATCATTATTTGTTGTAAATCACTAAGCAAGTTAGCAATTTTGTCCTCATCAAGTAAGTCAAACAGGTTAGCTGACATGAATCCCTCAAAGATAGCTAGAACATATAGGTTATTTCAACAATTTGATATTTCTGTCAAACCTTGACAATTCCTATTCTCTTGGGCAATTATTCTAATAATATGAACCAAAGCAAACCAAACAATAAATCCTATTCATCTGATGAAACCCAAAGGCAATTTAGAATTGATAAATTAAATCGAATCAAAGATCTTGGTGTGAACCCATTTGCAGTTGATAGCAAAAGAGATTTTAATCTAACTTTTGTTGATTTTTGGTTTGATTATGTGGTTAAACATGATTTCCCAACAAGGATTGATGAAATGCAGGCACGGCTCCATCCTGATTTGGAATATCATTCCGATATTGTTTTAGCCAACGTGATTATTGACCAGGCTCTGCACGGATACGCCCTAGAAGAATACGAAGAATATACCAGAGAATGGATTGAATCACAAGAAAACAACCAAGAATTAATAGAAAATTTTGAAAACTACCTAGAAATTAGAAAACAAATTATTAGCGAAATTAAAGAGTTTTTGGAATCTAAAACCAATGTAAATGAATATCAAATTGCAGATTATATCGAAGCATATTTCCAAGATGCAGATTTTGCTGGTGATCACAAACCATCTTTGGTAAAAAACCAAACAGTAACACTAGCAGGTAGAATCAAAACAAAAAGAGGTTCTGGAAAAATCGCTTTTGCAGTTGTTGAAGACGAGTCTCTGGTCGGCGGTTTTCAATTTGTTTTCAAACAGGACCTGGTCCAAGAAAATGAGGGTGAGTTAAATTTCAAAAACTTTGTGAAATTAGTCGATGAAGGCGATTATATTCAAGCAACAGGAAAATTGGAGTTATCGCAATCAGGTCAGCCAAGTTTATTTGTAGATTCTTACAAAATTTTAACTAAATCAATTCGCCCGCTCCCTGATAAATTAGAATATAATAATTTAGAGCAAAGATATTTGGATAGAACTGCAGATTTCAAGCTTAACACTTTGGATGAAAATGGTTTATCTACTCGTGATATTGTTAGAATTAAATCAAAATATTGGCAGATATGGCGTGAAGAAATGGAAATAGAAGGGTTTTTACCTGTAGAAATACCGGTCCTAGAACAGATTCCAGGAGGAGCTGAGGCCAAACCTTTTGTAACTTATTACAATGAGCTAGATCAGGATATGTATTTGAGGATTAGCTTGGAGCTACCATTAAAAAAACTTATTGCTGGTGGGTTTGAATCAGTTTATGAAATTGGTAGAATTTTCCGAAATGAAGGTTCTTCACCGCAGCATTTACAAGAATATACCCAAATCGAATGGTACAAATCCTATACAGATTATATTTGGGCGGCCAAGTTTGTGAAACGAGTATATCAGCGTATTGTGATGGAGATTTTGGGTGATACTAAACAAATCGATTACAATGGTAACGAAATAAACTGGGGAGACTGGTGCACTCCTGAATTAGCAGCTGAGAAAGGCTGGGAGATGATAGGTGGTTGGCCAATGATACCATATTTTGATGCAATGAGATATTTCAGTAACGGTGAAATTGATACCGAAAACAAAACTGCTGAGGAGTTAGTAGAGCTAGGAAAAAAACATGATATTGATGATTTGTCAGTAGAGCTAGGCATAGGAACTCTACTGGATAAATTATGGAAAAAAGTCCGAGTAAATACACGTGATCCATTCTTTTTGTGCCTGCCTCCGGTTGAATTGGAACCACTTGCAAAACGTGACCCTAAAAACCCTAATTTGACTCAAAGATGGCAAATTGTTGCAGGGGGTGCTGAACTAGGAAAAGCCTTTAGCGAATTAAATGATCCAATTGATCAATTCGGTAGATTTCAGGAGCAGCAAAAAGCTCGTGACGCAGGTAATGACGAGGCTCAGTTTATGGACGAAGGCTATGTAAAAGCAATGGAATATGGAATGCCTCCGATGTCAGGTTTTGGAACTAGCGAAAGGTTCGTCAGTTTCTTGTTAGGTAAACATATTCGGGAGTGCGTCACTTTTCCGCATATCAAATCTAATGAAAATCAAGCTGCCAAAACTAAAGAAACAAATGTTGCACACTGTGTTGTTTTGAAAAATGATGATATTGAACTTTGGGAACAGATTAATGCCTCATCACATCTATCAGCTTCTTTTGCAGCTAGGGAGGGTAGAAAACTATTTTACACAGATTCTTGTAAATCTTCAGATGGTACTGAGATTTTGATGAATATACAAGACGCTATTGTTATAAAACAAGCAGATTCTAGTAATGAATTATTGGAACTTAAAAAACTAGCTGAATCTAACAATCTAACAATTTCAGTGTTTACAAAGGCGATGATAAAAACTAGTGATGATTCCAAAATTGTTGAAAGTTATTCAAAAAAGCCAATCGAAGATATTGAATTCCGCGGCATTTTAGTGTATGGTAAAATTAATACTGTTCGCAAAATTACAGAAAATTTCCAGCTTTGGTCAGGTGATAATATTTCTAAAAAGGAAACAAAAGAAAAAGAAATTAATAATTTTGTGGTTGGCGAAACTAGATTATTGGCACTGGAAGATAATACCTATTTATTTAAATGTGACGCAAAAATTTTAGAAATAGGGGAGAGTGAAGTTGGTAAATATATTGTTCTTGATAATACAGTTTTCTATCCACAAGGAGGTGGTCAGCCTTCTGATATTGGCAGTATTAAAAATAGCTCAGGGGTATTCAACGTAACAAAATGTCAAAAAATTGATGATAAAATCTACCACTTTGGAAATTTCGAAAATGGAGAAATGAGTAAAGGTGATGTGGTCCAAGTTGAGATTGAAAAAGAATCTAGAAAGCTAAATGCTAGGATTCACACCGCCGGTCATATGATAGACGAAGCCGTGAAGAATTTAGGTTGGGATATTAAACCAGAAAAAGGGTATCATTTTGTCCAAGGTCCGTATGTTCAATATTTCGGTGAGCTTGAAAATCCAGCTGAGCTAATTGAAGAATTAAATGCTGAGATTAATAGACTTGTAAATACAGATAAACAAGTTAGCTACAGAATATTTGAGACAACCCAAGAACCAAATAGACAAATGATTGTAGAAGGTTATGATTCGTGTGCATGCGCTGGTACGCACGTTAAAAATTTATTAGAAATTGGCAAAGTAAATATAAGAAAAATCAAATCAAAAAAAGGACAAGTCAAAATCAGCTATGAGGTCGTGTAGTTGACACTTGTGAGGTTTTTTTATAGAGCAACCATCGATCTATTGACATTTAGTATAATATCCATTCTGATAGTAATGTTGGGAAAATTTTGGAGAAAAACACGTGGAAATCAGGCTAGCTAACAATTTATTTAGCAACATCAACACATCAAATGTTGATCCATTATCTCAAGAGCAAGCAATCCAAACTCCTGTAAATATGCAAGAGTTGATTGACCTACTTGATAAGTATAATATTGATACCAAAAAATGGGGGTTAAACACATCCAAGGGTATCGAGGATTTGTATAGGGAGTGTGAACTAGGGATAGTTAAATTTTCTCTAGTTGATTCGCCAAACTACTTTTCACCACTTATTAAAAACATAGTTTCAAATCTGTGCTCGCAAAAGGTTTATGAAAAAATAAATAATTTCATTTGTCTTTTGTTTAGGATAAGCAACAAGACTCTGATAAGAAATGTAATGGTTGTAAAAATTTATGTAAATAAATTTCTAAAAGGGAGAAAATATTGTTTAGTAGAAAAATGTCAATATTTTATCGACACTCCTGAGCAACTTATTCATGCTAATGAGCTATATAAAGCCTATAAAAATCGTTCCCTTAAATTTGACGATCCTATCTTTGATAGTTTTAGGTTCAGAGTTAGACAGAAACAGCCAAATCTAAATAAAAAAGTCAGAGCAGGTTTTGCTATTCCTGCAATAGCAAACGAAGCTTTAATAACAGATTTAGGAATACCTGATAATATCATTGAGAGGATTACATTTCATCCAGGGTCTTCGTCCAATTCTCTTTCACCAAACGGACTTTCTTTTCCTGGTCTAGCCAGTAGCTATACTTTTTTCCCATACACAGTCTCATTACTAAACTATACTACACCACCAATTCTTATGGAATTTTCAGAAACAATGATTACTGTTTATGAATGGGTAGAAGTTAGTTAATAATTGCAGATAGATAATACCAACGGTGCTAGATTCAATTCTAGCACTAATTTTCGCGAAAGTGTTAATAACTAAAATTAAAATACAAAAATTAATTCTATAACATACTATATTTCTAATTCGATACCAACAGGGCAGTGATCTGACCCAAAAACTTCATTCAGAATTGTTGCTTCTTTGAGTTTTGGTTTTAGAGATTCGCTCACCAAAAAATAATCAATCCTCCAACCAGCGTTTGTCTCTCTAGCTTTGCGGAAATAGCTCCACCAGCTGTATTTAACTTCCTCTGGGTACAAAGACCTAAATGTATCTACAAAACCTGCCTCAACGAAATTACTAAAACCTTTTCTCTCTTCATCAGTGAAACCATGTTTACCTCTATTTGCTTTGTCATTTTTCAAATCAATTTCCATGTGAGCAACATTCAAATCACCACAAAAAATAACTGGTTTTTTCTTTTCTAGTTTTTTACAATGTTTCAAAAAAGCTGGGTCCCACTTTTCAAATCTATATGGAACTCTACTCAAATCATCTTTAGAGTTAGGGGTATAAACCGTGACCACATAAAAATCTTTAAATTCTGCTGTAATTACTCGCCCTTCAGTATCGAGCTCTTCAATTCCCAAATCATAGGTTACAGAAATTGGCTCAGTTTTGCTAAAAATAGCAGTACCACTATATCCTTTTTTCTCCGCACTATTCCAGTATTTATATGGGTGTGAATCCAATTCTAATTCTACTTGTTCAGGTCTGGCTTTGGTTTCTTGGATACAGAGTATATCAGGGTTATGTTTTTTTACAAAACCTAAAAAATCTTTCTTTAGAGCTGCTCTGATTCCGTTAACGTTCCATGAAATTAATTTGGTCATATTAAAAATTGATTATATTGCTAAAATAGAAAACTACACTAAATAAAAGTATATGATAAACTGTTGAAATTATCAATTTAGGATAAAAATTCAAACTTGTTTCGTCCAACACTATTGATTTAGAAGTTGTGTGGGTTAGGTCCCAGAATACCAAAAATAGTAATGCTTTATACCAATAGCTGAGATTTAAAAAGTTCAAAAGCATCATCATCTGAAAGAAAATTAATGAAAATCCTACCCCAAATAAGAATACATTTTTTGCTTTGGTAGTACCATTGTTTAATGCGCTAATGAGTGCAATACTAACAGATGCAAAACCTATCCAAACCAGCTGTGGTAAGTTAAAAACAAATTCTAAAATTGCAGTGTCAAGTTCAGTTGATTGAGTTAATTCGAATAAACTAACCAAAGAAAAGCTTGTCAGCGAAATCAAAACAACTTCTCCAACTAGCAGAGATTCTCGCAAAAAAGATCTACGGAACAATCTTCTGTTAACAAAGAATGCAAACAAACCTAGGATTATTAATATAACCTCTGGTCCAAAATCAACCCCAACCAAATTAAAGCTATCACTGTTTAAACGTAGATAGTATAAAATTGAAAAAATAAATAACAAATTAGTCTGAGCCCAAACCGATATTTTACGTTTCCATTTCCATCTAGTAAATAGACATAAGAAAAATGAAATTACTAAATAGAGTGACAAGGTTATTACACCCAACCATCTTTGCGATAGGTTCAAGAAATCTGGCAAAATATTAGGGTATCCAAGCACCAAAAACATTAACAAAGCCACTACAGAAAGTTTCAAACTAACCAATGTGTTTGCATTGCTTTTGATAAACATCCACAGTCTTTGCCTAATCGAAGCTTTTTCCAGCTTTTTTTCTTGCATATACAGTAAATTTAATAGGTCTTTTTTGACTAAATGTCAAATGAGTAGGAATAGATATCTGTGTCAAAATTATCAAACGAATTTCTAAAAT
>CALIJC010000042.1 GCA_938017575.1 uncultured Patescibacteria group bacterium
TCGGGCTAGAGTAAATAGATGATACAGGGGGAGTGGGTTTTCAATATTTACTTCTGGCCAAAATATTTAAAACCCCACAATACCCAGCTAGATTTACTTCTTAGCTGGTTTTGTTTTATACTTTTTTTTATTTTTTGTCAAAATTTGATCAATACTTGTTTATGATTCAATGTTACAAATTAGTTATATTTCAGGCATAAATAATAATCTAAAAGCTTGACAATTGCCTATTTTTATGGTATAATATGGGTAATATTAATCAGTAATTTTATGAATAACCTTTCATCTTGGGTAGCCCCTTTATTGCAGTTTTTATTACCACTTACTATGGTACTAGCTCTATATTTAGCATTAAAAATTAATCAATATATCGAAAATACAAAAAAAGTAATTGCGATTTTTGATAAAAAACTTTCAATCGCAGATAATAAAGCCAAAGAGTCTACCAAATCTCTCATCTATAGCTAATACGAAATATATTCAGGCCCCATAAAGGGCTGTTTTTTATAATTTTTGTAAAACTTGTTGGAGGTTTCCTGTCTCAATCTTTGGATTATAATTGAATTTTAATTTCTTGCTGGTTTCCTGTCTCCTTTCATTGTGCGTAGCGATTCTAATTTTGCCACTCAAGGTCAAGCGCCCTGCAAAAGCAATTTTTTCATTATCTTTAATCTTGAGTAGTTGGGTGATCGATTTGTTATTTAGAGAAGAGATAATTGCTAGCAAAATAGGTAAATCCAAGCTATCATCTACGGAGTTTTTTGGCAGTCCTGTAACTTGAACGAAAACGTCTTGGTTTTTCAAACTGATTCCTAAATATTTCTCACAAATAGCCAAAATCGTATTTAGTTTGTTGGTTTTTATTCCCAGTGCTTCTCTGCGTCCAAAGGATTTCTCACTAAAATTCTCATTTCCAACCAGAGCTTGAATTTCCACAACTAATGGCAAATCTTTATCCATGCTAATTGCATAGCCAACCCCAACACCAGTCTCCAAATTCTCCAACAGAGCTAGGCTAGGGTCAGTAACAATCTGCAGACCAGTCTCCTCCATCTTCAGTAGCAGCATACTAGAAGTTGTACCAAAACGGTGTTTATTAAATGTTAGTGTCCTGTAATTTGGGTTATCTTCACTCTGCATTGTCATAACAGAATCAACCATGTGTTCCAAAGTTTTTGGTCCTGCAATTTCACCACCCTTTGTAACATGTCCAACCAAAATTATTGAAATATTATGGGCTTTGGATATTGCCAAAAAATTATTCGTTAAGGTGGAAACCTGAGATACAGAACCCGGGGAACTGGAAATATTACTACTCGAAACAGTTTGTATTGAATCAATAATAACAACGTGTGGTTTTTCTTTTTCTAGTAGTTTTTGAATCTGCTCAAAATTATTTGACTGCACGATTAAAATTTCTTTTGGAATATTTAACCTCTCAGATCTGCGTGCCAACTCAAATGTAGACTCCTCAGCTGTTACATACAATAATTTTATATCTTTATTTCCCGAAAATAGGGCTCTAAGCAGCTGCAAGCTCAGTGTTGATTTACCCAGTCCTGGTTCACCAGCCATCAATGTTAATCCTCCTGCTACTAATCCTCCACCCCAAAAATTATTCAATAAATCCGCTGAAAATTTGTAAATCCTAGGCTCTTTTTGATTTTTAACTTCGGTTAGGATTTTATCAATTGTTTTTGGCTCTAGAAAAATATTATCACCACCAATTAACTGAGGTCTAGGTTTGTCATCTAATGGTTTCCCAACATTTATAGTTTCTTCATGTAAAGTATTCCACTGATTACAGTTAGCACATTTCCCAGCCCATTTTGGCTCTTGGTGGTTGCAGTTGGAACAAATATATACTGTTTTGAGTTTCATCCTACAAATAAAATATATTTTTTAAAAAATGTCTAAAAAAAGCTGGTCAAGAAAAAATCTCAACCAGGGTATATCTGTAGTGAGGACGTGTGTTCACTAGAGACTGATGATTAGACATAGAATTCAAAAAACCAGCATTAAAGACGCGCTAATATAATTAATTTTAAATCAATCTTTGTCAATCTTACAACTATTCTAATTTAGTGTTGTCGGTTTTTCTAGATTCTAGAATAGTATTGATGCTACATCTATTTAGTAATGTATTTATCGAGTCTATATATGCTAGTTCATATAATCGGCCACATAATTCTTTCGCAGTTTCTATCTCAAACTCCTGAGCAATATATTCAAAAATATCGAACCATCTGGAATCTCTACCGCCGGCGAGACTGTTCTCCAGGGCAAATTTTACATACTCGATGTGTTTTTTTCTGTGCAGTACGTTTTCTTTAGTTTCCCTAACGAATACAAACATTGCGTGTGCAAAGTCATGGAATTTTTCATGCTGGAATTCTAAATAGTCTATATATTTAACCCACATGTCTACACTATACTCATCAAGGCCTTCAACCTCATAAAGACTCTGTAATATTTGCATTGTGGCATGATGGTTTGTCCACAGAACCTCCAGCGGAATTTCCAAGGGTTGTTGTGTACTAACTTCTAATGTAGTAGTAGTCAACTTACATTCTCCAACATTCAATAAAATTGATTAGATAATCCAACCAAAAAATCATCAATTCGTCAATAATTCATATAAATCAGACAACCTCACAACCGATTTTCTGTATAAATTAGCCATTACATGTTTAAAATCTCTTTTAATTCAACCAAGTCTATTTAGCAATTCCAAAGATATTTCTTTTTCAGATATATGCCTTTGAGACTATTCTCTAAGGTTGACAATTTGAGATGTATTATGCATGTAATCTAAGGTTGTCATAGGGAGTTAATTGTGGGTGTGAGTATTCAAATTATCATAGCTGTGTTATTGTGTGTTCTAGAATTACTCTCAATAGTGGTATTATTGTTATCAACCTCATTTGAAATGGATAGTTTTGAATATTGGGATTTATAAAAAAAGCATTACTTAAAAAGCTAACAACAAAAGGGCTATATTAAATAAAAGCCCTTCTATTTTTTAATTGAAATGAGATAATACTTTTAGTGTTACACACTACTAATTAGCTTACGAAGTACGTATCCATTATCTTTTGCATCAAACTCACTTTTGATATTGGGTTTATTTAGTGAATCGTAAATTAATTTAACGTAGTCGGCCTCTGTGGTTCTACTTTCTAACGAATAAGAGGATAATACTGTACCCAATGTGACCATTACATTATCAAAATCCTGATATTTCAAAACTCTCTGGCTTTCTGCCAAATCTTGTTGATCACTATATTCTGCACCAACTTTGTCAGTATCTTGGCCAACAGATGCTAGCTCAGCTCCTTCAATAGCGGTGGCTATATCTCTTTTGACTTGGGATAGTTTCAGAAGATCCTCTCTTTTTCCGGAGCGAATTAAATCTCCTACAAATTCATCATTTTTTCCTCTTAATTCATCTAATAATTTCGAGTAAATATCAGATAATTCTTCTTCTGCTTTAATAGTTTGTTCTTCGATTGACATATTTTCGCTGCCGCCACCATTGGAATTTTTGTCGGATTCCATACCGGTTGATTCGTCTTGTGCCAGAATTAACATTATATTTTCTGGGATATGATTCATAAATCCACTTTCACCAAATTCATTGTATAAATATTCTAAAGTATTTTTTTGATCAATGTTTAAACCAGGGTGGTTTGTGATTTCATCAAGTAAACTAGCACTAGATTCTGTAACTTTGATTTCTGGGTAGAATTTAAAAATAATTTCAGCAACTTCCGAATCCAAAGAGTCTATTTCTAATATCCCATCTCCAGTTTCAATCACACCTTTAGATGTAAGATCTCCGAGATTTTCTGTAACTAAAAGTAGGGTAGATAATTGATCCTCTCCAAGGTCACTAACCCCTTCTGAATATTCGATTATTGCATTTCTAGTAGCTGTTTCTCGAAGTCCAGTAAATGTATCTGTTTTTGATAATATAGCCAAAACTTCATTACTAGAATTTGAAATAATATCTGGTAAATCTCCTGTTTTTGCTGTAAACAATGATTTCACAACATCTCTAAGGTCTTCTTTATCTTGCTCACGAATTTCTGAAACTGTGTCAGAATCTTTAACATCATTTATGATTTTGGTTAATTCTGATTTTATCTTTGAGATGTCTTCCTTTCCTAGAAGCTTTGCTGAGGGAGATTCTGTGCTGGAAACTTGTTGCATTTCTCCTGATTTAAACATATTTATTTTTGTTTATTATTTAATTTACTTATTAATTATACCACTAATAGCCAGTTTGTGCAAATTTTGACATTTTAGTTGAATTAACATTGATTAAACTCATGCAACCTTTAGCAGATATAATTAGGCCAAAAACCCTAAATGATTTTATCGGGCAACCTGAACTTGTTGGGCAAAACGGACCAATTCGCAAGATGATAGAGTCTGGAAATATCTTTAGTCACATTTATTGGGGCCCTCCTGCCAGCGGAAAAACAACACTTGCAAAAATAATTAGTAATTCAGTTGATTGCGAGTTTATACAGCTTTCTGCTGTAACTGATGGTAAGGCAGATTTGATGAAAGTAATAACCGCTGCCAAAGAAAATAATCTGTTTCAAAAAACCACAATACTATTTATTGATGAGATTCACAGGTGGAACAAGGCTCAGCAAGACGCTCTATTACCTTTTGTAGAAGACGGAACTATTATTTTGATTGGTGCAACCACAGAAAATCCCTCTTTTACGGTTAACAATGCACTTTTATCTCGCAGTAGAGTGTTTGTGCTGTCTGAACCTACTGTAGGAGATACTTTGGAAGCAATAAATAGGGCAATTAAAAAAATAAAAATCAAAATTCCCAAAAAAAACCGTGAATATATAGCTAGCCTCAGTGGAGGAGATATTAGATTTGCTATAAATACTGTCGAAATCCTCAGTAATTTGGCTGATTTTTCAATTGATTCGATTAATAAAGCTGCTCAAAAGTCAATTAATTATGATAAGGACGGTGAGCAGCATTACAATATGATTTCTGCTGTTCATAAATCCCTCCGGTCATCCAATGCTACCGCTGGAGTTTATTGGATAACCAGGATGCTTAATGGTGGTGAAGATCCTCTTTATATTGTTCGTAGATTAATTAGGTTTAGTAGTGAAGATATAGGAAATGCTAACCCAAATGCTCTTTTGTTAGCCAATCAAGTCTACGATGCAGTCTCCAAAGTAGGAATGCCTGAGGCAGAAATTTTCCTAGTTCAACTGGCGGAGTTTCTGGCTAATTCTCCAAAAAATAATTCAGCCTACATGGCTCAAAAAATGGCACATCTAGATATTAAAAAACATGGTAATTTACCAGTTCCGCTTCATTTTAGAAATGCCCCAACTAAATTAATGAAAGACCTAGATTATGGCAAAGGCTATGAATACGACCACAATCTAATAGACAAAAAATCATCTCAAAGTTGCCTCCCTATTGAACTAGAAGGTTCGGATTATTTCCCCAAAAAAGAATAATTATAATTGACAATTCAACTTAGCTTTATTTTGATTTGACAACTATGTCTGATAATATAAAAAATCATGCAAAGGGCAAAGGTAATGAGGGCTTATACTGCTTGGGAGGCCTTGGAGCGCTAGTTTATTATGTAACAACAGCTTCTTCTTTTTGGCTTGGAGTTCTAGGAATTCTAAAAGCAATGGTTTGGCCAGCCTTTTTTGTATATGAAATTTTAAAATTTATTGGAGTCTAATCAAAATTAATTATATATTTATATGAACATGTTTAAACCCGTCAAAGCGACAAACGTAAAAGAGTACCTAAAATCAATTCCTCCTGAGAGACAAGAAGATTTCATGAAACTGCATGATTTAATTCAAAAAACTGTACCCAAATTAAAAGTCCATTTTGCTTCTAACATGATTGGATACGGTTCTTTCCCATATCTAAATTACAAAAAAGAGAAAATTCAGTGGCCAACAATTGCATTGGCAAACAAAAAATCATATATCAGTTTATATGTATGCTCGGTTGTAGATGGTGAATATGTGGCCGAAAAAAATAAGGACAGCCTAGGTAAAGTCAAAGTAGGTAAGAGCTGTATTAATATTAAAAATGTTAAAGATGTTGATCTTACAGTTCTCAAAAAAGTTCTAAAACAAGCAGCAAAAAACCCTGGACTCAGATAATTATCAGCTAAATTTGACCAAATGTCTCAATTGTGCGACTATACTAACTGTTGGAGATAATTTGGAGTTTTTTATGATGAGTAGTGGAATAAGGCAACTTAGTCTAGAAGCTATAGTCGAAGAAGGCGGGAGTTATGATAGTAGGAAATATTTCTACTTGATAGATCTATTTCCAAGTAACACACTCCTAAAAGAGTGTCTGCAAGATAATACTGGTCAGAAGTCATTCCAATCCAGTATTTATGATCCGTTCAGAAGAATATTTTATAGTAAACATGGAGATAGATTCTCTAATCAATTCTATAATGATTTTCTAGACCGTCTCGATCTTTTTATTGAGTTAATTAATGATTCGAATTTCAAAAGCAAAGCCGTTCAGAAGTTTAACCAGATTCATTTCTTTTACAAGTATAAAAAATATCATTTTTTAAGAGAGTCTGTCATACTTTTAGTATTCTTTCTTATCATTAATTCAATTATGACAATGGTTTTTAATGGTAGAATATCTTTGCCAATTCTTCTGTTTAGCTCAATCACACCATCATTAATATTTGCTTTAATAAAAGTGAATCATCAAAAGAAATCGGCTCACATTTTGTTAAAAGAGCTGAATGGAGTGATACTGCAAAAAACATATTATTTTGACTTGTACTTGTCCAAATGAAAATTCCGAACATAAACAACAGCTGCCTAATTTTCCGGGCAGCATTTTCTTGATTAATTTTTGTTTTTAGTATATGGTTTTTTAAAGATGACTAAAATTATAGCAACTATCGGACCATCGAGTGAATCTCCTGAGATATTAGGGTATTTTGCCAAAAATAATGTAGAATTCGCTAGGCTAAATACGTCGCATAATTCACTTGCCTGGCACCAAAAAATAGGTAGTATGGCACGTCAAAACGGACTAAAGTTGCTACTAGATATTCCTGGCCCAAAGGTCAGGTTAGGGGAGTTGACTAATGATATTAGTTTTAAAAAAGATGAGCTCTTCGTACTAGAAGTATTTGACCAGAGCAGGGAATACCCCTACTCGATTAATTATCATAATGAACAAGTTTTTGTTCTACCAGTTAGATATAATTTTTTCAAAGACGCTAAAAAAAACCATAAAATTTTATTCGATGATGGAAAAATGATCGCTAACGTTATAGAAACAAATAGCGACACAATTATATTAAAAAACCAACATTTTGGTTGTCTTAAATCTAACAAAAGTTTGAATTTTCCAGAAACAGATGTGAAAATTGATTTTCTAACTGAAAAAGATAAAAACATTCTGGATCATCTTGTCCCAACACTAAAACCCGAAGTAATCGCAATTAGTTTTTTGAAAAATTTTGCCGAGTTTGAACAGTTTATAGATTTCCTAGGTTTAATTAAAAAAGAAAATAAATTAACCGGGTATAAACCCAAAATATGTGTTAAGGTAGAGCAACAAGAAATTTTCGAAAGTAGTAATATTCAAAAAATAGCAGAAAAATCTGATATGCTAATGGTCGCTAGAGGAGATTTGGCTTTGGAAACCCAGCCTCTGCATTTGGCCGCCCCATTTCTCCAAGAATATATAAAAAAAGTTGCCAACCATTATAAAAAAGATTTGATAGTAGCAACCCAAATGTTCGAGTCGATGATTGATACAAATGTTCCAAACAGAAGTGAAATTAGTGATTTATATCGGGCAGTAATAATTGACAAGGCAGATTATGTCATGTTGTCAGGTGAATCGGCCACCGGAAAATATCCTAAGCAGGTTGTAGATATTATGTCAGATATGGCTAAAAATAATAAAAAGTATCAAAAGAATTTTGAACCGGCACCAAATAAAAAACTACTAGGAATATTTTGACAGAATAAATAAATTGTGAAAACCTGGTTTGGTCATAAGCTTACAGACTATTTTGAGGATTGATTATGAGTGTTTCAATTCACAGGGTTGATGACATTAATATAGATTCTGTTTTGGAATTGTATTTTTCGAAATTGACCCAGAGCATGTTTACAGAAAATGAACTCGACAAATTAAGGATACATTTCACTAGAGAATTTCCATTTTTAGAGTCAGCTAAACAAGCAGGAGGTTTAAAGTACTTAATATATAATCCTATTGTGAGTTCTTTTCAAAAAGCCTCTATCAGTAAAGAAATGAGGAGAAAGTTAGGTGGTTATTTAATATGTTTGAATTATCTATCAAAAATTTCACCTAATTTAGCAGGGTATAGAAATGCCCCTGAGAAAGAGTTTTTCAATAACATAAGCCGTGAACCCAAGGATAGTTTAATATATGGAATTATAGTAGGCTTGATTACCAGCCTACTCATAAACATAATTCACTTTGCACAATTTAACACCCCTATTTTTATCATCACAGCTGTGATAGTAGGGTTAGTCTCAGGATTCATCCATTTCATAATTTGCACAATCCACCTTGGAAAAACGCAAGAAACCTACCTATCGAAATTAGAAGAAAAAATTAATAAAATTGATAAGTTTATGGGGTTTTGTTAATATTAACACGACTCGTCAGAAATTTGAGTAAAGGTATAGAGAATTTCTATACCTATTTTTTTAATAAAAAATACTCTCTTATCATGGAAATCTGTCTAATGGGAACTAGGGTACCCTGGAAATTCGACAGAATTTTTAGGGAGAAGGAGTTTAGCGACGATAAACAAAAGAAGCTTGCAATAGCAGGATTTATTTGTTGCCGCGTCGCTGGGCTATGATTATGGGGTCCACGCAGAATTAAAATTTTGTGGGTAAGAAGGAGTAATTCAAAGAGAAATGCAACGATTGCCCTATAGGGCAATCTGAAATATCGTCATGAATTACGACGTAGTGGTGGAGATGGTGAGATTTGCACTCACGTCCAATTGATTTCTTTATTATTCAGTTTTTCAGGCTAGACACATATTCAGTTTTTTATTTTTAGAATTAAAACTAAATTCTAGAAAAATTTTCTGTCTCTTTGGGAAATAAACTAACAAACCAAAGATCAATTGAATTATAATTTACTTTGAAAATTACATAAATCAAATAAAATTCAAAGGTGTATACATTGGTTTAATTTATAAGCCAAGAAATTAGGAGATATACACATCCTGCATTCCTGGTCAGTGTAGACAAGGCTTAGAAACCACTAATTTAAATTAGTCATTTTAATTAAGCAACTTGTGGTACACCTTGCAAAAGTTTCGCAGCGTAAGCTTCGATTCCTTCTACAAATGAGTTTGTTTTGTTTGCACATAAAATTGTGGGTAGTTTTCAAGAATTTCTACCAACTTATCTAGTCCAAATAATACGTCTACCAACTGTCAAAACTAAGACATCCCCACGTTGCAACTTGTTGCGACATCTACAGATTATTAAGAATAATCTTTCAACGACTCCACAAGTTACTCCTCTTCCCTAAAAATCAAATAGATTTCCAGGGCACCCTAGTGAAGGGAAAGGTGAATATATATTAACCCAAAAGCCGTATTTTGTCAAAATACTTGATTCTTTTTCGTTTTTAATTGATTAATCAGATTATGTCTCTGAAGCAAATTCAAAAAGATGTAGATAACTGGACTGGTCAATACACCCCACAATACTGGCCCCCATATGAGATATTGGCTCGTTTAATGGAAGAAGTTGGAGAAATAGGGCGTAATCTAAACCATATGTATGGCGTAAAAAAGAAAAAAAAGAGAGAGGATAAATCACAGCTAGGTGGAGAGCTATGTGATGTGCTTTTAACAGTGACATGTTTGGCTAATACACATCAAATCGACCTCCAAAAAGAGTGGGATAAAATGGTAAGTGAGAAATTATACAAAAGAGATAAAGATAGGTTTCAACCAGTTGATGAGCCATTGTTTGATTAATTCCAAGACTATTAAACCTTGACAAAAACTGCAAAAATAAGAATTATTATCCCATCAGCAAGCTGCGGTGGTGGAATTGGTATACACGAGGGACTTAAAATCCCTTGCCCATTTGGGCTTGCGGGTTCAAGTCCCGCCCGCAGCACCACATTGTGATTAACAATACAGATTTTGGCCATTTGGCCAAAGTTTTGTTTTCAATTATTTTTTAATATATATTTACTTTATGATTTCAATCTATAACATGGAGCAATTCTATGACTACGACAACCAAATTGGCTCTGGTTTGGGCAAAAAGGTAATTGTAGAACTGCAAAAACTAATTCCTAACACAAAGCTAGAAATAAAATGGCATCTTCCTTTTGTAGTCTATTATTTTCACAAAGGAAAAACTAACAAAGAGGTTTATAAAAATATTTGTTATCTAACTTATAAAGAAAAAAAATTATATCTAGGGTTTCACCAAGGTGTGAAATTCATGGATTTTCATCAGTTGTTCGAAAAAACAGAGCATAGTTTTATAAAATACTATTTAGTAAATGAATTGGCAGATGTTCAAACAGAGGAATTTAGAGATTTAGTCAGTGAAGCTATTGAAATCGCTAAAAATTAAACATAATTTAGTTATTTACATTCTAGCTGCCTTGACGATTTATAATTTTTATTATAGCTCCCTATAAAGTTAATATATGGAAAGCGAAAATTTCTTAAACACTCAACACAAATTTCAGCCAAATTCTCAAGAAAGACTAACTGTTCAGCAAAAACTACAAAATAAAGCTAGGGAGGAAGTAGATAAATATAATATTTGGTTAAATTCAAATACTGTAACTGACGATACCACCTTAATTAGTGATGGAGTCGGTGAATTAGAAGTTACGTTCTTTAGTATTTTAGAAGTGGCTGTAAGCAATCCAAATTCAGAAATTAAAAAACTATACCATTCTTTTATTGCCAGTTTAAATCTTCCCGGAGCTGTTTCAAATCGTAGATCTAGTGTTACAAAGTTTATAAGTGTTTTGAATACTAACAAAAGAGATAATAAAGAAGGTATCACAGTGCTATATAATTTCATTAATTTGATGAAAGAAATAAACAAAGAAATTACATAAAAATACGACCAGCAGAGTATAGCTGGTCGAAAGTGGTTATGTTCAGGCTGGTCAAATTTTTAAACCTTTGGAGCATTTCACTGTGTTATCACCTTGATAATGTGAAGTAATTTTTTCATCTCCATAACAAACACTAGGCTCATTATCGAACTGGTTAAGTCTGATCTGACCAATCCTTCTCCCTGGGTATATTTTGATAAACCAGTGAATCAGGTTTCTGATTTCCAAAGTCATTTTCCCTTTGTATCCAATATCGGCGTACCCCGCAGTAGCGTGAATCAGTATCCCCCATCTACCACCAGCACTCTTACCATCTAATACTGCCTCCATGTTTCGAGGTAGCTCAAACCTTTCATTGAGCTCTCCTAAAACGAAAGCAAAAGGAAATAATCTAAAAAAATACCCATACTTATCAACACCAACTAAAAAAAATCTCCTTAGGGTAAATAGAAATCTTCTTATATCCCAGAGTATACCTTTTCCATTGATTAGTAAATCATTATCATCTTCACCATAATTGTTGTTAGGTACTTGCACAAAATACATGTACTTTTCTTGTTCTTCGGCGGAACTGACAGATATAACCCAAGGTTTAGGAACCGCAAATCTAGTTCCCAAAGAGAGATCATAACTAGCTGTACCCAGTCTTTCCAAGGAATAATTTTCGATATTTAATCCATCTTTATTGTTAATAGAACCAAGTATATCATCATAGTGTAATCTTTTGCCCACCTGAATTCCTCTAATATAGCAACAACAAATAGTATTTGCAGTATTTAGAAAAATTGTCAAAAAATACCCTCTACAATTCTTTGTAAAGAGTAAGATGGTAGTAGTAAAAAGAAATCAAATTATTAAATTCTTGTATATTGTTGAAATTGATACTCAGTGCTTTCATGTTTCTCGACAGAGCCTTCATCAGATTTTCGAAACCGATCTATATATTCATCGAGTTTAGGAAAAAATACATCACATGGAAACTCATCATAAACCCTAGTAATGTATAATCTGTCTACAATTGGTAGGGTTAACTCGAATAGCTGCGCTCCACCAATAATAAATACTTCCTTATCTCTTTCATTGGCGTCAGAAATCATTAAATCTAAATCAGTATAGTATGCAAGCTTCTCATCCGTGTTTTGATTAGGGGTATTTGATAGAACCATATGGTATCTGTTCGGTAAAACACCTGGAAGGGAGTCAAAAGTTTTTCTACCCATCAATATTGGGTGACCTGAAGTTAGAGCTTTAAACCTTTGTAAATCAGCAGGGATTTCAATTAATAACTTATCTCCCAATCCTAATCCATTATTTTCATCCAAGCTACAGATAATATTTAGCATAGTAGTCCACCAAAAAAGATAGCCTCTGAGTAATTGTCTCAAAGGCTGTTTTTGTCAATAGTAAGGTGTTTTAGACTCCACCAACTGGAGTAACCTCACCTTTTAAACTAGGGTGGTATTGATAATTCTCAACAGAAAAAGAGTTGATATTAAAATCATCAATGTTAGTGATTGTGGGATCTAGAACTAATCCACAAAATGGGAGAGGTTCTCGTGTGACTTGCTCTTGGCATTGTTTAAAATGATTTGAGTAAATATGGTAGTCACTCAAAAAATGAACAAATTTCCCAACTGGCAAATCGCAAACCTGAGCGATCATATGAGTTAATAGCGAATAAGAAGCTACGTTAAATGGAATCCCAAGAAACATATCTGCACTTCTTTGAAATAGGCTGCAATCCAATCTACCTTGAGTGTTTACTTTGAAATGAAATGTCGTGTGACACGGTGGTAAAGCCATAGCCTCACCCTCATTGGCCATTTCATAAGTATAGCAAGGATGCCAAGCGGAAACAACATAATGACGTCTAGTTGGGTCATTCTTTAGTCCATTAATTACCCACTGGATTTGATCTACCTCTTTTTCTCCAGCTCCTTTAAAGTGTCTCCAATTAACTGGATAAGCACTACCCAGATTAGCGTATTTACGGGCAAAGTCTGAGTCATCTCTGACTCTTTTTACATATTCGTCTAAATTAAGAGGCTTCTCACCGGGAGTTTCCTTATGTGATAGGCTTAAGTATTTTTGCCAGCCCCATTCATTCCAAATACCTACATTGTTATCTACCAGAAACTTAATATTTCCTGATCCTCTCAAAAGCCATAGTAATTCAATATAGATACTTTTAAAATGAACAAATTTTGTAGTAAACAAAGGGAAACCTTCTATTAAGTCAAATTCCATCATTGCCCCAAATAAACCACGGCATGTGGGTACATCTCTTTCAACATAATGTAGTTGCTTCATATCCTGACTAACAAACGGTTCGTAATCACCACCATTATCTAGTATATTTGTTAGCAAATTTAGATATTGATATTCCGGATGAATATTTTGTACCATTATTTACTCCTCAAAATAGTAATTTAGAATAAATTAGCCCCCTGAACATTCTCAAATTTACTATCAATTGTCAATACTCCCCAGAAACATCAAATAGGACTTGACATTACCTGAATTATATGCTACTATAGTAGGTATTACAAGTCTTAACTCGTGATATATATGAACAATAAAACAATTTTCAACACAGGTATTATTACATTTAGTATTTTTACTTTCATGGTTTTTGGGTTAGCAGTTCCTGCTTTTGCATGGAATGCAGATCCATTATTTAACTCTGATGGTAGTTCTAATGTTAATAATTTTGTTTCTAGTTTGATTGACGGAATTAACATGGACATTGACGATGCTTCAAGCTCTAGCTCAAACCATAACTCTGGTTCAAATCATTCTTCAAACTCTAACAACTCTAATTCCAACACTAATAACAATAATGTTAATAGTAATGGTGGAGCAAGTATTAGCATTACATCTAATTCTAGTTCTAACTCAACAAGTAGCTCAACTGTTAATGGTTTAACAACTACAGCAACTTCTAATCAAACTGCAAACACTAATGCCAGTTCTAACGGTGGATCTCTTTCTACTAGTACTAACACTAATAGCGGAACTCAAACTGCAATTAACAGTGATGGTTCAGCAAGTGCAAGCACAACTGGTTCTTCTACTGCTACAGGTAATGGAAACGGTACTAATGTAAATGTTAACACTAACACTACATCAGATCAGTCTTCTACTATCACTAACAATGGAACTGTAATTGCTAGTTCAAACTCTAACAACAGCAGCTCTGCAAATGGTTCTGGTAACGGTTCTGTTTCTGCAACATCTACTAGCGGTGGAACTACTAACGCTAACGTTGATGCAAATGGTAACGTAACAACTTCATCTACTGGTGAGTCTTGTTCTACAGTAACTGTTAATGGTGAAACAACTCAGGTTTGTGATACAAATTCTGATAGTGGAACTAACAATTCTAGTTCTTGTACTTCTACATCTGTTACAGTAAATGACAGTGGTACAACTTCTGATACTGGTTGTGATAACGGTGGTACAACTACTACTAACACAAACAACGGTGGAGGAACTACAACAACAACTACTTCTACAACTTCAACTAACAATAGTTCAAGTCAAGGAAATGGTGGTTCTACAACTACTAGTACAACTACTGGAACTACCAGTACTGCTAATGCACAAGCTTTAGCTGGAATTACTGCAACTCCTAGAAGTGGTGGTTTAGCTCTAGCTTCTTTAGCTTCTTTAGTTGGATTCGGTGGAATTTCTTCACTAAGTCTTAGAAAGAAAAAGGAATTAAAATACTAAATTTACACTAGTATTTACACTAGTAATTAATAACAAATTGGATCCTTCGGGGTCCTTTTTGATTTTGATGTAAACTCAAGGGAGTATTCAATATTTACCTAATATTTATGTTAGGTTCTTGCCTTGACAATTTTTAAATTGTAACTAAAATTTAGTTAATCCTTTATTTCACTTCTATTTGAATATAGAGGCCCCCACCAAACAAATGTTTTGAAGGAGAAAAAGGAAGAATTCTAAAATATTAAAGCTTTGATTTTAATCTAAAGTTATAATATAAAAGCAATTCCGATTTGCGGGTATAGTTTAGTGGTAGAATACGACCTTGCCATGGTTGAGATCGGGGTTCAATTCCCCGTACCCGCTCCAGCGTCATAATTTATAACAATTTTCCAAATTATTTACTCGTAAATAATTATTCCAAATCTCTATAAATCATTCCGCCTCCCTAAAAATTCTATCGAATTTCCAGGGTAACCAAAGAGAGGGTATGTAAGTTAATAATTCATTGTTGATTTACATATTCTCTTTATAGAATAACAAGAAACAAGAAAAATATGCCAAACACATCATCAGCAAAGAAAGCCCTAAGAGGTTCAGAAAAGAAAAGAGGTTTTAACAACACTCGAAAATACAAAATCACTCAATCATTAAAAGAATTACGAAGAGTTCTAGCTAACAAACCCAGTGAGTACCAGACAACTCTATCAAAGGTTTTCTCTAGCTTAGACAAAGCTGTTAAATCAAATTTAATCCCAAAAAAGAGAGCTGATCGAAAAAAATCTAGGGTTTCAGCAATGGTTGAAAAAGCTTTAGGAAATGAGGTTGCTAGCAAAACTGCACAAAAAGCCAAAAAAAGAGCAGCAAAAGCAGCTAAACCAAAAGTTGTTGCTAAAAAACCAGCAACTAAAAAACCAACTATTAAAAAAGCTGAACCAAAAAAAGAAGTTAAAAAAGTAGAGAAAAAGGCTCCAGCAAAAAAAGCTACTGCTAAAACAACTACAAAAAAACCAGCAGCTAAAAAAGCACCTGCCAAAAAACCAGCAGCTAAAAAAACCAAGTAATCTAAACTGCATCTAGTTCTATATTTATAAAGCCCGAAAGGGTTTTTTATTATTTTTTAAGCAAGTTGATTATTTTATGAAATTTGCAAAAAGATCTGATTATTATATAATGGTTATTAGTTTGTCCGACTTTTCCCAGCATCAAGATTCAATGCAGTTGAATGGACGAAAAGTATTCGGATATAAAAACGCATGTTTTAGTATTTGAATTAGATAAGATCGATTTAAATGTATAGTTTGATGTCTTAAAAGGTATGTTAGAAATAGTAATAAGTATGATCTCTAATTTGATATACAGGTTTCCAATTGAAATTTTGGTGATCATTTGTACACTAATTTTGCTAAGATTAATTAATCTAATTGCCCATGAGAAGCTAAATGAATTTAGAAATAAATTAACTTCTACACAGTTAGTTAGAGAAATTGCCAAAGTTCTAATTATTCTTTTATTTGGAGTCTATATTTCTAGGTTATGGAAATTTATATTCGAAATAAGTTTAAATATTTTAGAATATGATTATCCAAAGATAATATTCCACCCCATATTCAGCTCCAGAATTAGTCATATTTACTGGTTGGCTATCTCATTATTGGCATACTATTTATTGGGGAGACAAGGGTATAGAAAAACCAAGATTGTGTGTTTTTGGCTGATTTTTTTGATTTCAGTATCGATTCTTTCAACTATTTCGTTTCATTATATAAACTCCAGAAAATGCGGGGACGAAAGGAGGGTGTATTATTACCAATCAAGATATTTAGAAACTAAAAATCACTATTATGTAAGATCAAAGTATCCTGGATTCCTAATTAATTTTAGTAATAAGAAATATCCAAAAGGTAAATTTTTTGATATGTATTCAGATTATAATAAATGTTTCAGAAAAGATGGTAATGGTTATCATAACTATTATTTGAGAAAAGAGAATCAATAAACAGTAAAGTTAATTTCTACCAATATTTGGTTCTTTGCTGTATTGTAGATCTTTGGAATTACTTGCTTTTATCTCTAATAAAAGATGGTATAGCTCTTGACTATCCAAATCGCTTAATGGCTTATTGTTTTTGGCAATATAAAATTCAAATCCTGGTTCAAACATTGCTTTGGTTTTTAGCCATGTAAACACAATTCTAGTATCAGTAAACCTAGCACGCGGTCCTACAATGAAAAATACTGGTAAGCCTCCAAATTCAGGCTCGATCCTTTCCCAAAGTATTTCAAATTTGTCTGCCAGGTTTAAAATTCCATTTTCCTCGCCCAAGGCTGCTAGTTCAACCAGGTCTAAAATTTCTGTATTTTCATTGATTTTTAATTTGACAACCCCGCTTCGATAGAGTTTTAATATATTATCTAAATAAATAATTATGGAATTATTAATTGGCATAAATATGGTAATAGGGGTGGTTTTGTTATTCTTAGTTTGGTCTATTTACCAAAAAAAGTCAACAGGCGGAGTAGTTAATTCTGACGAGATAGTCAACAAGGTTGGCTCAGGACTTTCACAGCAGCAAATAACATTCCAAACAGAAATTTCCAAAAATCTACGAGAATTAGAAAGTAAATTCTCCGAGCTACAATACAAACTAGAAAATAGGATTTCACAAGATCTTGGATCAATTAAAATAAATCAAAACGAGCATTTAGCAAAAACCAACGAAAATTTCCAAAAACAATCTCAGGATCAGGTAGTCCATTTTGAAAAAATTAAATCACAAAACCTCTCTTCCCTCCAAAATATTACCGAGTCTGTATCTAAACAATTATCTACTTCTATTCAAGATATTCTCAACCACAACAAAAATAATTTTGAAGCTCTAGCAAAAATCAATAATGAAAAGTTATCCCAAATACAAGGTGAAATTGATAAGCGTTTAACAGAAAACCTGCGTCAAAATCTCAAATCATTTGAGGATGTAACCAAAAACCTTGGACATATGCAGTCCACAGCCCAAAAAATGATTGATTCAACCAAATCTGTAGATAAACTAAATAATATTTTTGAACGAACCAATTCCAAAGGTTTTGGTAATTTCGCCGAAAATTATTTAGAAACAATCCTCTCAGAACATCTAAATGTACGTGATTGGCAAAAACAGGTCATGGTTCCTGGGTCACAGGACAAAATTGATTTCATGATAACTGTTGGTGGTAAAAAAATTGGTATAGATAGTAAATTCCCAGTGACTCGATATCAGGATTATATAGATGCAGATTTTGAATCCAAACCACAAGCAAAAAAACTCTATCTCAAATCAGTTCTGCAAATGTCCAAAGAGATTTCTAGAAAATATTCCAAACCTGGATTTATTGACACGCTTTTCTTGTATCTGCCAAGCGACAGTATGTATAACGAAGTCGTAAATGACCCGGAAATAATGGAATCTATTCACAAAACCAAAGTCACTCCAGTTTCCCCAACAACAATTTTCCCAATCATTTTATTAGTAAATGCCTATGAGTTTAAATTAAAGGTTAATGAAAATGCTGAAATGATAATTCAGGGTCTACAAAAAGTCAGCAAAAATGTTGATTCATTTAGAGAAGAATTTAGAAAATTAGGTGATAAAATCCGCCAAGCCCAAACTAATTACGATGTTGCAGATAAAAACCTAGTTGGTCTCCAATCCAATATCCTAAAACTAGAGTCTGCAGAAATCAAACAAGAAGAAGAAATCCTAGCCCTGGAATAAATTAATTTTCCGTTGAATTTTTTGACATTAACGTTATATTCAATAACTAAAGATATATGAATTATTGGTTAATCAAATCTGAACCGTCGGCTTTTTCAATTGATGATATGCAAAAGGCTGGGGTGGAGCCTTGGGATGGTATCCGTAATTACCAGGCTAGAAATTTCATGAGAGATAATATGCAAATAGGGGATAAGGTAATATTCTACCATTCTGTTACTAAACCTCCTCATATTGCAGGGTTAGTTGAGGTTGCAAGTGAACCATACCCAGATCCGACTCAGTTTGACCCCAAAGCCAAATACTACGACCCTAAATCATCTCCGGAAAACCCTCGCTGGATACTGGTAGATATGAAATTTATTTCCAAAGCCAAAAAAATCTTGACATTGCCCGAGATAAAATCAGACCCAAATTTATCAGGAATGATTCTAACACAAAAAGGTAGTAGGTTATCTATAACACCGGTTGAAAAAAAACATTTTGATTATATAACCAAACTAATCACGTAGCTAAATCAGATATTGACCATGCGGTAAATATATGCTATAAATACCCAGTAGATATTATTTTTTGTTGGAGAATCATCTCATGCTAGGATTATTAGCAGCAATGTTAGCTTTAGGACCTACAAACATAGATCCTATAGCTACAAAAGCACCTTCGATATCTCCCACAAGAAGCAAGTTCGAAAAACCTGTCGAGATTGACGAAAATACCAAATTCGGTACTAGTGAAAAGCCAGCCTCAGAGTTCATAAAAATACTTTATTGTTCAGAGATGAGACTAATATTCACCAAGGGTGGTAAAGAGACTCTTCAAACGCCATATTTACGCCTTTGTGCTGAAAAGGAAGAGTATTTAAGTAGTCTTCCTGACACTATGAAGTTAACAGGTAGCGTCAAAGAAGTAGATGGAAAACCAGGATGCTACAATAGAAAAATGTTCTATGATCGAGATCCTTCAAAGGTTGACCAGGTTGAAATGTGTTTCAAAGGGGAGAATGATCTAAAACGAGCCAAAGCTCAAATAAATGAAGCTAAAATCACTTCGATTTTTATTCAGCAAGATGATATTGATTGGAGTATTTCAGTACCTCAATTATTTCTAGGGCCAAAGAAAAAATAAGTCTAGCTAGGTTAATAACCTAAACAATAGCTGCTCAAATTTAATGAGTGGCTATTATTGTTATCCTATCTTTTTTATATTTGCTCAGGAGCTAAACTATAAATGATTTTGTTTTACCATTTTCAGTGTAGGTGATCATTGATTCACATTTTTCTAAATCTATCTCCAAATTACAATAGTATTCATCAACATTCCAACCAATTTTGAGTTGATTTTCATGACTATAGAATAATCGAAAATCGCCATCAAAAGCTGGGTATGAATTTCTAAATTCTAATAATTTCAACAATCTTTTTACGACTGGTTTTTTCAGTAGCTTCTCAGCTTGTTTAACGCTAAATACTGTTCTGTTGATTTCTCTAGGATCGCCGCATTTGTTCAATTGTCCGTGATCGTTTGGGGCTGCTAAGAGGCCTTGGTAATAAACCTGAGGGATTCCAGGTGTAAACATCTGGATTGCTCTAGAGGCTAGATATTTATCATCATCTTCTTCAAAAGCACTGTAAATAGTGGTAGTTAGTTGGTAAATTGCACCAACACTACCTACATTAGCTGCAGTTTTACGCAGGATTGGATCACCACTTCGTTTGGATAGTTTGTTTATCAACTTTTTAGCTTCTTTTTTTGGCAGCAGTCCTTCAACATCTGGCATTGTAATACCATCATGAGTATCTAGGACGGTAACCTGGTTGTGTGGGCACGTTCTAAGCCAGTTCTTGATGTAGCTAGAGTCTTTGAACAAAATTGTATACAAAGCCAGCGGAGGTAATGCAAAACCGTATGAATACATATCCCTAGAAGCTATAGCAGTTTGGTAACTAGGGTGGTCGTGAACCTCAGGCAAAATTTCCATGTTGTGTTTTTTTGCAGTTTCGTTAAACCAATCTAACTTTTCAAAAACATCAGGCTCAACCAAAAAACAATCGGTCCCAGTTTTCTTGGTAATATATCCAAAAGCATCTAAACGCAGTAAATTAACCCCTTGGCTAGACAAAAATTCCATGTTTTCTTCCATTAATTTGAGGGTTTTGTGACTCTGGTAGTTTAAATCAATCTGACAATCAGTAAATGTAGACCAAACACGGCCGTTAGTCCCATCGCCAAACCGAACAGGTAAAAATGGTTGTTTTTCTTTACGGATGTGAATTTTTTTGGCGTCTTCTTCGGTCATATCACCAAAATCCCTATCAATATCGATGAAAATCTCACTATATTCTGATTCCTCACGTTTTTTTAGGTAATCTTGAAACTCTTCAGATTCGTTACTGATGTGATTCAACATCAAATCGACACATAGATCATAATCTTTGGTAAATTCCCGGATTTGTTTCCAAGAACCAAAAACAGGATCGACTTTTTGATGGGTTAGAGGAGAAAAACCACTATCAGCATTAGAAGGATAAAACGGTAACAAATGCAAACCCTTAACTGAATTACCAAGGTTAGACCTAACAAAACCGAATAAATCCTCCAGATTGTGGCCAATTCTATTTGGGTAAGCGATTAACTGTACTTTGTTTTTCATTTTTGTTTATTTTATATATTAATTATAACATTAAAAATAATTTTATGCAAATATATCCACACTTATTTCAATTTTTGCTTGTAAATAGTTTATTTATGTGGTATAATTAATAAATCAAGATGAATATGTCTGATAAAATTAAATTTCCAGAAAGGAAAACGCAAAACGAAAATAGTATCGAGTCAGAGGGAATTAGTAGCCAAGATATACTAAATCTTTTTGATTCTAGTTCTTCAATGGAGTTGAAAATTAAAAAAGATATTTGGGATAGTTTGTACAGTAATAATTTTAACAATATTGTAATTAAATCAATTCTCAATAGTAGAAATTCTAGGTATCAAAAATCGAAACACAGCTTGAGCGTTCTTCTTCGGTACATTGATAAATCTATTGGTAATAAAAATCTACAACCAGGTGTTATTGATTTGTTTAATCAGATAGATAAAACTAGAGATAAACATTTGAGCAAAGCATTACAGATTGTGTTTGATGCTTTATCGGATCAGTTCGTAAAAGTTGAAAATGCAGCAACCCCAGATGAAGTCTCTAATAGTATTCAAGAACCTGTAGAATCTTCGAATAAACCAGATTATTCAGATTTAGAACAATATTTATCATACCAAAAACCTAATAAACAAGTAAAAAAAGAAAAATACAAACCAACTACTAAATTCACAGATAGAGATATTGATGAGCTTTCCGAAGGTCTAACCAGGAGGTAGATAAATATAATGTACACGATTTGCCAGGTTTTCCTGGCTTTTTTTATGCTATTGAAAGTGTTTACATTTTGCTGCTAATACCGTAGTAATTATAGATATGGAAAAGGGAGAAAAAATTATTGGAGTTGGGCTGGGTAGAACTGGGACGAAATCATTAACAGTAGCACTTAGTAAACTCGGTTACAATATAAAACATTACCCTCAAAACCCCCTTGATGATATTTATGATTATGATGGGTTAACAGATTCTCCAACGATCCCATATATAAAAGAATTTTTATTCAATTTCCCTAATTCAAAGTTTATCTGCACAACAAGAGACATTGATAGCTGGCTAGAAAGCTGGGAAAAGCATTCACAAAATATTATTAAAATTTACAATAATCAATTACCCAAATTTATAATCACTCTTAGAACCAAATTGTTTGGGCAGGTAGATTTTGATAAAATTGTTTGGAAAAAAGCATACAATAATCATATCAATATGCTAAAAGCTGAGTTTTCAAGCAAGCCTACTCAAATCCTATTTTTTGACATATTCAAAGGCGATGGTTACGATGAGTTGTGTGAGTTTCTAAATAAACCAAAAATTGATGATAATTTTCCAAAATTTATAGAAAAAAAAGTATGAAAAAATTTTTATTAATAATATTCGCCGTTGTAGTGTTTCTAATCTTTGCCGTTATAGTTTTTGACGGGTTAAATAGTGTTATAAAATCCAATCAAAGCAGTAGCTCAAAAAAAGAAACGAGCTCTGATATTCAACCAACAATAAATCCTAAAGGGGTCGATAATAGTAAATATGCAGAATACTCGCCAGAAAAACTTGCTAATATAACTACTGATAAAACAATCTTGTTTTTCAAAGCCAGTTGGTGTCCAACATGTCGAGTTTTAGACCAAGATATCCAAGAGAATTTAGACAAAATCCCTGACGATGTAACAATATTAGCAGCTGATTATGACAAAGAAAAAGAGCTCAAAAAAGAATACAAAGTCGCAACACAGCATACCCTGGTTGTCCTAGATAGTAATGGCCAAGAGGTGCAAAAATGGACAGGAATACTTTCGCTAGATTCTCTAATTGAGACAGTCAATAATTAACCATTCTCAGATTTTTGAGTAATAAATATGAAAACTCATGACTCTATATTTAATTAGCTTCATTGCAGGAATTCTAACAGTGCTCTCTCC
>CALIJC010000043.1 GCA_938017575.1 uncultured Patescibacteria group bacterium
AAAGGCTTATGATGAAATTGATCAAAAAGATAAAATTACATTCAAAGATGTTGCTGGAAACGAAGAAGCTAAACAAGAGCTAACTGAAGTTGTTGATTTTCTAAAGAGACCAGAAGAATATATTAAAATGGGAGCAAAAATTCCTAGAGGAGCGTTGTTGATTGGAGCCCCAGGAAATGGTAAAACACTCATGGCAAAAGCTATTGCTGGTGAAGCTAATGTTCCATTTTTCTTTGTGTCAGGTTCAGAGTTTGTGGAAATGTTTGTTGGAGTTGGTGCAGGTAGGGTTCGTGATTTATTCAAACGAGCTAAAAAGAAATCTCCATGTGTGATATTTATTGATGAGATTGATGCAGTAGGGCGACAAAGAGGAGCAGGTTTAGGTGGTGGTAATGACGAAAGAGAGCAAACATTGAACCAAATTTTGGTGGAGATGGATGGTTTTGAAGCAAATACAAGTGTAATTGTCATTGGAGCTACAAATAGACCTGATGTTTTGGATCCAGCCTTACTACGACCTGGTAGGTTTGATAGGCAAATCACAGTAACTGCTCCTGACATGAAAGAGCGTGAGCAAATTTTGAAAGTTCATGTAAAAAACAAGAAACTAGATAAAAATGCCGATCTGGGAATTATTGCAAAACGAACAGCTGGGTTCTCTGGTGCGGATTTAGCTAATGTATTAAACGAGGCTGCTATATTGACAGTACGTGAAGGAAAAAAATCTATTGATAATGATGTTCTTAGAGAATCTGTTGAAAAAGTCGTATTAGGTCCATCACTGAAAACCAAGGTTATAACAGAGGAGCAAAAGAAATTAACTGCATATCACGAGGCTGGTCATGCTTTGGTTTCTACAGTTCTACCAGAGGCAAACACAGTTCAGAAAATTACAATTATTCCTCGTGGAAAAGCTGGTGGATATACTTTTTCAGATCAGGGTGATAACGATCCAATTACACGAACAAGAAGTCAGTTTATGGCTGATATAGCTGTTTTGTTTGGTGGGTATACTGTTGAGAAACATGTATTTGGAGAAATCTCAACTGGAGCTAGTAATGATTTAGCCAAAGCTACTGAAATAGCTAGAAACATGGTTAGTAAATATGGAATGAGTGATTTAGGTCCGATTTCATTTGATGATTCAAAAGGCCTTAGTTTCCTTGGTAAGGATATGGTTGAAGGAAAACAATACAGTGAGGAATCTGCAAAATCTATCGATGTAGAAATTCAAAAGATATTGAATGAAGGTTATAAATCTTGTCAGAATATTATTAAAAAATACAAGAAAGAACTCGATGTAATTGCAAACACCTTGATTGAAAAGGAGGTTTTGGAATTTGAAGAATTTAATTCTATTACTAACCACATTAATCCGAAATATTCTAAATTATCATCTGCTAAATAGATAATTATTATCTAACAAATTAATCCACCTTCGGGTGGTTTTTTGACATATACTATTTTCTATGCTAATAGTTGGGAGGTTTGATGTTGAGCTAATGAGGTATAAAAGTGGTATTATCTAATAACACTTCTGGAGAAACTATTTATGAGCAATTTTTGCTTAATGGTAAGAGACTTCAAGCGCTAATTTTGCCAAAGAATGTATTGGGAGGTGACTCTCAAATTAAAACTGCGAGAGTATCTTATTCGACTATTTCTACCCAAGTTAATATCAGAGCCCGCCATGAAAACTCTTCCGAGGTTGAAGTTATTTATCCTAGTTTTGAAAAGCTTTCATACATAGGAGGTATCGGTTTAATTTATGACAGGTTAAGTTTTGAAGGTGAACACAAAATTTTGGCTATATCGCAAAATTGTGCCCGGTTTGGTTATCGGGAAAAACCTGGTAAAAAATATAACTTGGATGAGATTGAGATAAATTACAAAATTTTATTATATAAAATTTACTCTCAACAACCTAAGATAGTTCATTTACAGGAATGTTTGTACAATCCTGATTTTGTTCGTCAGCTTCGGTATTATGGATATTCAATTGTTTATATACCAACTGTGTTTTTTTCTGATGATAAAAACAACTCGGTTGGAATTTTAACTGCTTATCGTGGTTGGCTGGAGGATATTGATGTTTCGGTAATTTTTCATCCGCAGACTTCATACCCTGATTTAAAGAATAATCTAAAAGGGTATTCGATTGAGGATTTATCCTATTGGAGTATAGCAATAACTGAAAAAAAATCATCTATTTGTTGGGTAAATATTCATAATACCGCCTTTGGTAATCAAGTAGATAGATTTGCAACAATCTTTTCCATTATGGGGATTTGCTTTAAACAAGAAAAAAATGCTAACATATTAGGTGATATAAATTTATATGGTATAGATTCAACCCCTGGAATTTTACCACGATCGTTTAATTTTATTCCTTGTTTACTATCGGTAATTAAAAATTCTCTTTTACAAAATGCAGGGAATCTAAATTATCCAAACGACTTGGAAATAGTTAAACTTCAATCAAGCCTGGCTAGGAAGAAGCTCGGTTTTAAATTCTATCACAATAACAAACCCTCATTTTATTATGAAATTGGTTTTATGGGGTGGGGATTTAAAGTTCCATGGCTACTAGATGGTTTGTTTAGTAATTATTTGAGCAATTTTAGTCTAACCCAAGAGTCATTAGGAGGTTGTTTTGATCACGACATGCTTGTGCTAAATCTAAACAATTAGTTAAATTGATTTAGAAAACAAGGGTAAGTTCCTGCAATTCTATGTTGCAGGAACGTTTCTTTTAAAAAATTTTTGAAAAATATGACCCATTAAGGGTATTTTTTTACTGAGTTTCCGTAAACTAATGAAATTTTGATTCTCAAGACTAATCAAACTTATTTCTCAAGACTAATCAAACATGTTCTTTGGACAATTGAAATTTTGATTTCAATTGTTTGGTGGACCCGGTGGGATTTGAACCCACGACCAGCGGATTAAGAGTCCGATGCTCTACCAACTGAGCTACGAATCCAAGAATTATAGCTTATAAAACTACAATTTTCTAAATTAGTCAAGTGTATGAACTACTATAAATCAAAATTTTCTTCTAATATTGATATTTGCTTATTGAGTTCTCTGTAACCCCATACAACTTCTACTGCTTTATCTCTACTAACATCTCTGAATTCATCTGTTAATAAATCTTTATTCTCAAAACCTTGTTTTCGTTGTTCAATCAATTGTTCCATCTTTTCAAAAATCAAAATATATGCTTTATGGCTTGGGACAAATCTGGTTGGAACAGTTGTGTTAATCATTTTGTCTTGAAGCTCTACATATTTTAGTCTGATATTTTCTAATTCGTTTACATCTGTGATTTGATAGATTTCTGCAAAGTTAGATAGCTCATCCTGGTTTGTAAAATCATCTAGGATATCAATTCTGAGTCTAGTATAGTTCAAAAAGTTTTGCCTGTTGTCTTCCTGCTCTAGTACGCCGATTTCATCAATTTCACTTTGTAAATCAATTGATTTAGATAATATATACAAACTTGGGAAATCTACACCTTCACGAGCAGCAATTTCAAAGGTGTCTTGGATATTATCCAAAATAGCAAAATCCTGTCTTTTAATTAGAAATTCTGGTTGTGCATCTAGAGATAGACCGGTAAGAGGGCTGATTCCTTCGGCAACATTTTCTCCATCATTTTTACCGAAGCAGGTTACATCGTCTACGTCTCCGTTACAAAGTGTGTCAGGGTTGATTGGGGAAGCTCCTTGGAAATATTCTTCTTTGTTAGTTAGACCATCTTTGTCAGGGTCTGCAGCTTCTCCTGATACCAATTGGTTTGCCAGTTCAGAGGTTTTAAAGAATTTTTTTTGCCATTCAACGGGATATACAGGCAAGTCCGTTAATTTGATTCTTTGTACTAGAATATCAGTAGGTTCAACACCATTTTTGGCAGATACAGATAATTTTTCAATTAGTTCGCTTCTAGAAATATTAAAGTCATCGTTATTGTTTTCTGAATCAGATCTATCCGGAGAAAAAACAGATAGTGAGATAAAAATTATTCCGGCTAAGATTAATAGAGTTAGAAAAATTGCTATGTAGAGTTTATTTCTCTCAGTTAGATTTTTGGTTTTTTTAGCCATATGATTAGTGTTAAAACGTTGGTCGAAATTTAAATAATATTTCTGGACTTGTCTAGTTTTTTGAGATTTTGATTATGTTATAATTACTGATCTTTGTATGTATTTATTATTTACTTTGACTGAATTGGAAAATTGTATTAAGAAGATATAGCTAGTTGTCTGGTAGCTGCAATTTATTTTGTAGAGGAAAGTCGGGGCACCCATCAATGATGAAGTAGGTGGCAGAATTTAAACTGCCGAGAGTAATCTTAGGGAGCCAGAGAAATTAGCCCTAGTGGTTTTTTTCATAGGCTGAAAAGTGCAACAGAAAATAAACAGCCTGCAAAGGCGATGGTCAAATGAAGATGAAATAATCTTCTGTGAAGACGGGCAACCGTCCACATGGCAAACCCCACCTGGTGCAATGGCAAATTTGGTAGTCAGCTTAGATAAATTACCAGTTAAAACAGAACCCCGCTTACTAAATTAGCAAAACCGCTTCGGCGGTTATTTTTTGGTGGAAAAAGAAAACCCACTGAGGGTTAATCTTGAGTTGATTTAGAGTTAAATTATTCTTCTTCTGATTGTAGATACTTTGAAAATTTTCCGGCGCATATTGCTGCAATTATCGGAACTAATATAAATAGCCATAACTGAGAAATAAATGAACCACCTGCAAACAAAGCTTGGCTAATACTCCTAGCTGGATTTACTGAAGTATTTGTAACAGGAATACTGATTAGGTGAATTAGAGTAAGTGCCAGACCAATTGTTGCACCTGCAAATCCTTTTGGAGCCTTTTTGTTTAATACACCGATAATAATTGTTAAGAACATGAATGTCATTACAAATTCTGAGACAATTGCTGCCCAAACCCCATAATTTCCTGGAGAATTTTCACCAAATCCATTGGCTGCAAAACCAGCAATATCTGATCCGTTTCCTGTTGCAATTATGTATAGAATACCTGCTGCTGCAATTGCTCCAATAGTCTGAGCAATAATGTATGGCAAGATTTCTTTGGCCTTGAATTTTCCATTAGCCCACAACCCGAAAGTAACTGCTGGGTTTAAATGAGCTCCTGAAATATGTCCTAATGAATAGGCTATTGTAAAAACTGTTAAACCAAAAGCTAATGAAACACCGAGGAGTCCAATACCTGAGCCCATAAAATTTGCAGCTAACACTGCGCTTCCACAACCTCCAAGAACTAACCAAAAAGTTCCTAGAAATTCTGCTAATATTTTTTTTGTCATATGATAAAATTTTTTTTGTAAAAAGAGGTAAAACTCTTAGTTTGAGTATATTAATATTTTTTTTCTGGTGTCAATAATATTGTTTTTTAATTAAAGTATTAATCGAATAATATTTAAAATTTTTAGACTAATCATTTTCTATGTTATTGGTTCGACTAATTTTCACATTTTGTTAAAAAAGAATGAAAAAATTACTTCTTATTTTTTTTTAAAATTAGTTTGGAGATTTCTTTTTACCTATGATATGCTACACTAGGGGTATATATTATACGAATAGATATTAATTTTTTGTCTTGAAATTTCTTGACGAGGGTGTTTTTTAATTTAATAATATTGAGTATCAAATTGATGAATTATGTTTTTAGGAAAATTTAAAAAAGCAAAAATTTTACTATTGGTTATTCCGATATTGCTTTCATTAGTTTTGAATTTTCCTCAATCAAGATTTAATTTTTCAATTGACTCAAATGCAGAGGGTTCTAAAGAGTTAATGAGTAATGGAGGAAATAGACCACGAAAATATGCTAGTAGCCCCGTAAAGGTGTATGTAGAGGTAGGAGAAACAATATATTTAGGATCAAATACAGGTGCAATAAATTATTCTGCTCCGGATGGGACTGCTGGTAACTGTACAATTACCAATAATTTAACAAATGCGGCTCAAGAAAATGCAGGACCTCTTCCAAATGCTGGAGGTTATAATCCATGTACGGTTACTGTTGCACCTGGTCAAGAGGGTGTATGGTATATTGATTTTGCATCAAATTCTGTACAATATTGGGATGTTACAGTAAGAGACTCTGGCGGTACAACTATTCCAGGTCGAGCATATATGAATAGATTTGTTGGAAACCTTGCAGGCTTTTCTCGAAATCTAAACTCAACATTTTATGTTCAAACAAATGATTGTTATACATATCAGGTTAATATGAATGGACTAGATCCATATGTTTTTCAGTTTTATTCTAATAATAAAGGGATTAGGGATGGTTTAGGTAATCCAACATATCAGTCAGGTAACTCTAATACAGGGGTTCACAATCCAGAAGCTCCAGATACCGCTACAGATATAACTCATAAATTATTCTTAACACCACCTGATCCAAATATGCCAGCCACTGCTCCAATAGCAGATACAGAAGGTGAGACATGGTTATACTGCGATCCAGTGATTCCTTCTATAACTAATGTTGAATTTTTTGGAATTGAAGGAACCCAAGATCAGATGGGGACCAATCCTCTTGGTGGAACAATTTCTTTTGATTCAAATACTCCTGGATTGTTATCGACTGTTACATTAGATTTAAATAACGATGGAATTTTGGGTAATGGTAATGATAGGACTTTGACTGTGACTTCTGTTGCGGGAACAAATTCGATTTTTTGGGATGGTCTTGATGGTCTCGGTGTTCCAGTAAATGCTGCTAGTGGTGTTAGTTACAATCTACCTTTGAATCTTGCTTTTAATGGTGGTGAAGTTCATTTCCCAATTTGGGATGCTGAAGGTAGTGGGGGGTTGCAAATCACTCGTTTGAATGGTCCAGGGGCACCTGATTCAACGGTTTATTGGGATGATACTAATATTGGAATTGCCAATTTTAATGATGATGGTGTTGCTTCAACTCCTGTGGGTTCTGAGCCGAATGATGGAGCTGGTGGTAATGATCCGCAACTACCATCTAAATCTGTGGCTGGTGGTGCAGATTCTACAGTAGCTGGAACTCATGCTTGGGGGAAAAATGGTGCAAATTATGATGGTGATGGGGATACATTTGGTAATAGAAGATTAATAGATACATGGGCATTTGTAGAAATTCCTCCTGTTGATCAAACTCTTACATTTGATATTGTTGAAACTGATTTAGAAATTGTATCAAAAACAATTGACCCTGACACAATTTTTGAAGTTGGGGCAACAACGAATTTTGAAATCGTAGTTCGAAATAATGGAGCTAGTGATTCTGTTGGTGCGAAGATTTTAGATTCTATACCTGCAGAATTTACAAATTTATCACTTGGATCCTGTACATCCACAGGAGGAGCTGTTTGTGTGAGTGATAGTTTTTCTGGAAGTGATTTTGAAGCGGTGGCTGATATTCCAAGTGGTGATCAAGTTACTTATATTATTAACGCTGAAATCGGATCTTTGCCTGCTAATGATATGCTAATGAATACAGCTTATGCTTTGCGTTCTGCTGACTCGACAGATCCAGATGCGACTAATCCTGACAGCGCTCCTCCTGTAGATCCTCAGGCAGAATGTGATGCAGCTGGGGCATCAGCTACTTGTAATAATAAAAAGACTGCTGTACTCAAACCTGACCCAGAAATTGGAATAGCCAAAGAAATTTCTTCTTTTAATGTAAATGCAGATGGAACAGTAACTGCTACGTATGATATAATTGTAGAGAATACAGGGAATATTACCTTGAATGATGTAAATATTGATGAAAATTTGAATAATACTTTTTCTGGGGCTAGCTATGTTGTTGATTCATACTCTTCACCTGATTTTACTGTAAATCCAGGATTTAATGGTGGTGGTAATACTACTTTACTAGACACAGGTCAATCCCTAGATGTTGGGGATAGTGGTTTAGTTCAGGTAACGGTGACTGTAACTCCAGCAACACCTGCAGGTAATTATGATAACTCTGCAACAGCTTTCGCTTCAACTCCAGGTGGAAGTGGTGTAAAAGACGCCAGTCAAAATGGTAATGATGTAGATCCTGATAGTGATCCAAATGAGGATCCGACAGACAACAATGATCCAACACCTTTTCCGGATTTTGTAAATCTTAATGACTCTAAAAAGGGAGTTACAGATTTAAATGGTGGTAGCACTGAACCAGGAGATGTTCTAGAGTACACAATTGTGATCACAAATCAAGGTAATGTGACCGCAACTGGTGTAGATGTTGGGGATATAATTGATACTGACACTGTTTTAGACACTTCTTCGGTGAATTTGGCTAATTGTGGAACTTCTTTTGTTGATTCATCTACAATAACTGAACTTAATTTATCAGATGTGGAAATTTTGGTTGGAACTGATTGTGAAATTACTTTTAATGTTACTATTAACGATCCAACGGATCAAGGAACTTTGATTGAAAATTCTGCTAGAATTAGACCTACTGATCAACCTGGTAACGGAGTTGTTGTCGACTCTCCAGATTTGGTGGTGGATGGGACTCCAGATTTATCAACTTCTACTAAATCATACACTGATTTAAATGGTGGTGATGTTGAACCTGATGATGAAATTGAATACACACTCACCTTAATTAACTCTGGTAATGCTCTTGGAACTGGAATAGATGTTTTTGACACTATTGATCCTAACACAAATACCCTTGCTAATATTACCTTATCAAATTGTGGTGCTGGATTTACAGACTCTTCAACTGGAACTGATCTTGATATTACTGATCTTGAGGTTGCTGTTGGAACAGATTGTATTATTACATATTCAGTACTTGTAAATAACCCATTACCTCCTGGAACTATTCTGAGCAATGATGTTTTAATAGGTGGTGCAGATGAGGGTGGCTCTGGCGCTTTTCCAGCTACTAATACCGATCCTGTTTCTTCTACGCCAGATTTATCCGGAGCTTCTAAATCTGCTGTTGATCTTGATGGAGGTACAACTCAGCCTGGTGATAGAATCGAATTTACTATTACTATTCCAAACTCTGGAAATTCTAATGCAACTGGTGTGCGTATCGAAGATATTGTCGATTCGGTATTTATAGTTGATCAATCATCTTTGAGTGTGGTTTCAGGTTGTGGGGCAGGTTTTGATTCTTCTGCTAGTAGTGGAAATACTATTGAAATAGATGATTTAGAAATTGATACTACTAATCCATGTATAATTACTTTTGAGGTAAATATTGCAACACCTTTAGATGAAGGAACTTTACTTGATAATGTAGTTACAGTTTTTCCTGCTGATGAGGGTGGAAATGGTTCTGTTCCTGCGGCTATTCCTACTTTGATTGTTGATGCTACTCCAGATTTATCAACAAGTACCAAAGATGTCGTTGATCTCAATGGAGGAACAGTTGAACCTGGTGATGATTTAAGATATACTATTAATGTTATTAATACAGGTGATGGAAATGCTACTGGAGTTGACCTGGATGATGTTATAGATATCAATACTGAGAATATTACAAATTTTTCATTTACAGATTGTGGTGGAAGTTTTGTGAATAATTCAACTTCTACTCTTGTTGACATACTCTCTCTTGAGATTTCTACTACTGATCCTTGTGTTATTACATACGATGTTTCAGTAAAATCTCCTGTTGACGAAGGCACGGTAATTACAAATCAAGTTGATATAGAACCTTCTGATGAAGGTGGTGTAGGTGGAGACCCTTCTTCTCCAGATTTAACAGTTGACGCTACTCCAGATTTATCAAGCAGCACCAAAGATGTTGTAGATTTAAACGGTGGGACGGTAGAGCCGGGTGATGTTTTACAATATGATATTAGAATAAATAATACTGGAAATGGAAGTGCTTCTGGGGTAGATGTGTTAGACGTTATTGATACAAACACGACTTTAACGACGGCGTCAATTATTATAACCAATTGTGGAACTTCTTTTGTTGATTCATCTACAACAACTCAACTGGATATTTCTGATTTGGAAATTGCACCAAGCACAACTTGTAGAATAATTTTTAGTGTTGTTATTAATACGCCGGTTAATGAAGGAATCTTGATTACAAATACAGCAACTGTTTCACCAGCTGATGAAGGTGGTTCAGGTTCAACACCCTCTTCTCCTGATCAAACTATCGATGCGACACCTAATTTGATTGTTGATAAATATCACGATAAGCCAACAAATATTGTGACACCAGGGGAGACAATCACATATACAATTGAGATTGAAAATGATGGGAATGGTGCGGGAACAACTTCATTTACGGATACTATTTCAAGCTTTGTAGGTGCTCCATCAAATTTTGTGTATACTAATTGTGGGGGTTCAGAATCAGATTCTTTTGCTGACCCTACATTATCTATTTCTAATTTGGTAATTCAGGCTGGTACGATTTGTGAAGTGTCTTATGACGTTGTGGCCGACTCTCCACTTAATAGTGGTACAGTAATTAGTAACAGCGCTGATGCTGCGCCTGCTAGTGAAGGTGGGAATGACCCAGCTAGCGAAAGTTCAGATGACATCAGTGTTGATGCTACTCCAAACTTATCCACTAGTACAAAAACTGTTTCAGATTTAAATGGTGGCACTGTAGAGCCAGGTGATACTTTGGAATATACTATAACAATGATAAATACCGGTGACGGTTTAGGCACAACTGGTTTAACTGATGAAATTGATCCTTCATTAACTTTAGATGTTGCCTCAATTACAGAAAATAACTGTGGTGCGATTTTCACAAACACTTCTGATTCAGATACTGTTTCATATACTTTCTTAGAGGTTGCTGTTGGCACAAACTGTGTAATAATTTTTGAAGCTGAGGTTATTAGTCCTGTAAATGAAGGGGTATTGATTGGTAATACAGCTGTGATTCCGACCACTGAAGAGGGTGGACCTGGAGGTAGTCCAAGTGCTCCAGATGTATCTGTAGATGCAACACCTGATTTGTCGATTTCAAAAGACGAAAATGATGCTGATGATATTGTTACCCCAGGTCAAGTTATTACCTATCAAGTAAGTTTAGAAAACAATGGAAATGGACAGGCGACTGGTGTTGATTTGACTGACACAGTTGTTGGTAATGTTTCCCTAGTGAATAACTTTACATTTACTGATTGTGGTACAAATTACGTTGATAGCTCAAGTGGACTAAATATATCTATCACTGATTTGGAGATTGACCCAGGATCGACTTGTATTGTCACTTATGATATTACGGTAGCAACTCCTAATGTAGAAGGAGACACTATAAATAACTCTGCAGATGCTGGCCCCGCTGACGAAGGAGGAAACGATCCAGCGGCGGATAGTGCAGACGAATTGACAACGGATGTAACTCCTGATTTAAGCACCAGTACAAAAGTCGCTGTCGATACAAATGGTGGAACGCTGGAGCCTGGCGATACTATTGATTATACAATTACAATAATTAACACCGGAGATGGAACTGGAACAACAAATATTACCGATGTGATTCAAGCTGAGACTGATATTGATTTAGCTTCACTAAGTATTACTGGTTGTGGGACAGGCTTTACTGATAATACCGACAGCACTCAAGTGCAAATTGATGACCTTGAAGTTGAGGTTGGAACTAATTGTGTTATTGAATATACCGTCACCCTAGATCCAATTCTAGATGAAGGTACTACAATAAGTAATGAGGTGATTATTGACCCAAGTAGTGAGGGAGGACCTGGAGCTGATCCAGAATCATCTGATATTGATGTAGATGCAACCCCTCAGTTAAATCTATCTAAAAATGTTTCTGAAGTAGCTCCTGAACCAGGTGAGACTATTACTTATAATATTGTAATTGAGAATACAGGAAACGGAACTGCGACAGGGGTAGATCTTGATGATACTTTGACTTCTACTGTTGTTGATTCGATTAGTAACGTAATTATTACAAACTGTGGAACTGCTTTTGCTGATAACTCTACGCCAGCTGCTGTTGGCATTGATGATCTTGAGATTGTAGTTGGTACTGACTGTACAATAAGTTATGATGTATTGATTTCTAACCCGGCTAACGAAGGGGAGACAATAAATAATTTAGTTGATATTACTCCTGCTGATGAAGGAGGAAACGATCCAGATCCGGTGAGTGCAGATGAAGCAGTAGTAGATGCTACCCCTGATCTTGCTGTAACAAAAGATAATCAAAATCCAGATAATATTGTAAATCCAGGTGAAACGGTAACATACCTTGTTGAAATTACAAACAATGGAAATGGTGATGCTACAGGTGTAGACTTGGCTGACACTATCACATCATCAATTGTAGATTCAGTTAGTAACTTCGTGCTCACAGATTGTGGAACTAACTTTGTAAATGGATCATCTGGACTTGGTATTTCGATTGCAGATTTAGAGATTATTTCTGGCGAAACATGTAGTATTGAATATGATATTTTAGTTTCTAATCCAGCAAATGAAGGTGAGGTGATTAACAACTCTGCAGATGTTAGCCCAGCTGATGAAGGGGGAAACGACCCAGATCCCGTTAGTGCAGATGAAGCAGTGGTAGACGCAACTCCAGATCTTGCTGTAACAAAAGATAACCAAAATCCAGATAATATTGTAAATCCAGGAGAAACAGTAACATACCTTGTCGAAATTACAAACAATGGAAATGGACAGGCAACTGGTGTTGATTTGACTGATACTATCACCTCATCAATAGTCGATTCAGTTAGTAACTTTGTATTAACTGATTGTGGGACTAATTTTGTAAATGGTTCTGCTGGTTTAAATATTTCAATTGCAGATTTGGAAATAAATCCTGGCGAAACATGTAGTATTGAATATGATATTCTTGTTTCTAATCCAGCAAATGAAGGTGAAGTGATTAACAACTCTGCAGATGTTAGCCCAGCTGATGAAGGGGGAAATGATCCTGACCCAGTAAGCTCAGAGGAAGTGACAAATGATGCAACTCCTGATTTATCAACCAGTACAAAAGATGTGTTTGATGTTAATGGGGGTACATTGGAGCCGGGTGATATTTTAGAGTATACTATTACCATTATTAATACTGGCAACGGTGCTGCTACAACAAATATTACTGATGCTATTCAATCAGATACATCTCTCGACATAAGTTCAATTACAGTAACTAATTGCGGGGCAGGATTTACAGATAATTCTGATGCTACTCAGGTTCAAATAGATGATTTAGTGATTGGGGTAGGGACTAACTGTACAGTTGTATATGAAGTGATAGTTAATTCTCCACTTGATGAAGGTACTGTTATTAGCAACAATGTTTTAATTGACGATCCGGTTGAGGGTGGTGACGGAGCAAACCCATCTGCAACTGATGTAGCTGTTGATGCAACCCCTCAATTAGATGTGACTAAGACTCTTTCTTCAGAATTCCCTGAGCCTGGTGAGACTTTCTCATATAATATTGAGATTGAAAATTCAGGAAATGGTGCTGCTACTGGGGTTGATCTTGTGGATACTCTGTCATCCTCGGTTATTGATTCTGTATCAAATATCGCTTTGACCAATTGTGGAACTAGTTTTGTTGATAGTTCTTTAGGTCTTTTGATAGACTTAGTAGATCTTGAAATACAAGCTGGCTCAACATGTGAAATTACATATGATGTTACAGTTTCTAATCCAGCTAACGAAGGTGAGACAATCAACAACTCCGCCGATGTAGGACCAGCTGATGAAGGAGGAAACGATCCAGATCCTGTGAGTGCAGATGAAGCCCAGGTTGATGCCACTCCTGATTTAGTTGTTGATAAATCTTCTTCTGATTCTATTGTTAACCCTGGTGATAATTTAGAATATACAATCACCATAACTAATACTGGTAATGGAAATGCAACTGGAGTTGATTTGATGGATACTGTTACTTCGTCAGTGGTGGATTCAGTTTCAAATTTCTCACTAACAGGGTGTGGTAGTAGTTTTGTAAATACTTCAACTGGATTAAACATTACGATATCTGACCTTGAAATTAACACTGTAGATGATTGTGTAATTACTTATGATGCCCTTATCTCTAATCCAGCCAATGAAGGTGAGGCAATAAACAACTCTGCTGATATAGGACCAGCAGATGAAGGTGGAAATGATCCAGATCCATTTAGTCCAGATGAAACAAATGTTGATGCTACACCTAATTTAAATGTTTCAAAATCACCATCAACTACCACTATTCAACCTGGAGGTGCTATCAATTATGAAATTATCATTAACAATGATGGTGATGGTGATGCTTCTGGAGTTGATTTAATTGATACAATAACTTCAAGTGTCGCTGATAGTGTATCAAATATTTCGCTGAGTAACTGTGGAACAAACTTCACTGATAACTCAATTGGTTTAGGTATTGATATAGAAAACTTGGAAGTTGTTGTAGGAGTGGATTGTGTTATTACATATGATGTAAACATCTCTAATCCAGCTAACGAAGGTGAGACAATTAATAACTCCGCCGATGTAGGCCCTGCTGATGAAGGTGGAATTGATCCAGATCCAGAAAGTGGTAGTGAAGTTAGTGTAGATGCAGTTCCTGACCTATCAACAAGTACGAAAGATGTGGTTGATGTAAATGGAGGTGAGGTTGAGTTAGGTGATGAGCTTCTTTATACAATCACAATAATTAATTCTGGTGATGGTGATGCAACAACTAATATTTTAGATGTTATTCACCCTGATACCACATTGAATTTAGCTAGTTTGAATATTATAGGATGTGGTTCTACTTTGGTTGATAATTCCTCAGCTTCTCAAATTCAAATTGATGATTTGGTTATTGAAGTTGGAACAGATTGTGTTATTCAATTTTCAGTTAATATTAACTCTACATTAACTACTGGTATTACAATCTCAAATGAGGTGGTTATTGATAATCCAGATGAAGGAGGTAATGGTGCAAATCCAACCTCTGATGACCTAACTGTAAACATTGATTTGGGTCTTGATATTCAAAAAACTGTATATGAAGGGTTTAATGCTGGGGTAGATTGTTCTGCTGCGACAGATGAACTTATTATTGTTGATCCGCTTCAGCTTGATAGAGATATAACTTATTGTTTCACTATAACAAATATCAGCTCAGTTTACCTTGATCAGATTAGTATTAATGACGCTAATTTAGGAATAACCGAAGTAGATATGTTAATTGAATCAGGGTCTACTCCTTTGGCACCTGGAGACACTTTGGTTTACTACTATGAGGCGACTACAAATAAGAGCTTGGATAATTTTGTAGAAGTTTCTGCAACTGGAGTTGATAGTAATGGTGATGAAATTTCTGGTTGTGATTGTGGTGTAAATAATTCTGATGAAGCAAGTTTGGTTATTGTCTTTGACCCACCTTTTGGAATTAAAACTGGAACTTTTGAAGGTAATGATATAATAAACTGGAATATGGTTTGGATTAATGGTTCAAATAATCAGGCAAATAATGTAATTATTACTGACGAAATTCCAGAAAATCTTACATTTAACGGTAATTTAACTTGCGTTCCTGATGGTGCCTCAGTTGTAATTAGTTGTGATTTTGAATCTCCATCTGCTACTTTTCCAAGAGGGAGAGTGGTTGTGGTGGTAGATATAGCTCCTGATGGTCCAAGTGCCACAGATGAATTTAACTCGGAAAATGAAATTGTAATTAGCTTTGACAGTATTTTGGTCAATAATGAACCAGGAACTATTATTACTAACCAGGCTGAGTTAACTTGGGATGCTGATGGTGATGGAGTAATTGATTTTACTGAATTGTCTGATGATCCTAGTGTAGCTGCCCCAGATGATGCAACAACAGTTACAATTCCTGAGCTTAGCCTTCTTAGAACTGGTGGTGAGGTGGGTAGAAGGTTATTACCAATTGTGCTTTTAGCGTCTGGATTAACGATTTTAGTTGTATTATTAGTCAACAAACAAAAATATAATAACTCTATTTATTATAAGAAATAGAGCATAGTGTTTAAATGAAATACAATCCACTGTTTTAGTGGGTTTTATTTTTAAGTTAATGAAATTAGACTTCGTAAATAAATATGAAATTTCTTTGACATTCTTTCTTTGTTAGTATAAAATACTACTAACTTTTAATCATGCTAGACGATCTTTATAATAACCAGCCCTCTAGGACACAGGAAACTACCCAAGATGGGGGAGGGAGTGTTTTACCTAGCTTTGATGTTGGTGGTATTTTTGGAGATCTTTTTACCTATTTGCTGGTTGGGTTAGGGTTAATTTTGGGATTTTGGTTATTGATTAGATATCTTAGAGGTTTGTTATATCGCAAAACTCGATTAGCTAAATGGAAAGATACAGTTATTTTAGAAGTTACTAAACCGAAAGAAACCAAAGAACAGGCCCAAAAAGAAGGGGGAAATCAAAAAGATGATAAAGAAATGTTGGCTTTTGGAGAGCAGATTTTTGCAATTTTGTCAGAATACTCAGTTGGCCGTTGGAAAAACTATATTTTTGGAAATGAGAAATTTAGCTTTGAGATAGTAAATATTGATAAAGAAACTAGATTTTGGATTACTTGTTCTCGTGAAGTTTCTGAGGTTATTTCTAGACAAATTGTTGCTGTTTACCCAAAGGCAGCAATCTCAGAACTAAAAGAAACAGAGTTTTTCAAACCAGACACAGCAGCTTATGGCGTGGAATTAGATTTGTCTGTTCGATATGAATTACCATTTAGGACATACAAAAACATCGACCAGGATCCTCTAAATATTTTGACTAACTCAATGACAGGTGTAGGGGAGGGAGATTCAATGGCTATTCAAATGGTTATTAGTCCAGTTGAAGATGGTTGGCAAACTAACCCAAGGGTTCTTGCTAGTAAAATTCAACAGGGTCAATCTCCTAAAGAAATTTTGTTTCCTTCGACTGATTTCTTATCTGTAATTAGTAAATTTATTGGTGGGGTGTTTAAATTTTTTGGAAAAAATGATAGTAGTTCTAATTTGGATAACAAAGAGCGCAAAATTGATCTAACTGGTAAAGAGCAGGCTATTCAACTAACTCCACAGCAACAAGAGATTGTTAAAAAATTAGAAGAAAAATCTAGTCGCCAAGGTTTTGTATTTAATCTGAGATTGGTTGCTAGCAGTAAAACAGAAGCTAGAGCAAAACAACTTGTTGATGGCATGGTTCCAGCTTTTCAAGTATTTGATAACCGACCTTTTAATTATTTTAAAAAGAAAAAATCACGCAAACCAAAAGATGTTGTTTTCGATTATGCTATTAGGTCAATTGATAAAGATTTAAAAAAGATAATTAACGTTGAGGAGTTGAATTCGATCTGGCATTTACCGAATTATTTAACTCAAACCTCGAATATTAAATGGCTGGCTGCTCGAAAACCTGCTGTTCCTTTGTTGATTCCAGGGCCAGGTGAGGGGAATGTGTTTATTGGGACTGCTAAAAGTGGTGCGGTGGAAAAAGATGTATATATTAAAACTGAAGATAGGCTGAGACATTGTTATGCTTTGGGAGGTACCGGAACTGGTAAATCTGAGCTGATGGGACATGTTATTTTGGAAGATATTAAAATGGGTAATGGTGTTTGTGTAGTAGACCCTCATGGTGAATTGATTGATAATTTGATGTTAAGGATGCCAAAAGAGGCTCTGGATAGGGTGATTTTGTTTAGTCCTAGTATTACTGATTTTCCAATTGGAATGAATATGCTAGAGGTGGATGAAAGGAAGCCAACTGAAAAGACTTTGGTGATTGATATGATGTTCTCAATTTGGGATAAATTGTATGATCTAAAAGCGACCGGTGGTCCAATGTTCGAGCAGTACATGAAAAACTCATTGAGATTGATAATGAGCCACCCTGATAGTGGTTCTACGTTGATGGAGGTTAGTAAAGTATTAGCAGATGAAGATTTTAGAATGTTCAAATTAGCAATGTGTCAAGATGAACAGGTTGTTGATTTCTGGGAAAAAGAAGCTACGAAAGCTGGTGGAGATGCTAGTTTGGAAAACATGGTGCCGTACATTACTTCGAAATTGGCTCCTTTTGTAACTAACGATTTCCTAAGGCCGATTATTGGACAGCAAAAAAGCGCGATTAATTTCAGGCAGGCAATGGATAATAAAAAAATTGTTTTGTTGAAATTAGAAAAATCATTAATTGGTGAAGGTTCTAGTTATCTACTTGGAATGGTAATCATTGGTTCGATATTACGAGCTGGAATGGGAAGAGCTGATGGAGTTAGGGTGAATGAAGACGGTTCAACAGAAGAGATATTGGCATCTGAGAGAACTCCGTTTTTTGTGTATATTGATGAGATGCAGAATTTCTTGTTTGATGCTATTCCACAGGCTTTGGAGGAAATTCGAAAATACAAAGTTGGGTTTTATTTAGCTCACCAATTCGTAAAACAGGTTATTAACAAAGGAGATGAGAGGATAAAAGATTCAATAATGAATAACTGTGCTAATAAATTTATATACCGCATCGGAGCTGATGATGCAAAATATTTAGAGCCGTTTTTCTCTCCTACGTTAATCGCTGAGGATTTAATGAACCCTGAGAAATATACAATCAATACGAGAATATTAGTTGATGGTCAGCAAACCACACCGTTTAATTTCTCACCAGAAACAACCTTTAGCAAGCCAATTGATAAATCTGTTCGTGATGAGATTATAGAAATGACCAAAACAAAATATGGTAAAGCTAGAGAACTGGTAGAAAAGGAAATTAAAGAAAGAGGTAATTACATGTTTTAAATATACCGAAGTTTATATTTGATTCCAAAATTTCTCAGAAAATATTGATAATTATTGTATGTACAAACAAGCTAAAGGTGTTTGATGTGTTTATAGTTCTTTGAGATGGGTTTTTTTGAATGTACCGGGGTATTTAAGACCATATCCAAATAGTCTATCAAAATTAATATGAGCTAGTTGGATGAGTGCCAGATAAGTTAGAAATTCATTATTAATATACATTCCAAGGAAAAATATCACTACTCCAATTCCAAAATAATGAGTGAAATTATATAAATATGAGCCGATTTTTCCTCCTAATAAATATCCAATGAAAGCAATGTCAGGAAACCAGAATAATAAGACTATCCACCAAGAGAATAATGAGTGCTGGGAAACTAAATATAAGAAAAAAATGAATAGAAGTAAATATTCAGTTTTGAGCAAAAGTTGTATTAATTTTGGTGTGTCAGTTTTCATCTATTTAGATTCAGCTCGATCTTGGTTGTATTGTCAATTTGTCTATTAATTATATAATTGTTATAGTTATTTTTGTAATAAATATGATTTATGAAATTTGAAAATTTTGAAAAAGCTTTGACTGGTGGACATCCTAATTCTCTTGGGAATACCGAAGAATTAGTTACAGAGGTGTTTAAGAATCCTGAGAGATTTGATGAGCTGTTTAATTGTTATTTTAGCGATGATGAGGTTGTTCGGTTGAGGGTTTCTAGTTGTATGAAAAGAATTGAAAAATCAAGTTCAAATTTGGTTTATAATGTAATGGATAGGCTTTTAAGTGAAGTTAGCAAAATTGATCAGGCCTCTACTCAATGGACTTTGGCTCAGCTTTTTTTGGCAATGCAGGATAGGATGACGGGAAAAGAAATTGTCCGAGCAAAAGAGATAATGAAAATAAATTTAGATAACTCTGATGATTGGATAGTATTGATTCAAACAGCAGTTACTTTGGCTAAATGGTCTAAAGATGATAATGAACTACTGAAATGGCTACAACCAAAGTTAGAAAATATGAGTAAAGATAGTAGAAAATCAGTTTCAAACAAGGCCAAGAAATTATTATTGGAATTCAAGTAAATATTAATGATATATCTAAATTAGGTAATATATTAATTTTAGTTAAGTATTTCCTGAATAATCTGGAGTTAACCAAGAAGTAGAATCAACTTTAGTTGGCTAGTAATTTGTCGGGTAGATTGCTATTATTTGACAAAACCTTAACTAGTAGATATCAGTTGTCTAGAAAATGACTCTGAGAGGGTTTAAGATGAATTTTTTGTTTGGTTATGAATTTGATAATCTAAAAGCAATAACTAAAATAAGACTGCGGATACTAGTCTATGTAACTTTATTACTTAGTACTTTTGGATTTATATACACTTTAAATAGATTACAACCAAGCTTGCAAGTACCTGTACTGTTCTCAGGGGCTTTTCTTGCAACTATTTGTTTAATTGCAATTACTTTTCAATTTCTGGATGAACTAGGTAAGTGGGTGATAATTTTCTTAGTTGGTTTGGGTGGCGCCGCCTTGGTAACCATGTTTTTTAAAATGCTTCCTGTCTGATGCTGGTTTGTATTCTCTTTTGTGAGTGTAGGGTTTATCTACACTCTATTTTTGACAATTTTATATATTTTTGAGAGTTTTAGAAAGTTATTTTGAGGGTGTGTTAACGTGGTAGCTTCTAAAATGGTTTTGGATAAATCATCATTTGGGTACCAATGTCATATTGGTGGTAAACAAATTAATATTGGTGTATTAGCTAGTGGGAATGGTACTAACTTTGAGGTGATTCAACAGAATATATTAAATAGAAAAATTAATGGTAGAATTAGACTTGTTATTTGTAATATTCCAGACGCGCCAGTTATTTCCAAGGCAAAGAGTTTTAATAGAAGAACTTTGGAACTTTATCATCAGTCGTATAATGATCGAGAAGGTTTTGATACAGAGGTTGTCGAAGCTTTGCAATACTTTGAAATTGATTTAGTGGTTATGGCTGGGTGGATGAGAATCTCCACAAACAAACTAATTGAACCATTTGAAAATAGAATTATTAATTTGCACCCATCATTATTGCCAGAGTTTAAAGGAAATAATGCAATTAATCAGGTTTGTGGAGCTTTTCAAGCAAATGAAATTACTGAATCTGGAGCTACAGTGCATTTAGTTACACCAGAGCTTGATTCAGGCCCAATAATTCAACAAGATAGGTTTATTATTCGACCTGGATATACTATAACAGATATAACTCGTGAAACAAGAAAAATTGAATATGAAATTTTAACAAAAGCTATTAGAATGTTTGTAAAAACTTGATAAATAGATCTAAGGAATTTGTATTTCGCTCTGAAAATTTATTCAGAGCGAGTTTTTTGACTAAATAAGTAAACATGTGTATAATAAATAGTATCAAACGAAACAAAAACAAAAATGGAATTTTTACTGCTCATCATATCTTTGTGGTTTATTATTAGCTTGATTAGATCAGCGTTTAAAGCCAGTGCTAATATTAGTACAGGTGCGCCAAGTGAATCAGGTTGGGTTTATGTTATTGAGAGAGATGGGTATTTAAAAATTGGTAGTTATGGATATAATAAATTGGGGTTAGTAAATGAGCTAAAAAAATATGTTAGTTCCGATATTATACCAAAAGATGGTAATGTGAATTTAGTATATTATTATTATTTTGATAATTTTTCCAAAAAAGAAAATCTACTCTCCGAATATCTAAATGGTATGGCTGATAAATATAGTGACTATGTCCATTCCAAATCTCCAAAAACCAAAGAAGGGGTAGCAATTATAGAATTATCTAGAGTTCCAGAAAGACAAAATTGGTTTAAATATGATTGTCATTATAATAAAATTCACGACAGAATTATTTCTTGGTTTAACCACTCCAAAAATTCTAATGATTCGAAATATAGCAAAGTGATTGCAGAGACTAATCAGATTTTAAACGAATGGGATAATATATTTGTTCATAGATTACCAGAGTTGTAGCTTGACTAAAACATTCAATTTGGTTTATTATCAGATTGTAAAAGCTCTAAATGAATAGGTATACTAAGCCTTTATGTCAGGATACAAATAGTGATAATCCATCGAAGAAAATCTCTTCAGATAAAGACGTTGGTTTGTTTAAAAACTTGATAGACGTTTTACCTAGTGGGATATTCATAAAAAATGAGTTTGGTAAATACCTTTTAGTAAACAAATACGTTGATGAATTAGTCTCACCAAAGGGTGAAACGTTAGTCGGTAAATATGATCGGGATTTTTTCCCAAAAAAAGTATATGAAAAGCTCCTCAAAGCAGATAGGGAGCTATTAAATTACAAAAAAAAAGTTATTGAGACTGTTGAAAATATTCCAACCAAAAAAGGCTGTAAACATTTACTTACAAAAAAACAGATCTTACAGAATCCTTTTGGTGGAAAAGAGAGAGTAATTTTGGCAGCTACTACAGATATTACAGAAATAAAAAAAATTCAAAAGAAATTAAATGATGTAAATTCACTTCTACGAAAGGTAACACATTTGATTCCGGATATTGTTTTTGTGCTTAATTTAGAAACTAGAGAAATATCAAATTCTAACGATGCATTTTTTAGGTTGCTCGGTTATGATAAAGAGGTTGTTGAAAACACACCAAAGTTTTGGTTTCTAAAAATGCACCCTCAAGATAGAATAGACGAAGAGGTTTTTTTCAATAAGCTCAGGACGATGAAAACCGCACAGGTTATTAAAAAGGAGATTAGGTATAAAAATTCTGATGGAAAATATATTTGGGCCAATACAATTATTACACCATTTAATTATAAAAAACATCAGGTTAGTCATGTTTTAATTGCTATTGAAGATATTCATAAACTCAAAAAACTACAGCAAAAATTTGAAAAAGAGTCTCACTTTGATCATCTAACTAAAATTTTTAACCGAAGGTATTTCATGAAGAAGCTAACGAAGATTCTAAGTAAATCGAAACCCTTTACTTTGTTATTCGTTGATTTGGATAAATTTAAATCTATTAATGATACTTATGGTCATGAGATAGGGGATAGGTTGTTAGTTGAAACTGCTGGCAGATTAAAGTCAATTTTTCGAAGGAAATCTGATGTGGTTGCTAGATTAGGTGGGGATGAGTTTGTGGTTATAATTGAAAAAGGTCTTACGGATGAGCCTAACACTGAAATTTCATCTAAACTAAGGCAACAGTTTTCTCTGCCTCTTTGTAGTAATGGAACTAGTGTTAGCTATAAACCTAGTATTGGAGCGATATATATTGATAGTGATTTTGGTATGAGTCCTGAAGATGTTCTTCATAAAGCTGACCAGGCAATGTATAGGGCTAAAAGGATTGACAGTATTGATATTGTGTTTTTTGAATAGACAATCAAAAAAAATTCTGTGAAAGTTAGGAAATTGTATCCAAGAAAGAAGGTGTCGAAAATGAATAATTAGGAACTCATTTTAGTAAAATGATATAAAAAATAATAACGCTTAATGAAGACTTTTTCTGCAACACGCTCTTTTATATTATGTTTCTGTATGTTATCATATCTTTTGTATGAAAGAAAGTGTATTTTTTGGTAGAAATATGAAGAAGAAAGATAAATCATATCATGGATCTAGACTCAAAAAAGAGGATATGGTTAGTGATGGGAACAGTGGTGTTAAATTATATTCTGCAAATAATCCAAAAATCAACAATTTGAAATCTTCTAATAATGATACTTTATGGGGTCCAGGTGTCTACACCGCGGATTTTGTTTCTGTAGATGCGTATTCGAAAATTCATGGGGGTGATACTTTTGAAATAGAGATTAAGGGTAAAAAAATGTTTGATTTAAATAAGGTCTTATTCTTGATAAAGATGTTGATGGAGTATATAACAGACTGGATAAACTAAAAGATAGAAATATTGATTTATATAATTTGGTAATAAATGAATTGAAGGTATTACTGGAGGGGTTTGTTGAGAGAATTCAAACAGAGTTAGATAATATTGAATTAACTCAGAATACTTTTGCAAAATACGCTATTAAATCATATTCACCATTGTGGATTGCTTATTATACAGGGATATTGAGGCAAATTAAGAGTGGTGATTCTATTAACCGACCAATATTAGGTTTAAATTCAGAAAGTTATTTTTATAATCTGGACAACTCCTATGTTAAATCACTGCCTAGGATGAGATGGATATTTAATAGCTATATAAATGATTTAGGTTATGATGGTATAATTGCTAGTGAAAAACCAGATTGGAATAGTAATTTGGATTCAAATGAGAATATATATATTATTTTTGACGACGGAGAGGGTGTTTCTGCTAAAAAAATTGATTAATATAAAACAAAAAAAACGCCCTAAGGCGAATTATTAAACTATTTTAACATGGTCGGGGTGCAGGGAATTGAACCCTGTACCTCTTGCTCCCAAAGCAAGCATGCTACCGATGCACCACACCCCGATTACTAATACAGTATTTAGTTATGTTTATTATATGATTATAATTATGTCAAGGTTTTTGGTGTTGTTTTGAGTTATTTAGGAAAAAGTGGTTGACAAGATCAGAAAAATTTGTTTTTCTACAAGAGCTACGATCAGAAAAAAATATTTTCCTAAATGTAGTTGTTTTACAGCTGGATTTTAGTAATTCGGGTATAGAGAATTACACTGAGTTATTTTATTATAGCTCTATGTATTCGATATTCCAATTGTAAATTCGATCAAAATTGTAAGTTCAAAAATCTGTAAAAAATTAAAACATAAGAGTATACAGAGGATGCCTTGGGAGTAAATGCCGATGAAGGACGCGATACACTGCGATAAGTTTAGATAAGGTGTGTGTAACCGTTATAATCTAAAATTTCCGAATGGGGAAACCCGGCTAGAGTAATGTCTAGTAAAACTAGTGTAGTAATTAGTTAATTGGTAACCTGCTGAAGTGAAATATCTCAGTAAGCAGAGGAAAAGAAACAGACATGTTGATTCCCTTAGTAGTGACGAGCGAAGGGGGAGTACGCCAAAAACTTAAGATTGTCTTTGATTTGGATTCTAATCTATCGACTTCGGTTGATGTTTATTTGAGAAATCAAGCCCGGTAAGGGGTATAGACGCTTTGAGGGTTGTGGGAGATTACGTTCAGTTCTTACAGGCTGAGAATAGGTCTACAAAATATATTAATAGCAGAATTAGTTGGAAAGCTAAACAATACAAGGTGATAGTCCTGTATGTGAAGTTAATATATTACCTATTGGTAATTTTTCCCAAGTACAACAAGGGCTCCGAGAAGCCTTGTTGGAATCATCCGTGACTACGCGGAAAGGCTAAATACATTTACTCACCGATAGTGAACAAGTACCGCGAGGGAAAGGTGAAAAGAACCCCGGTTAGGGGAATGAAATAGATCCTGAAACTGTATACTTACAATGAGTGGAAGCGGGCTTTAGTCCGTAACTACGTGCCTATTGAAGAATGATCTAACGAGTTAGCTGTATATGGCAAGGTTAAGGTCGATTGAGACTGGAGCCGCAAGTGAAAGCGAGGGTTAACTGCCCGACTTAGTCATATGCACTAGACCCGAAACCCGGTGAGCTACCCATGAGCAGGTTGAGTCTGCGGTAAAACGCAGAGGAGGACCGAACCCGTATCAGCTGCAACTGGTTGGGATGACTTGTGGGTAGAGGTGAAATGCCAATCGAACCGGGTAATAGCTGGTTCTCGCTGAAATAGCTTTAGGGCTAGCCTTGAGTTAAGCTGTAGGGAGGTAGAGCACTGAATGTGCCTGGGGCCTTCGGGTACCCAACACAAACAAACTCCAAATTCCTTACGTGTGTTTCTCAAGAGTTAGGCTGTGGGATCTAAGTTTCATAGCCAAGAGGAAAACAGTCCAGATCGTCGTATAAGGCCCCAAAATTTTAGCTATAGTGTAAAAGAGGTGGAATTACTCATACAACCAGGAGGTTGGCTTAGAAGCAGCCATCCTTTAAAGAAAGCGTAACAGCTCACTGGTCAAGTGATTCTGCGCTGACAATATATGGGACTCAAGCTAAATGCCGAAGACACGAAGCATATTTATATGTTGGTAAGCGAGCGTTCTTATTGCGTTGAAGCTCAAGAGGAAACTCAATGTGGAGCGATAAGAAGTGAGAATGTTAGAATTAGTAACAGATGATGTAAAGTGAAAAACTTTACCACCGAAAATCCAAGGATTCCTACGCAACGTTTTTCGTCGTAGGGTAAGTCGGGCCTTAGGGTAGTTTCTAACGGAGCTATCCGATGGACATACGGTTAATATTCCGTAACCGGCTACAAATGTGATGAGGGGACGCAATTTGGTAAGTGATGCGGCTTTTGGCTATTGCCGTTGATGATATTAGACTCATAAAGTTTAGCAGTAAATCTGTTAGACCTATGTAAGCTACCCCTGGGTAGTGGAGCTCGAGTTGAATTGAGTCTGAATAATAGCAATATTAAAACTCACTGAACCAAGTTGCCAAGAAAAGCCTCTAAACTTAGTTTGTAGTCGTCCGTACCGCAAACCAAAAAGGGTGGATGAGGAGAGAATCCTAAGGTGAACGGGTGAATAATAGGTTAGGGAACTCGGCAAAAAATCGGTCGTAACTTCGGGATAAGACCTGCCTACTTTATGTAGGCTACAACAAAAGACTGGGTACTGACTGTTTAACAAAAACATAGCTCCCTGCTAACTCCAAAAGAGGATGTATAGGGGGTGATGCCTGGCCAGTGTCGGAAGGTTAACGAAAGCAGCGCAAGCTTCTTTCCGAAGCCCCGATGAACGCCGGCAGTAACTATAACTGTCCTATGGTAGCGAAATTCCTTGGCACATGAGTAGTGTCCCGCACGAATGGCATAACAAGTGCCCAACTGTCCCAACCATTAACCCGGTGAATTTACAAAGGGAGTGAAGATGCTCTCTACCCGCACCAAGACGGAAAGACCCTATGAAGCTTTACTATAGGTTGTCGTTGTTGTATGGTTATACTTGCTCAGGATAGCTAGGAGACTTTGAAGCGAATGCTTTGGCATTTGTGGAGTCATCGTTGAGATACTAGCCTGGTATTATTGTATGACTAACTCGAGTGTAACTAATTCGAGAACAGCGGCTGCTGGGTAGTTTAACTGGGGCGGTTGCCTCCTAAATAGTAACGGAGGCGTCTAATGGTTGGCTTAGCCTGGATGGAAATCAGGCCTCAAAGTACAAAAGCAAAAGCCAGCTTGACTGCAAGACCTACAAGTCGCGCAGATGCGAAAGCAGAGTTTAGTGAACCGACGGTAGCATGTGGATGCGCCGAAGACCAACGGATAAAAGTTACTCTAGGGATAACAGGCTGATCTTGCCCAAGCGTTCACAGCGACGGCAGGGTTTGGCACCTCGATGTCGGCTCGTCTCTTCCTGGGGCTGTAGAAGGTCCCAAGGGTTTGTCTGTTCGCCAATTAAAGAGGCACGCGAGCTGGGTTCAGAACGTCGTGAGACAGTTCGGTCCTTATCTGGTGTGGGCGTGCGAAAATTGAAAGGATGGATCTCTAGTACGAGAGGACCGAGATCCATGAGCCTCTGGTGTACCAGCTGTGATGCCAATTGCATTGTTGGGTAGCTATAGCTTAGTTTGGATAACCGCTGAAAGCATATAAGCGGGAAGCCGTCCTTAAGATTAGTTTTCGTTTAATGTCCTCGGATATTATGAAGGTTCCTGGAAGACTACCAGGTATTTAACTCATTTATGAATTGAGAAAGCTTGCTTTTGATATGATTAAATAGTATATAGGCCATAGGTGTAAGGGTAGTAATACTCTCAGCCAAGTGGTACTAATCAACCGAATTTTGATTTTTTGTAGCTTTTTGAGCTTTTGATCAATCAAATCATTTAAAACACTTTACTAAAATCCAGCTGTAAGACAGTAACACCCGAAAGGGTGTTTTTTTATAGTATTGATATAATTTTTTTTAATGAAACAGAATATGCCTAATTTAAATACTGCGAAATACTATACTAATTTTGGGTTCAAAGGTTATGAATTGAAAGACTTTCATTGTACACATTTATATTTAGGAGATTTGAATGATGTAAATGTTTTAGCTATTATAGAACTTATTAATAATTTTTTTATCAAAAAACAACTTACTCCATTTTTAGTACGATTTGATTCCCTAGAGAAGTTTAATAATAGAAAAGTGTTACTTGGAGATGCTATAACTTTTGATAACTGTTTTAAAATATTATTTAATGAGATAGAAACTATCTGCCGATCTTTGCATGATTTTAAACCACATGTTTCTGTAAAATCTGACATAACATGCTTCGAAGCTGAAATTGATAGGTATGTAGTTGTTAAAAAACAGGCTGGAAAAATTTACTATATAAAGACATTTGAATTTATTAATAACGAAAATAATAACATAATTTATTAAAGTACCGCAATTATTCAGATTTTGTACTGTGACTACAGATTATTTTTCAATATTTAATTAGGAAAAACTGTGGAAATATTTAATTTGATTTTAAAGAATTTATGAGAATTATAAATGTAGAAATTGATGGCTGTAGGTTATCTACAGCCATTTGTGACTTTTGTTGGTGATTTACAAATTTACCAGCCAGTACTTACTCCGCTTCGGTCAATAATTTGTTGAATTCTCGGTAGTTTACTAATGTGATCTTGGTAAATTATCCCAAAATAATAGGTTACACCATTTGTCGATTCTATTGGTTGAGTAACAGTAATAATTCCCCATTTGTTACTTTGTTTACTGCAGCCTTCGTAGGCTTTTACAATTTTTGGTCCGCGTTCAGTTTTGTTCGAAGGGTGAGGTTTTTTACAACCTTTTACAAATGAATCGAAAGAAACTGGAGAATTTTTTTGAATAATAATATGATAAAAAGGTATGTCAGATCTAACTATTGAATCAAAGACGTTTGGTCCAGCAAGGAGCATTTTCATAGATCGATTACCCCTGGATTCAGCGCTCCAATTGGTAGGGATTTTTGTTGTAATCAGTCCAGAAACATGAGCTTCGGGTTTTAATTTAGAACTTTCTATGTAATTTTCGTAGCTTTTGCCTCTTCCTTCAAAAGCTGATACTGGCAAACTAATTATTGTTAATAAAACAGTTAAACCTAATGCACGTTTTAACATTTAGAATCTCAACTTTTTGTGTCCAACAGATATATACTTTTCATATAATTGCTGAAATGTCAAAACTTGGTTAAACTAATAATTGATGAAAATTTTGATACTGAAACTTGCATTGTTGGTTATTGTGTGGTATAATGTAGTCATCATATTCGAATATAGCGAATTAACAAAAACAAAAACTAAATTATATGGAAAAATTAGGGAAAAATTTTGTAATTAGTATTTATATCGTGGTTGTTTCAATGATAGTATTTGGGAATCTTTTTGGTCTATTATCTGATATTGTTGCTTCAGTAATGATTATATTTGTTGGTATCGATTTATTACTATATGCTCTGGTTTCAGATAAATTAATAAGCTTACGAAAAAAAAGTGGTAAAAAATCTAATCGAAAGTCAAAATCAAAGAAAATTACAAAAAGAAGTACTTTTGGGAATACTAAAAAGAATAAAATTTATAATTCAGAAAATAAAATCATTAACTCAATTAAAGTACTAATCAACTTTCAAATTTCTCTTTTTTGTTCCCCTTACAACTTCTTTAAAAATTCTCTTTCTAAAAAATCACAAAAGTAGACGAAAAGGTAAATACTCGTTTAGATTTGAAAATGGACAAAGCAAATCAGATTTTAGATAGTGTAGAGAGAGATTTTATTCAGATAAAAGATGATTTCAAAGTTGATGCCATGAAAAAATATATGCGTGGTATGTTTGATTATTTTGGTATCACTGCACCTAATAGAAAAAAAGTTCTAAAAAAATACAAAAATGAAATTCGCGAGCTGGAATGGGATCAAGTTAAAATATTGGTTTTAGAAATGTGGGATAAACCACAAAGAGAATTTCAACAATTTGGACAGGATGTTCTGGATTGGTTTCCAAAATCATATAAAGAAGATGATTGGAAATTTTTGGAAGAGCTAATTACAAAAAAATCTTGGTGGGATACAGTGGACTTTCTTTCTTCCCATCAATATCGGGACTATTCATTATTATACGAATCAAATTCTCATAAAATTATTGATAGATGGTTAGATTCTGGTAATATTTGGCTGCAACGATCATGTTTATTGTATCAACTTTTTTATCGTGAAAACACGAATATTGAAATCTTGGAAAAATCAATTGGTAAATTGAAAGAAAGTGATGAATTTTTTATACAAAAAGCTATAGGCTGGATTCTCAGAGAGTATTCCAAAACAAACAATTAACTGGGTCGAATACTATATTAAAAACACAAAATTAAAGCCTTTATCGGTTAGGGAAGGTTCCAAGTTTTTGTAATAATATCTTTTTGATAGTATTTTGCATAAACATATATTTGTGATATAATAATACTATGTCAAAAACAAAAATTAAAACATATACATTAAAATTTAATGAACTGCGTGTTTGGAATTTGGTTATGGGTATTTTGCATTTGGTGCAAGGTATTATCATGATAACTCTGTCTAATGGTTCAACATTTTTAACAAAACTATATTTGCCAGTGCCGGATGTTGCCACAAGATCTGCGTCAATTGTAGCAGAGGATTTTATTGAAATAAATTTAGGCTATGCAATAGCGGCGTTTTTGTTGTTATCTGCTGTTGCTCATTTCATAACTATTTTACCCCGTGTTCACCAATGGTATTTGAATAACCTAAAGAAAGAAATAAATTTGATTAGATGGTGGGAATATGCTTTAAGTAGTTCATTAATGATTGTTGTGGTTGCGGCACTTTCATTTGTGGATGACGCTTCAACTTTGTTGTTAATATTTTTCTCTAACGCTGCAATGAATTTGTTTGGAGCGATGATGGAAAAGAATAATAGTTTGCTCAAACAAAATGCAAAGCTCGAAAAGAAAATTAATAAAGAAAAGGCTGTCGAATATAAAACAGACTGGTCTGGATACTTGTACGGAATTTTTGCTGGGCTAGCTCCTTGGATAATTGTATTTACATATTTTTATGCAACACTGGATAGGGTAGATAGTATTACGCCAATTCCAGATTTTGTTAAAACAATTGTGCCAGTACTATTTATTTCATTCAATACATTTGCAATAAACATGTTCTTGCAATACAAGAAAATTGGTCCATGGAAAAATTATTTATTTGGTGAAAAAATGTATATCATTCTGAGCTTAGTTGCTAAATCAATTTTAGCTTGGATAATTTTCGGTGGAACTTTGAGATAAAATTTCAAACTACCAAAGGTAAAAATATGACCCTATAAATTGGGTCATATTTTCCATTTTATATTACAACCAACACTTGGTTTTTGATCAGGATCAATGGGTTTTTTGGAAATTATATTGTCTAACGCATTTCTAATGTCAGTTCCATTTGGTATTCCTTTTCCTGGCCGCGAATCATCAAATTGTCCTCTATATACTAATTCTAATTTTTCATTATAAATAAAGAAATCTGGGGTACACTCTGCGCCATAATCTTTGGCAACTTGTTGTGTTTCGTCGTATAGATAAGGGAATTTATAACCTAGTTCTATAGCCATTTTTTTCATTTCACCTGGGCCATCTTGTGGGTAATATTCAACATCATTTGAGCTGATTGCAATAAAATTTATTCCCTTTTCCATATACTCATTTGATAGATTTACTATCTCGCTGTTTAGGTGTTTTACAAATGGGCAGTGGTTACAGATGAACATTATTACAGTTGCTGTACCTGACTTTAAATTATCCAAATTTACTACTTCGTTATCAATAGTATTTAGTAAATTGAAACTGGGAGCTGTTGATCCAAGCGGGACCATTGAAGATGGAGTTAATGACATAAAAAAATAGTTATGGTTTTGTGTTTTGATGTCAAAAGAAAACTTTGACAGAAGATTAAATTAGGTGATTATATAATTATATGTCTATTAAATTACATCAAATCACACCAAACATAATGACAGCAGATGTTTCAAAATCGGTTAAATTTTATACTAATTTATTTGGTTTGGAAATAGAATATTTGGTTCGCCAAGGTGGAGAAAATGACGAAGGTTTTGATACCGAAGTTGATGATAACAAAGTATACCAATATGCTGGTTTATCCAAAGATGGATTCAAAATTGGCATACAAGAAAAATTAAGCTTTATTGCAGATGTAAAAGAAACCACAGATAAAACACCTGGTACTTTTAGCGGTGATTTATATTTTGAAGTTGATGATTTAGAGGCTATAAAAGAAAAATTAGATGATAGTGATTTTCGAGAGCTAGAAACAACCTGGTATGGTATGAAAGAAGTTTATTTAAAAGACCCAGATGGGTATGTAATTTGTATTGCAGCCAAAGATGAGAATTTTAGCATGGTGTAGATTTTAATTATTGTGGAGTTTGACAAAGGCTGTTTTATGGTGTATAACTAGGTTAGTTAGAAGTTATATCTAGTACAAGTTGGAGAAGTGTTTTGAAAAAAATTTCTTATTCTTTAGTTTTATTACTTTTATTTTTACTACCAGTACCTTCAGCAAAAGCTGAACAACTATGGTATAAAGATGATATAGAAAAAGATGCTAGAAAACACACAAAGTTAAGAAACGATCAGTTTCTAACAAATGTTATTAAAGGTGGTTGTAGGATAACTTTTAGGAAACCTTATTGGGGTACAATGACTCTGAAAAGGAGGAATAGAAATCCTTATATTTCTGCTCTACGAACTAAACTTAGTTTTCCTTTTGCTGGTAGGGTGGCTGTTAGAAAGGAAGTTCATTCTGATCACAACCATTTCTATGCGACTATCCCCAAAAATATGGAGAGAGCTTGTAATAAATATGAATGGCTAGTTAGGGACTTTGTATTCGAAGGTAAAAAATATACAAAAATTACCTTTGTTTTGAATAAAGTTGTTTATGAGAACCTTCATGTTGATAAATCGATTATATCCAAAACTGAGATTGAAAATATGCTGATGAATCAGTAATTTATGTTACTTTCATCTTTGTGGTTTACAAACAAATATACCCATCCGATTTTGCTGGATGGGTGTTTCTTTTTGAATTTTAAATACTATGTTGACGCACTATTAACTTCTCTATTAATTATGATGTCTACTATAAAACAACTCCTATCTTTGAAAAATGTAGACCATGTTCATTATTTAAGTGGATTATATTTTATTCTATATAAAAAATATAAAAAAATTTATTTGCATAGATTAAAGTATTGTGATATAATGAAAAGCAAATCAAAAAGAATAAATAAAAAAAACAAAAAAAAGCTAGAATACAACTAGTATTGAACAAAAATAAATATGCCCAGCAAATTGAGGAAACCTAAAAAACTAACAGCTAGAAAGACTTTTGGTGAAAAACGTAACCAAATCTACCAAAAAACAAAAAATTTGTGGTTGATAAATATAATTAGTATATATATATCTACAATATTCAATGTTTTTTCTAATTTAAAGTATTTTATTCTAGGCTTATTTATCAACAAGTCTCTTTCATTTATGATGATTGGGTTATTGGTTTTTTCTTCTTTTGCTAATTTTAGTTTTTATACTCCTAATATTAATGTACAAGCAGCTGCTGACCCTCAGGTCAGTTTGAGTGTTCCTGATACATTGATAGGTGACACCTTTGATGTGGTTGCGTCATTTGATAATGCTGATTCAACCGATACTGGTTTTGGTCCTTATATTGACCTGATTATTCCTTTTAATGGTACAGATGGAATCAATGGTGATACAACTTCAGGTTCACCAACTGAGGCTGATGGAATTATTTCTGTTAACTCTGCAACATACTTAGGTACGCCATTAACAACGATTGAATTGGTTTTTCCTGATGATACTGGATTAGGTGCAGGAGTACAAAATACCGGTTGTGTAGATCATCCTTTTGCTGTTGATATTGCAGGAGTTCCATTGGAGGTTTGTGGAAATACAGGTGATATTTTGGTTGTTACTCAATTACCTTTTGGATCATTCGTTCCAAACCAACCAAATGCAGATGTAACATTTAACGTGACAATGAGCCAATTAGCTGATATTAATCAACCATTAGAATTCCAAGCATTGGGAGGTTTTATGTTTGGTAATGATGAGTTCGTTAATCCAAACTCAGACCCTAGTATTGTAGCAAGTAGCTATACCTCTGCATCTACTTTCCCTCAAGTTGTGATTTTTGAAAAAGAAGTAATCCTTCCAGAAGGTGAGAGTCATACTGGACCTAATAACCCTTTTCAATATGTTTTAACAGCTACTCTTGCTGTTGGTCAAACTGTTGATAATTTTCAATTTGTTGATGAGTTACCAAATACAGTAGTATATCAATCGCTTATTTTAGCTGACACAACTGCAGGTTGTACTGAAACATCCCCAGTTCCACCAACAACGGGAACAGCTAGTGGCTCTATTTTAACTATTGATTGTGGAACTATTGGATTAGGGGACAACCCTGTGACTGCAACCTATGAGGTGTATGTAAGCGATGTTGACGGAGATGGAGGTAGTGTAATTGACCATGATTCTTGTGATGATACTCCAACTGTAAACTCTGCCACTTCAGTAGGTGATTGGAATCCGATCGATCCAAGAGATGTTGGACCAACAATAGATAACAGTTTTGTAACACCAGTTGAGACTGAAACTGTTACAAATAAATGTATCCAAATCCAAAAATCAAACTCTATCGATATTGATAATGGAAATGCAGGATATACACCTGGTGATATAATTGAGTATACTTTGGAATTCCAAATCAGTGACTTCTTTATTCTTGATGATGTTGATATACAAGATATCGTAAACGATGGTGTGCATATTTTGGAACCTGGCCACCCTAATTTTGCTCCACCTACATTAGCTATAAATAGTGGAGTAACTACAACTTCTGGTCCTATTGATTCTGCTAATTATTCAATAACTAATAATTGGACTGGAGCAGTCCCTGTCCCTCCTTCACCAGATGGGACTACCATCTTAGATGTCGATGTTAGTGGAGAACTCGCAACTAGATCCTTGAATACAGCACTTTTTGGAGGTTGTGTTTCTCCAAATCCAGCTCAACCGATTGATTGTGAGTCTGCTTCCCCAACTTATAATACTGGTGCAACCACAGGAACAATAACGTATTTGGCAGAAATTCAAGATCAATATACTGATATTGCAGGTGACCCTAGTGTTGATCACGCTGATGTGATTACTAACAATGTAACAATAGAAGGTGAAGTTATTGATAATTCTGATAGAGCAACTCCAACTGGCTCAGTTGAGGAAGATACAAGCTCATCATCTTTTGAAATTGAGTCAGGTACTTTTGCAAAAAATATTTTGGCTATTAATAATGCTGACCCTTCTGGAATTACATCACTTTCTCCTGGTGATGCAGTAACTTATCAATTAACTTACACTTTACCTTCTTCTGATACAGAGAATTTCATGCTAGAAGACTATTTACCTAAGCCAGTTTTTGATGTTTCAACTCTGGATACATTTATAACACCGAATGGTCTTGGTTTAGAACAAGCTACCACTACTCCTTTTTCTATGCCACCAATTGGACAAATTTGGTTAGGTCCAATAGATACTTTTTATGGTGTAAGTAACATTGATCCAGTGATTACTCAGGATATAATTGGTAACTCATTTCTAATTGATTATGGTACCTTTGATGATCCAACAAATACATCATCAATTGTTGATGTTGTTTTCACAGTAGAAGTAAGTGACGCTCCTTTTGGAGATGGACTTCAATTAACCAACCAAGCTTTGGCAACAGAACAAAATACTAGTGGATCTCCAGTTACATCGACACAGATTAACCAAATTACTTTGGATGAGCCTGAACTTGAAATCACTAAAGGTGCTATTGACTCTGATAGCTTGATTGAAACTTATAGTCCAGATCCAGCATATGGTGGAGGAGTTACTTTTGATCCAGTAGGCACTAGTACAGCTTGCGGACATTTTTCTGGTACAATTAGTTCTGACGTATTAGATTCTGATCCAATTATTAGTGATATCACTGATGTTGATGGTTCTGATTTGATTAGGTTTGCAACTGTAATTGAAAATGTTGGTAGTAATGGGGCTTATGATATTTATGTTAGAGATATTTTGCCAGCTGGGTTCTCAGTACCTGCAGGTGGTGACAATCTCTGTGTTACACGAGGTGATGGAACAGTTTTATCAACTTCAAATATTGGTGGTGGAAGTGGAATGTTCGATCAAGGAATTGAAATTATTGACCCAACAGAAGGGGCTGCTGATGAATTTGATGCAATCAGTGGAGCAAACGTAATTATTGTAACTTATGATATTCAAGCTGATGATGATATGGATTTGCAAGCAGATACATTTAACCATGCTGCAATCTTTAACTATGCTTCTAGAGATAATGGAACAGATTTTGGAGGTCCTGGAGATGGTGATATTATTTTTGATGATACTGATATTTTTCCAACAAATGTTGTTGAGATTGATAAATCTGTGGTTAGCACAGAAGAGCCTAGTGTTGATAATTCTGAGGTTACAATTGGATCTTTGGTTCAATATGAAATTGAGTTAACAATTAATGAAGGTCTTACAAATGATGTAGTTATTAATGATAATTTGGGAGCTGGATTGGCTTTGGTTAGTATTGACTCAATCACTCCATCAACAGATATTACAACAGATGTTGTAGGAGGTTTTGCTTCTGTTCAATCAGGGGTAAATGTAACTGGTTCTGGTCAAAATTTTGAGTTGGATTTGGGTAACTTAACTAATCTAAATGATGATAACTCAATCGATGAAACAATCGTTATTGCTTACACAGCAGTTGTCCTAAATGATAGCTCGGTATCAACTGGAGATTCTGTCAATAATACAGCAACGGTAGAATGGTCAAATATTGATGAAGATGGAGTCCCTGAGATATTATCTGAGGTTGATGATGACAACAGTATTGAAGTGGTTGAACCAAATATTGAGGTTAACAAAAATATTGTAGAAACCAGTGGAGATGCGGGGGACACTATCACAATTGAATTAACAGTAGACCATTCAGGTAGCTCAACAGCGAATGGTTATAATTTGACAGTGAGTGATACTCTGCCAGCTGGAATGACTTATGCAGGTGGATTCACAACTGTTAATGGAATTGCTCCAACAACTTCTGTTGAATCAGGTGGTGTCATTACATTGACATATGATTCACTCGGATTACTTGAAAATAGTACGGTTAGCTTTACGGTTACTCTTGATGGTACCGTAACTCCTTTAGATGTTATTCAAAATGACGCTAGCTTAGAATATTCTTCTATGTCTGATGATGGTTCAACACCAGAATCGCCTTACAATACTGATTCAATTGAGCAAACTTATACAAATGACGGTCAAGATACACTCACTATTGATAGTTATAGTGTTGAAAAAACCATTGTTGATACCTCTATTAATGATGGCGATGTTGATGGTAATGAGATTACTACAGGTAATAATGTAGTTGTGGGTGAGCAAATTCAATATCAAGTGGTTGTTGATATTCCTGAAGGAACTAGCCCAAGTGTTCAGTTAAGAGATTTTCTAGATGATGGGCTTGATTTAGTTTCAATTGATTCAATCACTGCCTCCCCTGGAGTATCAACAAGTATTGCAGGAGGATTTGCAGGGGTTGCTAGTAATGTTAGTGTAACTAATGCTAGTTTAGGAAGAAGAAGGATTTTACTAAACTTTGGTGAGGTTCAAAACACTAATAGTGATGCAGCTGTTGAACAAATTACCATTCTATATACGGTTATTGTAGAAAATGTTACAGCTATTTCTAATGGTGTAGCAAGGAACAATAGTGTGAGATGGAGATGGGACACTCCAGTGCATCAGATTATTGATTCAGCACCAAATGTAATTGTGCAAGAGCCTAATCTAGTGGCAACTAAATCAAGTGATATTGATAATGTTAATGCTGGGGATACTGTGGAATATGAAATTGAGATAACTAATAACGGGACTTCTCCAGCATTGGATGTTGTTGTAAATGATGTTGTCCCAGGAGTTTTCAATTATGTTGCACTTTCAGCAAATATTGTCACTGCACACACAGCAACTACTGACGATAGTGGTGCACCAAGCTTGGTATTTAATATTGACCAAATTGATGTAAATGAAACTGTTACAATTACTTATGAAATGATTGTCACAAACACTGCTGTTGCAGGTAACACATATACAAATGATGTTGATATCGAATGGACTTCATTAACAGGTGTAAGTGGTGATGAACGAACTGGTGATGACACAGATCCAGGGGGTACTGAAAACGATTACTCAACAACTACCAGTGATGATGTTGTTATGGATGGTGTTGTTTCTAGCAAATCAATTATCGAAACAAGTGAACCAGATACTGTTACTGGAGTTGATTCAATCGAGAGGGTAGTAATTGGAGAAGTTGTGCGATATCGACTTGTCAAAGAAATTTCTGAATCAAGTTTACCTAACTTTGAAGTAGTGGATTATCTTCCAAATGGGATGCAGTACTTAGATGATGGTACAACAACAATTGCTTTGATTTCAAACGCAGGCGGCACTACCAACTTGACCTCTGACTTGATTCCTGTAGGCGGGGAAGTTCTTGGTAACTCAGTAATTACTCCTACTTTTGTAATGCCAGCAGGATCAATAATAAATGATACTAATGGTGGAAACCCATTTGCTAATGGTGATGATGTTAGATTCGATTTAGGAAATGTTATAAATGGAGACGAGGATGATGGAGATACTGAGTATATTGTGATTGAATTAAATGCGATTGTTCTAAATGATATTACTAATCAAGGAGGGACTAATTTAGAAAACAGCTTTGAATTGTTTGTTGATGATGGTTCTGGTCCAAATAGTTTAGGTACTTCACCAGTTGATGTAAATAATACTGTAACTGTAGTTGAACCTGATATTTCAATTAACAAAACTATTACAACAGTACCAAATGATGCAGGAGATCCTGTAGTTTATGAAATTCGTGTTGAAAATGGAACAGGTGCGAATATAAGTACTGCTTATGATCTTAATATTCTTGATTTATTAAATAGTAACTTAGTTTTGCAAAGTGTTAGTGTTTCTGGACCTACTAATACAGATAATTCTAACATTCTTGGAAACCTTGTTGATGTTGATATTGCTGAACTAGCACCAGGAGAAGTTGTGATTGTCACTGTAAACGCAGTTGTAGCTAGTGGAGCTCAGAATGGAGACACTATTGGAAACGAAGGTACATATACATATGATTCAATAAGCGATGATGCTCAAGCAGCCACAAATCCAACAGATTCAAGTATCCCAGGGGGAGAAGGAGATGATGATGGAGCTAGAAACGGTCAGGATGGTGCTGGAGCTGGACTAAATAACTATGCTGGCTCTTCAAATGTAGATTTGATGATTGGTGTTCCGGAAATAGAGAAAATTAGCCCTTCTCAAACTGAGTATGTAATTGGTGAAGAGGTGACTTATGAAATCCTGGTTACTTTACCTGAGGGTGATACAGTTGATATGAATATTGTTGATGGTATTCCTGATGGGCTCGATTATGTATCTCATAACATTTATGAACTTGCTGCTGACTCTGCCAATCTTACGTCAGATTATAATGGAACTCTTGCAGCACCTACAGTTACTGGTGGGTCTGGAACTGGAGATGATATTAGTTTCGATTTTGGAACAACAAATACTGTTGATGATAACGATCCAGATAACAATAGTTTTGTTATTGAAGTTACAGCTCAAGTTGTGAACCAAGGTAGCAACCAGAATGGAACTGCTTTGATTAACTCAGCATCGATAGAATGGACTAACCCAGAAACTTCTGCGACAGATTCAATTAGTGATGACGCTGATGCAATCACAGTTGCCGAACCAGTATTAGATATAGTTAAATCTGTTGATGATGATACAGTACAATTTGGTCAAACTGTTGAATACACGATTGATATAACTCATAATAGTGCTTCTACTGCTGATGCATATGATATTCTTGTTACTGATATAATCTCAGGTGATTTGGATTATGTAATTGGTTCGAGTACTTTGCCAGCAGGCTGGAGCATTGATGAATTAAGTAACCCAACTATAACCTTTACAGGTGACTTGCCAAATGATGGTAGTACTGTCCAAATTAGATTTGAAGCAACAGCAAAAGCTCCAGGAAGTTATCTAAAAGGAACTGTAATTGGAAATACTGCTGATATAAATTGGACTTCTCTTGATGGAGCTGTAACAGGTGAAAGAAGTGGAAGCGGTGGTGTTGATGATTATACGAATTCTGGTAGTGTTGATATTACAATCACTGCACCTGATTTAACTGTAGATATTAACGATAGTATTGGAACAACTAATCCAGGAGACACAAATATTTATGATGTAGAAATTATTAATATTGGAAACAATCAAGCTGATAATTCAACTGCAACTATTACTATTCCTGCCAATGCAACTTTTGACCCAGGCTCTTCTAGTGCTGGTTGGGTATGTGTTCCAGATAACTCAAGTGGTTCAGTGTGTACTAACAACGTTGGAACAATTAATCCATCTGGAATTGTAAATATTGACTTTGCTTTGACTATAGATAGTGTTCTTCCTGCTGGAGCTAATGACATTACAGTTGATGTTTCAGTGGCTGATGATGGTGCTAATGGTCCAGAATGTATTTCAACTAATAATACTAGTTCAGATACAGATGTAATAGATGCTGCTCCAGATCTTGGAATTACAAAAGATGATGGAGTAACTACAGTTGCACCAGGAGGGCAAACAACTTATACACTGACTATTACTAACACAGGTACCCAAAATGCTACAGGAGTTGTTGTATCAGACACACTTCCAACTGCTGGAGTTTCTTACAATACTTCTAGTGATTCAGGTACTGAATCTGCTGGTATTGTTACTTGGCCATCATTTAACTTAAATGTTGGTGACACGGTCATAAGATCTGTTACGATTGATATCGATGGACCTATTGATAGTGGAATAGCAACAATAGAAAATATTGCAAATGTAACAGATGATGGTAGTAATGGAACTGATTTGAATCCAGCAAATAATTCTGACAATGATATTGATGATGTTGATGCTGCTCCTGATTTGGATGTATCTAAGTCGATTAGCTCTCCAGTTGTAGTAACCAATGGTTCAGTGGTTAATTATGCAATTGATTATGGAAATATCGGTGATCAAGATGCAACAGGTGTTGTGCTAACTGAATCAGTACCAATTGGGTCAACGTTTGATTCTGGCAATGCTCTAAATACTGGCTGGACATGTGTAGCAAACACCGAAGGGTCAACATGCACCTTTACCATTGGTGATTTAGATGTGGGCGATTCTGGTTCAACTAACTTTGTAGTTATCGTTGATGATCCAATTGATTCTGAACAAGAAAATTTGGATAACACTGTATCTATTAGTGATGATGGTACAAATGGTTTAGACGGTGATCCGAGTAATAATTCATCTATGGACTCAACTCCGATAGACGCTACTCCTGATTTAAGAACAACTAAGACAGACAACCAAACTGTAGCTACTGCCGGACAGTCGATAACTTACATTATTGAAGTATTTAACGATGGAAACCAAGATGTTGTCAGTGCTCAGTTAACTGATACTTTGCCAACTGGTGTAACATTTGTTTCTGCAAGTGGAGGGGGAACAGAAGCTTTAGGAGTTATCACATGGCCAGCTTATGATTTAGATGCTGGGACTAGTAAGATATTTACTGTAACCGTTACTCTTGATAATCCTGTAGCTGCTGGAATGGATTCAATTACTAACTCTGCAACTTCAAGTTTTGCCCCTAATAGTGGTGATACTGATCCAACAAATAACAACACAGCTGAAGATACTGATACAATTAACGCAGCTCCTGATTTGGTTGTTACAAAAACTGATAATGGATTAGATTTGGTCCCAGGATCTTCATTCCCGTATGATATTAACTACACAAATGTAGGAACCCAAGATGCAACTGGTGTCGTTATTACAGATACAATTCCTACAAGTACAGTATTTGACCCTGCTAACTCAACTCCAGGATGGTCATGTGCTCCTGATAACAACCCAGGTTCAATATGTACTATCACAATTGGAAACTTAGATAGTGGTGATTCTGGTTCAGTAGTATTTGCTGTAATTGTAGATAATCCATTAGGCTCTGGTATTGATAGTACGAATAATACTGTTTCTATTGCTGATGATGGTGCTAATGGTCCTGACGAAAACCCAAGCGATAACTCTTATGATGAGCAAACAACTGTGGATGCACTCCCTGAGCTTTACTTGCAAAAAGACGATGGTGGAATCACTGTTGAAGCAGGAGATCCAATCGTGTATACTTTGACATATGGAAATAGTGGAAACCAGACATCAACTGGTAATGTACTTACAGAAACTGTACCAATTGGAACAACAATTGATTTATCTGCACCAGAAAATGCAGGCTGGTCATGTACAGGAACTACAGCTGGATCTACATGTACATATTTAGTTGGAGTTATTAATTCTAATGAAGAATTTAATACAACTTTTGCTGTAATCGTGGATAATCCTGTGGCGAGTGGAATTAATTCAATTGAAAACTCAGCTAGGATTGATGATGATGGAGCAAATGGGACTGAAACTAATACTGTTAATAATGATGATGGCGCTTCAACTGAACTTAATGCAGCTCCTGATTTGAATATTGTGAAGGATGATGGATTAACAAATATTAACCCTGGAGACTCTTACACTTATACTTTGACAATCACCAATATTGGTTCTCAAGATGCTACTGGAGTACAAATAACCGATATCCTTCCTCCTGAACTTACTTATGTAGGATCAAGCGATAGTGGAAGTGAGAGTGGTGGAACAGTTACTTGGCCAGTTGTTGACGTTGCTGTAGGTGACATAATTGTAAGAACTGTCGATGTACTATTTGATGTCCCAGTTAACCAAGTACCTGCTGGATTAGAGACTCTCACTAATACTGCCACTGCATTTGATGATGGAGCAAATGGTCCAGATCTTGATGGTTCTAACAACATTGCTGAAGATATTGATGATGTGAATGGTGATGTTGATTTAACTGTAACTATTGATGATGGAAACACAACAGTTAGTACTGGGGATTCCGTTGTATATAAGGTAACAATTGATAACCTTGGTTCACAGTTTGCATCTAATACGATGGCTACAATTACTATACCAGCTGGTGTTAGTTTTGATTCTGGTACTTCAACTCCTGGATGGACATGTACTCCAGATGGTAATGCAGGATCAATTTGTACAATCAATGTAGGAACAGTAACAACAATTGCAGAAACATGTGTCTTCTTTGGGGTTATTGTTGATGACCCAAGTAATGTTGATGAGATTGATATCAGTGTTGATGTAAATGATGATGGAACAAGTGGACCAGAATTAGATGATACTAATAATGATGATAATGATGTTGATAATATTATTGGTAATCCAAATCTAACTGTAACCAAGACAGATAATCAGAATATTGCTGAACCAGGAGAAACTCTAATTTATGAAGTCGAAGTAACAAATAATGGTGATATAATCCTAACTGGAATTGAGGTGATTGATACCCTTCCACAATATACAACTTTCGTAAGTAGTGATAATGGAGGAGTCTTTGATTCAGGACTAGGACAAGTAAATTGGTCAGTTCTTTCATTAATTCCAAACGAGAGCATAATTCTAACTGTAGAAGTAGTTGTTGATGATACAGTGCCTTCTGGTGTCGAAGATATTACTAATAATGTATCTGGTACCGAAGATGGAACCCATGGTGTTGAAACAGATACTAGTGATAATGAGTTTGAGGATATTGATACACTTGAGGCTCAACCAGAGTTGGATGTTGTAATTGAAGCAACACAAGATTTGGCTTATCCTGGAGAAGAAGTTGAATTTTTGATTACTCATACTAACCTTGGAAATCAAGATGCTACTGGAGTAGAAGTTACCTTTACGATCCCTGAAAATACTACTGGTCAACCAACTGCACCTGGAGTTGGGGCTTTAGAAGGAGGAGTAGCTCCACTTGGATTAAATGTTGGATGGGTTTGTCCTGATTTAAATCCAGGTACAACTTGCACATATTTAATTGGAAATGTTGCTGCAGATGAAGATTGTATAATTCCTTTCTTTGTTATTGTAGATGAAGATGTTGCCCCTGGCGATACAATTATTGGTGAAACAACAGTGTATGATGATGGTTTAAATGGAGCTGAAATTACTCTTGTTAATAATGATTCTAACGATAATGTGATTATTCCATTTACTGATTTGCAGGTTACTAAAACAACTTCAAGTAATCAACCTCAATTTGGAGATGACATTGTTTATACAATCTCATACTTAAATAATGGACCAGATGATGCAACTGATGTTGTTATAAGAGATATCTTGCCATCTGAACTAGCATATGTATTTAGCACTAATAATGGTGCATTAATCGATCCGATTATTACTAATAATCCTGATGGTACAACGACATTAGATTTCTCTATTGGAGATTTAGCAAATGGTGAGGTTGGTGAGATTCAACTGATAACAACACTTAACATAAATGTTGGTCAAGAAATCACTAACAATGTTGAAATAAGTGGTAGAGAAGCTGAGATTACAAATGTAAATAATCAGAGCCTTGCACCAATAACTACTATTGAAAATCCAGGATTGACTATTGATGGTTTGATTAGAACTGGTAAAAAAGGATCTAAGATGAGAATGGGAATGATTCTAATTACTCTAGGACTTATGATGGGATTCTCAATTGAGAAACTCAACAAGAAAAGTTAATTCTATATAACGCAAAACAAAAAATTCTCACCCCAAATACGGGTGAGTTTTTGTAAAACTTATTTACTATTTGACTAATAACCTCCTGTTCTAACAAGACCTGGAATAGTTGAGCTTATTGGTGATTCAGTCAAAGTAATAAATTCATATGCACCCAGATCACACCCATTTAATTGCGGTCTTGATACAGATCTTTGATCATCAACCAAACAAGTACTCGAATCACCAGCGTCAACAGCAGGAGAGTTTTCTGTCAAAGCGATTGTGTTTAAACCATTAGAAGCACTGTTTGTTCCAAATGTACCAAATATTGGGTTGGTATTCTGAAGTGAAAAACCATTGCAAGTCCCATCTGATGATAGGTTCAAACTTCCAGAAATTATTGCATCAATGGCAGGATCAAAAGGTACACAATCCCCACCAATGTTATTTGCTACCAAGTTATTTTCAAATGTAAGTGAACCAGTGCCAGGGAAGAAATACACAGATCCATCATCAGAAAAATTATTTGCTATTGTTGTGTTATTGATATCAATTGTTCCATTTCCTTGATCACTGCATGCAGGGGCTGTAACAGCTGTTTCATCACTTCCACCACAAATAAATGTTACACCAGACCCTCTGGAGGATTCATTACCTACAATTGTTGTGTTGAGTATCTCTGTTCTAATAGATTGAACTTCACCAGCTGCGTATTCTTCTAATATTCCTGCATTTATTGCATTATTTCTGCTATATATACCTCCACCATAAATTGAAGCAATATTGTTTTCTATTAATGACTTATTAATTTGCATATGCCCCCCTATAGTTGCTATTCCCCCACCATTTTGAGCTGAATTATTGTAAATATGTGAGTCATTAACATACATACTAAAGGCAACATACTGTCTTTCTTCATGCCAAATACCTCCACCAAGTGTTACTGCTTGGTTATTGTGGATTGTAGAATTATTAAGATAAACTGAACTTTCTCCTGTACCTGCATATTGAACACCTCCGCCAAAAGATGTTGAGATATTACCATGGATGTTGACGTTATCAATGATAAGGTCTGCTTCAGATTCTTTGTAGATTGTGATTCCTGCACCTAAACCAGTATTGTTGTCATTAATTGTGGAATTAGAAATATTCCCATATACGTTAGTCAAACTAAGAGCGCCAGAATTTGAAACTAAAAGTCCGTCAGTTACATTATTGTCGAATATAGTTAGATTATCTATATTCACTTCAGTTGTAAAAGCTGTAAAAATTGCTCCATATTCTGCATTTGCTATATTCGTAGAGGTGTTATCGTTAATTTGCACATTTTGAACTTCTAATTGACTGTTAGAACCGCTATCAGTTCCAAAAGTTATGGCGCCTCCTTCGGAATTTGTAATAGTGTTGTTTTGAACTATTAGATCAGTAAAAACTGTTTGTCGCATACTATTACTATTTTCATCATATTTTCTTATAGCAGCTCCACCGTGAGGAGAGTGATCGTTTGCATCAACTAGTCCGTTTTGAATAGTTAGTCCTGTCATTGTTAAATCTTGATCAGCAGTTGCAATGGTGCTATCATAGAAATCAAACACTCTATCAAGTCCTCCGCCGTCAATGATAGTTTGATCAGACCCAGCTCCGATAATGCTAATAGATTCTGAGATATCAAAATCTCCAGTTTGATTTGCATTCTCTAAATTACCAGGTATTGTAGTGGTGTAAGTGCCAGCTGGGATGTTGATTGTGTCTGCACCGGCCAATGCATTTGATTCGTCTATTGCTGCTCTGAGCGTACAAATTCCGTTACCTGTACCTGTTTCACATACTCCATCTCCTGGATTAATATCAACTGCATCAATAGTTGAGTTGACTAATAAAGACGCTGTATTTACTTGAATATTGGATAGAGAGGGTGTGAACAGAATTATTGAGCAAAAAAAAGTTGATAGAATAGATTTTTTGCACATATTTATTATTTTTTGATGAGTATATTATGGAATAATAATTGGTAAATAAAAGTGTGTCAACATAATTATACATTTTCTAAAATCTCAGTTTTTTGATTATTAACTTTTGAGAAACAGTTTTAATAATTATGATTACTTGGTCATTTAATTACATAGTATTCATGTAAAAAATATGCAAAGATTATTTCTCGACATATTATGTGGTTGAATTTATTTACTTTGCGTAGGAATCGACTAAGCCTAGGATTAATGGGAATTCTTTGTATTGTTGGTTAAATGAATCTGATCCCATGTGTCCCTCTTTTTTGATAATCAGATCACCCCCTAATTGATCAAATATTTTTCTACCCTGGATTTCATTACAACCCCAAGGATCATCTACTGAATTTATATTAATGAAATAATTGGCGTTTCCTTTGATTTTTTCCCAGTTATACGAATCTTGTAATATTGGATTTGGCTTATCTGTTAGCGGCTCTGAAAATGAAGCTACTAGAATTACTTGGTGAATTTGTATATCGAGTTTTTCCAAAACAGCAAGTGCGAGTGGACATCCAGAGGAGTGACCAATAATTATAGTTTCTTTGTTAAAGTTATAATTTTTTAGAGCAAAAGGTAATTGATTTTCTAGACTAGGTGAGTTTGTATCTGGGAGTTGCGGCACCCATACATGATAGTTTCTTAATAGCAGACTGTTTTTAACATATGGGAACCAAAAGCTATCTGGAGTTCCACCTGTTCCGTGAAATATTACAACATTTTTCATAAAATTTTTACTGAAATAACAAAGACTGGTTATAGATATATAAGAAAAACCAATAATGGTCAAACTTTGACAAACTGTAAACATTATCAGAGGATAAATTTAATTTTTATATGAAAGATCCGAAGAAATATTGGTTTAAAAGAAAGAAATATGGTTATGGATGGGTGCCTTCCTCGTGGCAAGGGTGGTCTGTAATTATTTTATATGGTTTGGTTATTTTACATTCAATATTTTTCTTCCCAGATGAAAACCTGGTTGGATTTATTATCACAGTAGTTGTATCAACATTAATATTACATTTTATATGTCGAATGAAAGGGCCTAAACTAAAATGGAATTGGGGAAAAGGCAAAGACGTTAAATAGCAGTAATATAATACAATGGATATTTAACTTTGATTCAATTATATGCTATACTACTAGTTGTAGTTACTAGAGGAGAAAGCAATTGTGGTAATAATTGATCATGGTAAAATAATCAATTTACCAGAAGATTTTATTAACAGCTGTTCCCAAAAGATTGTTCCCAGTAAACACTGGTATGATTTTTTACATCACTTTTTTACCGATGCAAATATGACAGTATCGTTCTTTACTTTCATAATTTTGGCATATTTCTTTTTTCGGGGGTTTGAAATACCCTATGTGATTAGATATTGGACCAATAAGGTTTTCAGCCAAGAACCAGAGTATCTGAATTGTGACACTATTCTACACCTGTTCAGGATCTGTACAAGGTTCAAAGATTTGCTTATAAAATTGATCATATTTTATGGAAGCTTCGTCTTCGAGATAAAGATAACTCAATTGGGTTAAAATCCTGGATTAAACCAGGAGAGATTCCTACCACAGAGATCATCTTTGAGATTGACTCTGTTGTTAACAACCTTTTTAATGATACTCAAAAGTCTAAATATATAATTCTAAAAGAAATCTGGAAACTGGTCATTGGATTAGTTGTTGACAGAGATATAATTTTAGTCTATATCCATAGTATAATGACTCTTTATGGTACCACTTTAAGAGAGTTAATTTTAAAGAAAGACAGAGTGCACAGTTTATAAATCTATTGAAAACACTTATCTATTTTGAAAATTCATCAGAATTTTTTGAATATTCAGAATTATTAAATTTTAATCCTGAATATAACTTAACTGATGATATGAAAGAAGACTTAATGGATTTGTTTTGTTTATATAGAGTAAATGGAGGATCAAAACATGACTCTACAATCTAAAAGACTACCAACTTTAGATGAGCTTGAAACTCAGCTAAAAGAGAATCAAATTTCCAATTTACATTACTGGAAAATTAAATCAATTTTATTGCCCGATGACTTTGACACTCAGATTGAAGCTGCTAGAGTTATTATGGCGAAGTGATATTTATTTTTCAGAACTACTTAGTCCATCTTTAAACAAGGTGGGTGTTTTTTTACATTTTTAAATTATTATACGAATTTTAAGTAGTATATCTCTTGGTTTTTATTTGTATCAATACTCTGCTGCTAGAGTAGGGTATCAAAATGATAATTTTGGTAAAGGTTTTAAACTGGGGTTTGTTTCCAACATGGACCTGCTTGTGAAGCTTGTGGTAACCATATTGGTTGTAAAATATTATAGAAAATTTGAAAGAAATAGGTAACTGTGGTATAATTATACTATGTCAAAATCAAACTACTTCGACGAATTGCAAACATTATCAGAGGATCAATTTAATTTACTAAAAGTTATCAAAAAAGAATATGAAATGGGTATGTTAGCCCTGAATTCTTTGGGTTCTCACACATTAACAGTGTATGGTGGTGCAATGGTCCAAGAGACAGACGATGCTTATCATTTGGTCTCCAAAGCTACTGAATTATTGAGTAAAAAAGGTTGGGGTATTATTTCAGGTGGAGGTCCTGGGATTATGTCCGCTGCTTTAGAAGGAGCAAAAGAGGGTAGAGGTAAAGCGATTGCTTTTTGTATTGATATTCCTGGAGAACCGCCAGCACCAAATATCGATGTTAGTTTAGTATTCACTCAATTCTCTGCTCGTAAATATTTACTACGACAATCAGATGCGTTTATTTTTGCACCTGGAGGGTTTGGAACTTTGGATGAGTTAATGGAATTATTAACTTTGATGAAAACAAACAAATATCCAATCAAGCCTGTTTTCCTACTAGATTCTAAATTTTGGAATGGTTATATGAAGTGGTTTGAGGAAATTTTATTCAACGAACGAAAGGTTGTAAGTGAAGATTTTTTGAAATTATTTAAAGTCGTAGATAAACCTCAAGACATAGTTGATCATATTTATAATCATGATGCAACTCTAAAAAAATAGTTGCTGCCAACGGCAATATTAAAATGGCTAGAACAAAAACAAAAATCAAAATCCCTAAAATTATCTTGGTATCTTTTACTGGGGTAGTGCTAGCTATTGTTTTGTTTGTTTTGATGCTCTTTAGTATTAATATTAGCACTGCGTCTGAAAATGGGGTGAAT
>CALIJC010000044.1 GCA_938017575.1 uncultured Patescibacteria group bacterium
CCTTGACAAAAAAAATATTTTACATCATTAATGACGAGCCTCATTGAGAAGTGAGTGTTAGAATTAATAGACGACTTAGAATTTAATAGAAGAATTTAATAATTAGAATAGCCCTGCAAGGGGCTGTTTTTACGTAAAAAATCTCACCTAGGATTATTCCAGGTGAGGGGTTGTGGATTTTGTGAGCCTGCTAACATTAACTAATCAACTTCTAGGACTTGGGAGGTGCCAATTAATCTTTCTAGTGAGTCTATATCGTTTGATCTCATAAACGTAGCGACCTCACTATTAACTACCAGGAATTTATCAAGGCCGTCGACCGATAAACTAGAACCAATTTGTACTGCATTAGCACCACAGGCCATATATTTAATTGCATCTTCTCCAGTGGTGGCGCCACCAACTCCAACTATATCAATTTTACCTTGTAAATTTGCGTAGTGCATTCGCACTTGACCGAGACCAATTGGAAGCAGAGCAGGTCCGCCCATCCCTCCAAGTCCCTTGTTAGGGTGAATAACAGTCTTCATTGACTTTAGGTTAATATCTGTACAATATGGTACGCTATTAATTGTTACGATATATTTAATACAACTATCAAGGATAATGTTATCAATTATATCAATTTCATCTGGTCTGTAAATGGGTAATTTTAGTCCTATGCTAATATCTGCATAAATCATCCCTAAAGTATCAATAAGACTACCCAATTCTTCAAATTTATAAGCTAATATTTGAGGTGACCCAGGAATATTTGGGCAGCTAACGTTTAATTCAATGTTTGTAAACCCTGCTTCTTTAAACCCATGTATGATTTCCATAGTTTTATCAAACCCTTTAGACGCGATACTGGGAATAAACAACTTCTTCGGATATTGATCTCGCAGTTCTTTTAAAATACGTAGATACTCATGATATCCTAGGTTTTGCAAACCGTTACTGTTAATGGTTGTTTTCCCATCTGTCCAATATTTTGGCATTTCATTTCCTTCACTTGGCTCGAAAGTCATTGATTTTGTCAACACAATTGGAGACATACTCTCTGCCAAATTTCTCAGTTCTTCCTCTGAAGTGCAATATGGTCCGCTTGCGTTATAAATCGGTGTTTCTAATTCGCGGCCGGCTAAAGTCGTTGCCAAACTTGGAGACATTGCTTTTTTCCTCAAAAAGTACTAATAAATACCTCATAAAATCAACCTCCAAAAGTCAAAAATGTCAACAAAATACCTGTCATGTAATTGACAGGTGAGTGATGTAATCTCCAAATCCACAGTTTAGGTAGCCGAAAAACTATTTATTTTCCATTCCATCGGCTGCTCCGCACGATAAGGTATACACCCAAGTATCATCTCTGGAATATATTCAGAAGTTCTAATCAATTGTATTTGATTTTGAGTCTCCGGCAAGCCATAGAATTTCCTTCCTCTTGTAGAGATAAAACCTGGAAGAATGTCTAATTTTCCAGCCTGAGCAAAAATCCTAACCAAATGACTGGCGGTATGAGCACCTGAAAATACTCCGCAGGGAGGCTGTAAAGATCTTTTGTCTTTTAATTTGTGTGGTGCGCTATCCGATCCAAAGAAAAAATGAGGATCTTCAGAAAACACTACCTCACGAATAGCGTATAAATCCTCAGGCCCTTTAGGGATCGGTTTACATAAATTTGGAGTATATTGAACACAATCATCCAGAATTATTTCTAGGTGGTGGATTGTAACAGTTGCAGCAACGTTAGCTGGGCAGGTTTTTACAAACTCAATCATCGCTCTGGATGAGACATGTTCCACAATTATTTTCAGACCTGGGCAGTTTTCAATAATCGCCTCTAGTTTAGGTATAAACATTGTTTCTGCGTTAATTATCCAGGTACTGCCGCTGGTAGGCATTTCACAGTGAATGTTAAGAATCATCCCTAGTTCGGCCATTTTCCTAAAAATAGGATAGAAAGACTCCAGGTCAACGATACCGCTATCACTCCCAGTTGTTACACCATTAGGATAGAGTTTTATATTTTTTACCCCATATTCATTGGCGACAGTCAATCTATCAACGCTTGTTTCATTATGTAGATACAGGCTCATTAGAAAATTTACATTTTTTCCAGAGGCTAATTCTAATTGCTCTTTATATTTTAGTGCCTCTACAGCCCGAAAAATCTTTGGGTTAGTATTAGGCATTACCAAACAAGTATCAACACCACTATACCATACATAAAATGCTAATCTATCAGCAAATTCACCGTCTCGCAAGTGGATGTGTGCATCAAAAAACCCTGGCAAAGTTACAACATCTGTTGCACTGCTAACCAAATTCAGTGTGCTAGGCATTTTTCTTCCCTCAAAAATAGAGTTATCAAACTAGATATAAACAACCCCAACAACTAAAAATTGTCAAAAAAATATAAAAATATAAAAAAGAAACCCTCTGAGGTTTTACCCTAAAAAGATTTCTTTAATCTCTCAAATCTAGTATAAACTAGTGTTTTGATTAATCTCGAGGTCGTGCAATGTTGACGCCTAGGTCTCTTCCTTCGAAGTCTTGACCGTCAAACATTTCGATAGCTTTTTGAGCCTCTTCTTCAGTTTTCATTTCAACAAACCCGAAACCTCTGCTTCGTCCTGTTTCTCTATCCATGATTACTTTTGAACTTGTGACTTCTCCAGCTTGAGCAAAATACTCACCAAGAGATTCGTCTGTAACACCGTAATCTAAATTTCCAACAAACAATTTACTATTCATAATCTACTAATATAATTTTTTAAAATCTAATTGAACACATCAATTCAGCTATCTTTAAAAAACAGGAACTATGGTAATTTCAATCAATTCCAAAATCTACAACTATTACAAGCTCTTGTCAAGCAAAACGTACTCAGAAAGTTTGGAAACAGTTACAAATTTATA
>CALIJC010000045.1 GCA_938017575.1 uncultured Patescibacteria group bacterium
CCTCCAGGCACATTCGTCTTTAGATTTACTACTTTATTGATTGTACTCATATTGTATAGATTTTAATTCATTAACAAAATCTAACATCAATTAATCTGATAGGGATAATACTATATAAGCCTGCAAAACCCTCCTAATCCTAAGATTATGGACACGCCTTTTGAGAATTTTTATTTGATTATATTTATATCACGAATCGATGATATTTTTTTGATTTTGTGATTGATAACTTTTCCTCACATTTATATTGATGTTTCTGTTTTATGTCAAGTCATTTCATTTGCAATACAGTGAGTAAACCAGATATTGACAATATGATAAAAATAATTATTAATACACCTATCAAATTAAGAACCAAGATCGATCAGGAATTGATCGAAATATTTTGGGATTAAAGATTATAGAAATTCTTATGACATATCAATTATTAACTGACAGTAAAATTGTAAAATCTCAGCTTAGAACTGACCTTCCAGAATTCAAAACTGGAACAGTTGTTGAGGTTTACTACACAATCAAAGATGGTGACAAAACTAGAACACAGCTTTTCAAAGGATTAGTAATTAGCAGACATGGTGGAAATGGATTAGATGCTACTTTCACTGTTTTGAAAAATGCTTCTGCAAGTATCAAGGTTCACAGAACATTCCCACTTCATTCCCCTCTTATTAAAAAAATCGAGCTTATTTCCCCAGTTCAAAGAGGACGAAGATCCAAATTATACTTTACTGCCAAATTAAAAGACCCAATCAAAACTTTACGTTCTAAAATCGTAAACCCATTAAAACCAAAAGAGGTTAAAATTGAAAAAGCTGCAGTTAAAGAAACTCCAGTTGAAACCAAGGATGTAAAAGAAGTAAAAGGAACAAAACCTGCAAAGGCAACTAAGACAACCAAAAAAGCTACAGTTAAAAAATCAAAACCAGCAACTAAAAAATAATCCAATAAATTATGCAATTACTCCAACCAAAAATCTCATTTAGTATTATCTCACTATTATCAGTCATTTTAGCTGGATCAACTTTCTTTTTAGGAATTAGTACTGCAGCTACAGTAGTATTGGTTTTAGTTTCATTAATTAACTTAGGCGGATCATTAAATTCTATCCAAAACCTTATTAAAAAAGACTACGAGTTTAATTTGCGATTAGGATTTCTAATTACATTCATTTCAGCTATCATAATTAGCTTTATCCCATACTTGTTTGATTTTACAGATAAGACAAACAGTTTTACAACAACTTCTATTTTTTCATTCGTGTTCCTTGTAATTCTATTTTTTACAAATACAATGAATAAAGAAGATAAATAATATATTTTATGATTAAAGTAACCAGAAAAGCAGACGAATCAAGCCAAAAAGTAGCTAGTAACTTTTTAAAAAGAGTCAAAAAATCTAATTTGATTGCTAGAAAAAGAAAAACAAAAGTTTCTACAAAACCACATTCTCATTTAGTTAAAAAGAGAAAAGCCATTAAAACAGCTGAATATTTAGAGAAAAAAGAATTGATTGACAGAATCGGTAAAGGAAAGTTATAATACTGTTAATAAACGTAACTTATTCATTTTTGTGGCCAGAGACCCTTATTTAGTAGCTATCGATTTTGGATCGAATTCTATCAAACTTGCAGTCGCCAAAGACTCAGTTGATGAACAAGATAAAATACAAATCCTTGCATTGGTTGAGAGATCATCCAAAGGGATTAGAAAAGGCATTGTCACTAACATGAGCGAGGCTACAGAGGCATTGATTGATATTATTAACCAAGCCGAAAGTATTATTGGCTTACCTATTCGACGTGCAGTCGTTGGTATTAGTGGTTTAGGGGTCACATTTACTAACTCTGAGGGTTTGGTTGTAATCTCCAGAAGTAACAATGAAATAGAAGAAGGAGATGTCGAACGTGTCATTCACGACAGTTTAACAAAGGCTTTTGGATTGAATAACAATGAGATTATTCACGTTATCCCAAAAAGCTATACTATCGATAACCAAAGTGGTATTAGGTATCCGGTAGGAATGGTTGGTTCCAAATTAGAAGCAAAAACTCTAATGGTTAGTGTAGAAACTAGCTACCTACGGAATTTCACCAAAGTATTTAACCAAGCCAGCATTGAAATCAACAATCAATTCTTTACTCCCCTAGCCTCTAGTAGTTTTATTTTAACAAGCAGGCAGAAAAAAGCCGGAACTGTAATGGTTGATATTGGTTATTCAACAACTTCATATATAATTTGGGAAAACGAAGAGATTTTTAGCTCTGGTATTATTCCTATTGGTAGTGACCATATAACTGCAGATTTGGCTGTAGGACTCCAGACAACAATTGAAATGGCAGAAGAAATCAAAAAACATCATCTGAATCTAGATCCAAATATCGAATATGATGGTGACGAACAGGTAGAAATATTCAACCCTGATTTGCAAATTAACGAGAGTTTCAAACTCCAAGAAATTGCCGATTATTCCAAAGCTAGAATCGAAGAAATATTTTTGTATCTAAACAAAGAGCTACGCAAACTAGGTAAAAATGCCCAACTTCCAGGTGGAGCAATATTGATTGGTGGAGGATCTTCTCTAAACGGAATTGATGAAATCGCCAAAAAAACTTTACGACTACCTATTTTCAAATACAATTTTGATAGAAACCTAGTAGAATTTGTCCCTGATTATAACGACGATCCTACGTTCATTAACGCAATCAGCCTAGCAACCTATTCTATATACTATTCTGACGATGTAAACCTAAACGGGTCTAATTTTGCAAACGCAGGTAGCTCACGCAGCCAAGGTTCAGATGATAAGCCAAATTTCAAAAACATCCTAAAAAATATCCTACCTTGGGGATAAAATAACTTTTTTAGCCTCTCAATTGGGTATTTGACTTTACCCAAAAAGTGTGCTATATTCATTCCAAGTTAATCATGGAAGTTATAGATTTAGCCAAGCTGGCGACTGCCCGGCTATATTCTTTTTTCGATTAATTCAAGTTAATTTTAGAGGAGTAACCATGCGATTCCTTCGCAAAAAAGCACTCTTTGTGCTAATAGGATTTGTCCTATCATTCGGATTGTCATTTTTCAGCGGCTCAAACG
>CALIJC010000046.1 GCA_938017575.1 uncultured Patescibacteria group bacterium
TGATCAGCTGTAATTAACATGGAACCACCAATACTATTAATTTTTTTAACCAACCTTCCTATTTGTTTATCTAAAACCTCAAGAGATTTAACACTTGCTGAAAAATCTCCAGTATGACCAACCATGTCACAATTAGCATAGTTTACAATTATATAATCATACAACCCAATTCCATTTTTTAAGATATAATCTGTAACCTCTTTAGCTTTCATTTCTGGTTTGCTAGCATGACTCTCAATTTTATTACTATCAATTACAACCCAATCCTCATTTTTTTGTTTTTTATTACTACCACCATTAAAAAAATAAGTAACGTGATTGAATTTTTCAGTCTCAGCAATATGAAGCTGATTCATATTCTTTTTAGAGATATACTCAGAAAGTGTCTTTTTCACTACATTATTCTCAAAAATAGGATAATAACCATTCCTTTTTTTTATCTCTCTTTCATCCTTCTCTAACCCATTTCCATAGTTATTATTAGCAATAATCAGGTTGTTGTCATTACCTTTATTATTACCCTCACAAACCCTTTTTACAATTTGCTTCATCCGATCTGTTCTAAAATTAATAAACCAGATTATTTCATCTTTTTTAAACCCTCTAAAACCAACTGGTTCTATAAACTCATCGTATTTTTCAGATTTATATGAGCCTTCTGTAATTCTACTAATAACCTCAGAAATATCACCCATTTCTACATCCACATCTTTTTCTATCAAACAATTGTAATATTTATCAATTCTATCTTGGTTATTATCCCTATCCATTGCATAAAACCTACCAGATATGCTACCTAAAAAAATATTTTCTGCGTTATTATCAAAAACTTCAGAATTTTCTTTAGTAAAACTATCCCAGCTTTCTAAAAAACTCATCCTATCACTATCCCTACCATCACTGATTAAATGCAAGTATATTTTAGAATTTTTTTTGAGAGCAGCTTTTATTGCTCCAATCCAATGTCTCAGATCAGAGTGAATTGTTCCAGATGAAAACAAACCAATCATGTGGACAACAGAGTTATCAACAATATATTTTTTTGGATCAAATTTTTGGTCAGTGTTTTCTTTTTTTAAATCATAATTAGAATTACTTGATTCTGTAATCTGCAAACTCAATTGTTTCACAAGTTGCAAACCACCCATGTTCATATGCCCTACTTCACTATTACCAACAAGCCCTGTTTCTTGACCAACAAAAGTACCATCTGCATTCATTGTAGTCCAAATATTTTCAGAAAGTAGTTTTTTAAAATTTGGTATATCAGCTACCCAGAATGGGTTCCCAATCTTGTCGCTACTAATTCCAAACCCATCTAAAACACACAAAATTTTAGTTTTCTTCATATATAAAATAAATTTAAATAATAATCACAGTATTATCAAACAAATAATACTTTTCCTGAGGATAAGTTGAGTATCGATCCAAGTAAATATTTATTTTTCATACAAAATTCTATTGAAGAAACTATTTCTTTAGTGTTTACAAGTCTTTTAGCTGTAAATCCTTTTGCAACACTATCCTTTTTTTCTTCACTCCAATCTTCAATCATTTTACTTTCAAAAACACTTGGTATAATCAAATTTGTTCTAATATATTCACCATAATTATAATTCAAACTATTCATTAAACCAACTAAAGCAGACTTGGTGCTTGCATAAGTTAATTTTTTTCCTCCTGTCTGTGCAATCGAGCCAATCATGGTAATTGAACCAGTGGCTTTTTTTTCTAAAGCTATTTTACTAACAAACTCTGATATTTTTGCGACAGAAATAAGATTTACATAAACACTTTTTTTCCAATCATAATCTGAAACACCCTGAAATAATAATAAGTTAACCTCATTAAATTCTTTATCATTCAAAACCTTAGAAATTAATTCTAAAGTCAAATCAATACCTTTATCACTTTCGAGATTTGGAATTTTTATATAATTCTCATAATTATATGGATTTGTTCTTCCAAAATAATATGTATTATCAAATTTACAATCTTTAGAGATAGCTGAACTAGCTCCAATTACTATATTTATTTTCATTTCATTTTTTATTTTATTCATTATTGATTAAAGTTACAAAGTTAATTTCCACTAATAACTATCCCATAAATTTTTAAAAATGGGTATTCTTTTTTTATTATTTTAGCACATTCATAAATAGTAGAACCTGTTGTTGTTATATCATCAACTATCCAAAGAACCTCCTTCTTTCCGAAATTATAGTCTAAATTATCAACTATTTTAAAAGCATTTTTTAGATTTTTTGTTCGTTCTTTACGATCCAAAGTTGCTTGTTTTTGAGTATCTTTGGTTTTTGTAATCATTTCCAAAACTGGAATATTTAGCTTATTAGATAATTTTTTAGCGATTAAACCTGAAACAGAAAACCCTCTTTGTAATTGCCTTTTTGGGTCATCTGGAACAGGTACCAACAAATCTGGATTAGGTATAAAAAACTGACAATCAACCCAAATTTTTTGATAAAGCAGTTCTACAAAATCATCAATAATTTTATATTCCAAACCAAATTTCACCCTATCAAATAATTTTTGAACCTCCAAATCATATTTAGTTGCAATAAATATCCCATCAATATATTTTCTTTGTTGACCATCTAACACTTTTAATTTTGAAAACTTATCATCAATCTCTTTATTAGTTAAATAAGCATGAATAGAACTATGTCTTGAATTAGATCTAGGAAATACAAAATCTATCCAATAATTTATATCTAATAGCTTGGATGGCATTGGTGCTAATTTTTGGTTTTTCTAAACAAGGTAAATCCTCTCATGATTCTAGGTTTTTTCTCTTCAGTGTTTTTCTCTTCAGGTTTTTTTTCTGGAGCTTTTTCAACAACAGACTCTTCAACTGGTTGCTCTGGAACAACCTCAACTTTTTCTATTTTTTGGTTATCAGTCACAACCTCTTCTTCTGGGAATGTTCTCAAATTTTTAGGTGTATAATCCGGGCTAATCCCTCTCCTTTCAATTAGGTTTTTATCAGCATTCAAAAATCTCATTATATCCCAAACATTAAACTGTGATGGATAAATATGAGGTGTATAAATATACATCGCACAAGTTATCCCATTTCTAAGTAAAATATTTGTATTATCAATAACTACACTTCTACCAATTTCAAATCTATTATTTCCACTAACCCAAGCAAAAGGAGACCCTGGTCGGCAAGTCAATTCTCTCACCCTAAGTAGTCTATAAGCTTTGTAAATTTGTTGAAAAAATCCTTTAAAATATTTCCAATTAGGGTTCTCATCATAACATGATTTACTCCTATCAGGGTTTTCGAAACAATAATAACCGAGCGCCCTATCTAATAAAAATCTACCATAATCACTATTTGGATCAACTCTAGAGTTAGTCCCGTAAATCAAACCTGATTCTTTCTGAATCATTGTAATCAAAAAAGCTGGGTTAATTGGTTTGGTGGAGTTATCAATACAATAACTTGGTTCAGCTCTATAATTATTATAATTAATATAACAACTATTACCAAAATTTTCTCTAGAAATTTTCCAGATCAAATCAGAGACCCTCATTGTCTGGCCTCCAAAAGTATTTTGAACTTGGTTTCGTGGTCGGAATTTTGTATCCACTGTACTAAACACTTCATCCACAATTAGATCATCTGTAACAACCCTATCACCCCCACCATTATCTATAAAACCAATAATTGGTCTATAAGTTGCAAGCACACTATTTTGTGATTCTAAATATGCCTGAATCCTATCTGCAGAACTATATGCTAGAGGCAAGCTATACAAATCTTGATCAGAAATCACTTCAGATTGATTAAATGAAGACGGTAAAGCATTTGCAGGTAGGGTTGGTAAACCTATTGATGCAATTACTACCAGTAAAAGAATGTATTTTTTAATTAAATTTTTCATAATATTAACCTGTGGAAAACCTGTGGATAAACTGTTGATAACTTGTGGAAAACCTGTGGAAAAGTCCTGTGGAAAAACTGTGGAAAACTTTTAGAGGTGTGGAAAACTAAAGTTATCCACAGAAGTTATCCACAAGTTATCAACATGTTTTCCACAACTAAAATGCTTTATATCTCGGTAGAAAAGTAGTTTTCCACAGTTTTTTACTTTGCCTACTACTACCACTACAATATATATAATAATAGAAAAGAAAAAAGACAAGTAAAAAAATTTAAAAAATATATTTATGAATATTTAATTTTTAGTTTAAAAATTTTTAATAGAGACACCTACAAAGTATTCAAATTGACAAGTAAACTAAAATATGCTAACAATTTCTATATATGGCAAAGAAAAAACCTACATCAAACAAGGAAGTCCAACCATCTATCTCTGATAACAAAGAGAAAAGAAAAATGGCTGATTTAATCGTTTCTCAGATTAAAACAAGCTTTGGACAAGGATCAATCATGAAAATGAATGAAATTACTGACCAAGACGTTGAAGTTGTTTCTAGTGGTTCATTAGCCCTAGATTTAGCTACAGGTGTCGGTGGTTTCCCAACAGGGAGGATTATTGAAATCTATGGGCCTGAATCTTCAGGAAAAACCTCTATCGCTTTATCTGCTATAGCTCAAGCTCAAAAAGAAGGTGGAATTGCTGCTTTTGTAGATGCAGAGCATGCGTTAGACCCTGACTGGGCAGTTAAATTAGGTGTAAATTTAGATGATCTTTATGTTTCACAGCCTAATAACGGTGAAGAAGCTCTAGAAATTGTAGATAATTTAGTCAGATCAAATGCTTTTGATATTGTAGTAATTGACTCAGTTGCTGCTCTAGTCCCTAAATCTGAGATTGAAGGAAATATGGGAGACGCTCAAATGGGTGTTCAAGCTAGATTAATGTCTCAAGCCCTACGAAAACTTACTGGTGCTATCTCTAAATCTAAAACAACTGTAGTTTTCATCAACCAAATCAGGCTAAAAATTGGTGTAATGTTTGGTAATCCTGAAACTACAACAGGTGGACAAGCTCTAAAATTCTTCGCATCTCAACGTTTTGATGTTCGAAAAACAGGTTCATTGAAATCAGGAACTGAAAATGTTGGTGTTAGAGTCAAAGTAAAAGTTGTTAAAAACAAAATGGCAGCTCCTTTCAAAGTTGTAGAGTTCGATATGATGTTCGCTGAGCCAGGTGTAATCTCACTAGCAGGAGAAATAATCGACATCGGAATTAACTATGGTGTAGTAGATAAAGTTGGCAACACCTATTCCTTAACACTAAAAGGAGAGGAGCCAATCAAGCTTGGAGTGGGTCGTGATAACGCCAAAAACGCACTTTATTCTGATCAGGACAGAATGTACCAAGCAAAAAAAGAAATCGTCTCAGAATTCAAAAAACAAGTCAAAGAAGGAAGAGAGAAATCTCAAACTAAATCAGAAGAAAATACAGAATCTGAAAAATCGTCAGAATTTGAAAAACCAGAAGAAGCTAAAAAATAAATACAAAAAAGTTATCCACACCTACCTGTGGAAAAACTGTGGATAACCTGTGGAAAACTCAAAACGTTCGATTAAATTGTCTTCAAAAAATCCTCACCATTTTTGGTGGGGTTAATTTGTTTGCTACTAACCCAAAGAAATTCAAATTGAGCTTTTAGAAGCTCTACCATTTCCCTACTTTCAATCGTAAAACCAAAACTTTCTTTAACCGAAGAAATAAATACAACCTTATTACCATAAATCCAATAACCCATATCAAAATCAACACCTTTAGGAGCCACTCTAATTTCTCTTAAAAATCTCTCCCCCACACCTAAATAAGGATGTCTTTCAATGTTTACAACTTGTGATTGTGGCCATATAGCCCTAGTGTGTAGTTTGTTTTTAATTCTAATTTTATTCAAGTAATTAAAAAAATCTGGTGTAAGGATTTTTAACATATTTTTTATTGGCCACAAAGCAATAGTATCAATATCTCTACTAAGTAACATGTCTTTAAGAGCCTGTCTTAACTCAGTCTCACCCCTAAATGTTTCAAAAGATGGCTTTAAGTACTTACTTTTAGATTTAGACAACAGTTCCGGCAATATAATCCCTAGTTCAGAATTATGCCTCTGAAGTTTTAAATATCTTTCCTTAAGAATCAAAGAAATTTTTTCTGGTGATTGCGCAGTAAATAGCTTAACATTATTGATTTTACCTGAATCTATCTCCGAAACTAATCCAATAGATTTCAAATTTTTTAAATAAACATAAATTGTTGTCCGAGGAATTTTTATTCTATTGCTTATTTCACTGGCTCTAAGCTCTTTAGATTCCAATAAAATTTTATAAATTTCAATCTCGATATAATTGAGTCCTAATTCTGATAAAATATTTTCTAGCATTTGTTGTCTAAATTTATCAACACTATTATATGAGTTTCCTATAATTGTTTTTGTATAGGGTACAATTAGTGAATATTAATTGTCGAAATAGAACATCAAAGGTGTAATAATGTCAAATCAAAATATCCTTGATTATAATGATCTAAGAAATTATATCGTGACCAAACCAGGCGATATTGCCATATTGAGAGAACCTTGTAGTCTAATACCAAGTCACACTCAAATTGCTGATATATCTGAATACATGTTAAACAATCTTGCAACATTTCCTTGGGGTAACAACCCAGAGATACCAACTAATTGGGATTATCAAGGCCTAAATGGTTTATCTCATTCGAAATGGTTTGTCTGTAGACATGGTTATAGAGTTGGTGGGGCTAAAAATGTTAGAAAAGTTGATGGTTTCTACCGGTTCAATCAACTTGTAGATCAAGGTATTAGTAGTGAAAACCTTTCTGAAAACTAAGGGTATGCAATTAAAATACAAACTGACGAAAAAACTCAACAGCTATACAGATTCGTTACAAGATTCATAGGAAATCACGCTAGTGCTGATGGTGGTTATGTTGTTATATCTCCTATAAGTCAGTATAATCAGGTATTTTTCCAATTAACTAGAAGGTGTCGAAATTGCCCGAACAGAGTAGATTCTGGAGATAATTTTATTTCATTCATCCAGGAGCAATACGATAGAGAGGGTGTTACTTTTAGTTTAACTCTTAAAAAATTTCAACCCACTTATCTCAAAGAATTAGTTTATAGCTAACAATGTGCTATTCAATAACCAATAAACCTACCCTGGGGATTTCTCAGGGTAATTTTTTATCTTTTGTAGTTATTGAGGCTATTAGTTGACATAAATTCATTCCTAATAGATATATACAGCCTGTTGAATGGTTTAGTGAAATGGTTAGAACTATTAGTAATTTCATTGTTAAAATATTAAATATAGTTAACAAAGATACATCCTTTTTAGAAATCCCAACCAAAAACTGGGGCCACGGTGCAACTAAAACAATTACCCACCTCCAAAATGATCTAAACAATAATGAATCAGAATTAATTGTCAGGGTAACAGGTGTTTATGGGGTTGTTATGGGTAATTACAATGGTAAAAACTATCGACTATATGAAGTAAAACAAGTTTTTAAAAATGGAGAAACTAGAGTTAGAGATTCACAATACTCTTTTGCTGAAAAAATATCAATTAATGAAGATCCAATAAGTGGATTGATTAGAGGTGCAGAGGAAGAATTAGGAATAGAACTAGATAAGAATCAAATCCAATTTGAAAAAACTCTTCAACATGAGAAAATCTCTTCATCTTTTCCTGGATTGATCCACATCCATATCAGACATATATATTCTGTAACACTTAGGTACAATCAGTTTAATCCTGATGGTTATATTGAATACCAACCTGACAAAACTACTTATTTTGAATGGAAAGAGGAAGTGAAAGGATAGCTTTCATCTTGATTCAACCAACAAAAAACCCTGAGGAGACTCAGGGTAATATTTTTTTACTAATCTTATGGTAAGTATGCCAATGGATCCATTCTAACACCATTTCTCTGTACCTCAAAGTGAAGGTGGATACCAGTACTAAGACCTGTAGTTCCCATCTTACCAAGAGCCTGTCCTTGAGATACAGTCTGACCTTGGGTAACATAGATGTTAGAAAGGTGAGCGTATAGTGTTTTAATTCCACCACCATGATCAACCACAACAGCCAATCCATATCCATAGACGGTATAATAGTAAACAGCTGAGACAGTTCCACCTTGTACTGATAAAATGTCAGGAGCGGCCCTATTAGCAATATCACAAGCTTGGTGACCAGCGCTGTAACATCTAGAGATTGAACCAGTAGTTGGCCAGATAAATCCACCAGATTGTGCAGCAGGGCTTGGAGTAGATGCAACTGAATAACTAACCGACTGAGCTGCAAGGTTTGCATTTCTTTGTTGATCTAGCTGTCTTTGTTTTTCTTGTGCGATTTGGTTATTAACCTCGGTAATTTTAGCAAAATCATTTGTAGGGATTAAAACTAAAGAGTCTTTATCAAAGGTTCCATCCTCAGGGCTAATTATAGCAGAGTTGAATTTTTTAATACTTTCAGCACCTACAGAATAAGTTTTTGCTATTTCATCAGCTGAGATAGTGTCAGAAACGTTATAAATATAACCATTCAACCAAGGTAAGTAGATGTTTTTACCTACTTCTACCTCACTATCAATATCATTATTATATGTTATAGTTTCTTGTGAAATACCAAATTTATCAGATAAATTAGCAAGACTATCACCTTCTTTGACTTTGTATTCCAAAATCATTTTTACAGGGCTCGCCTGAACTGGGCTAATAGCAGCTTGGTTAATTACACCATATCGCTCTGTTGGAGGTGTTATAGAGTCAGCTTGAACATTAACTGCACGGTTATTAATGAATTTATTAACAAAACTAGCTGAAGTAGCACTAATATTAGATACTAAACCATAGTTAAGCATTCCAATAGACAGAATAACTACAAGGCTCAAATAAAGTTTTTTCGTAACCTGTAGAGTTGTCTGAGATAGTGTTTTAATTTTTCTAACTACCCTCTTTAGGTCTAGTTTAACATCAATCCACCATAATTCTCGTGTGTCAGATAAAGTAACAGCAGAGAAAAAATCAACAAGTCCTGATTTGAAATTACCAAAACTATTAGGAATTAAACTAATCTGATCCCAAATATATACAGAAAGTAAATATAATTGGTAAACAGAGTTGTTAATAACCTGGTATAAAAAGCTTGAAATACACGTGATAAAGACCCAAGAGTTCAATATCAAGTTAGATAGGCCTTCTCTAGAAGAAACAATAACGTTATTAGCTTCAGAGTATGCAGAAGTAGTGAAATCACTAAACGCAAAGGCTTTATTAAATGCAGCAGGAGCAGTAATTCTTTTGACAAGAACAAAGTTCTGCTTGTTTATCCGCGGATTAATAGATATTTTAGTAGGTTTTTTACTACTTTTATTAAAAAATTTGAATTCTAAAGACATAGAAATCTAAGATACCCTTACAATTTATAAGAAGCATCTAGAAAATCAATTGAACTAATTGGCGTAACTAATCGCAAAAAAGTTAATTGATTGATAACCTAACATTCACTGAAAAAACTTAACTATTATTAAGTATATTGTCAATAGATATTGTAGATTATACCTTGAACTGGTTGTTATATCTTATACTAAATATTAATCCAATTCAAAGTACCTATAGTATACCCTACTTTTTACGTTTAGGCAAGTCATATTTACTACTTTTTTATCCAATTAGATAAATATTTTACAAAACTATAAACATAAGATATAATAAGAATATTAAATAAACAAAAATGAATACAAAAATAAATTTAGATAAAAATACTACAAGAAGAGATTTTGTTAAAATCTTAACAGTCGCACTTCTAACCATTTCATTTGG
>CALIJC010000047.1 GCA_938017575.1 uncultured Patescibacteria group bacterium
AAAAGAGCATATAGAAAATCATACCAACTTATCAAGAAAATCTTCTCAATACCAAATTTTAAAGTCTCGCAGCTGGCAACTACTAACTGACTTCATTTTAATGATAATGTTAATTTTAGGAATTCTGTTTATTGGCTATGGTGTTCAAAAAGGTATATTCCAAGTTAATGAGCTGTTTATTGCCGGGATGATAAATTTGGTAATGGTTTACAAAGGTTTCTGGGAGATTGGTATGGAGGTTAGAGATTTTTTGGAGGCTCGACATAATGCCAATGAGATGTTTGATTATGTAAAAAATTTTGGTAAAAAAACATACCCTTCGTACGAAGATAGTTAATTCATTATTTGGTTAATATTAGTTTTTGAATACGGGGTTTTGTTATTTTAAACACTTTCTTATTTCATCATCAACTTGGAAATCATCCAGTTTGTGTTTTTTCCCTGTGAGTAAATCATAGCCTTTGGTTTCGTAGCGTGGGACTAGATGCCAGTGGACTTGTTTGGCTTCATCCATGTATATTAGGTAGACTTTCTCCACCTGGAGAGCTTTCATCATAGCATTTCTGATATCATTTACTTTTTTCATAAGGTGTAGATAATCAGTTCGATTTAGACTGTGTAAATCTTCTGCGTTTTCTTTCCATACTACAACAGAATGACCTCGGCAGATTGAGTCATTAGCCAGGCAAGCATATAATTTATCATCTTCATAAATAATAGCATTTTTATAGGGTTTTGGTAACATATTGTATATTAATAATAAGATTACACATATTGACAACTGGTTGTATTTTCAGTCATGATCGGAAAATAATTTATTTCAGTATTTATTTTGAGGATTATGCAAAAAACTAAGAAACAAGGCTTTTTCAAAAAAACTTTTTCAATATTATTTATTTTAACATTTATTTTAGGGTTTTCCACACAGATAAATTCTTTTGCAGCTGATGTGAGCGGCATGGTTTATCAAGATTATAATAATAATGGTGTTTATGATACAAATTCAACAGCACCAAATCAAGGGTTTGGAGATTATAATTTGGCAGTTGACGATCCTATAAGTGGTGTAACAGTAACAGCTTATGATGTTGGTGGTAATATTATTGGTTCCCCTGTAATTAGCGATTCAGCTGGTCAGTACACTTTAACTAATATAAATGGTCCTGCAAGAATTGAGTTTACCGGCTATCAATCTTTGGGTTTTGAGAGTTCAGTTATAGGAAGTAATTCTAATACTTCGATTCAGTTTGTTGATGGTAGTGGTGGCAATATTTCTGGAATTGACTTTGCTGTGAATAGACCTCAAGATTACTGCGAAAACAATCCTGTTGTTATTACAAATTGCTACGTAGGAGGACATCTAACAGAAGGTGATTATGCTGACCTTCCCTCTATTGTTGGTTTTGATTATAGTGGAGGAAGTGATAGAGAAAATGTTTCAAGTGATGCTGAAGCTTATGAATTTGACCAGCCTACTGCTCATTCTATCGATATTAGAACAGATGATATTGGCGCCACTTGGGGATTAACGAATAAGCTTAATAGTGACGGAACTCACCAAATATATGCTGCTGCATTTTTGAAACGTGGTGCGGATTTTGGAGTTGATGGGCCTGGTGCGATTTATACTTTTTCTTATGATGGAACAAATCCAGGGCCTGTAAGCACACTTGCTAATTTAACTGCTGGGTTGAATCCTCACCCTGATACCCAGGATCCTGATGGACTTACTGGAGAATGTAACCCAGTTGATCCTGGGCTTGCAAACTATATTCCAGCAGGTGGGAATGATTGTTGGTTCCACGATCCCTATTCTTATTTTACGATTGGAAAAATGAGTTTGGGTGATATTGATATTTCAGAAGATGGGGGTAGTTTATTCGTAATGAATCTATTAGATAAGAATCTTTATGTTTTAGATAGTAATACAGGAAGTACAACAGCAAATATTGAGGTACCAGGAATCTCAGCACCTTTGGCTGGGGTGACTCAAAGTTGTGCATCTTCGGACATAAGACCAATGGCTGTTTCATATAATAATGTTGATGGTTTGGTGTATGTTGGTTTGACATGTTCTGCTGAATCTACGCAAGTAGCTGCAGATTTACAAGCTTACGTGTATACTTTTGATCCTGCTTCAAACTCATTTAGTGCTGCTCCAGTATTAGAGTATGATTTGAGTTTCCCAAGAACCACAGGTGGTACAGGAGGTGCAACTTCAGCAACATGGAATCCTTGGACAACAAGTTACGTAGCCACTACTAGAGTTTATGCCCAACCACTAGTTTCTGATATTGTTTTTGATAAAGATCAAAATATGATTATTGGAATAAAAGATATTTTTGGAGATCAAGGAGTAACATTTTCTTATGGATCAATAGATCCAACAAGCACTTCTATTGTCGAAGGTATAACTTATGCTGAAGGAGATATAATGAGGGCTTGTTATGACAACGGTCTAAATTGGGATATTGAAGGTGTTAACGGTTGCCCACAAAATCAGAGTTTTGGTGATGGTATCAACCCATTCTATAGCGAGTTTTTTAATGGGGATGGATTTGCTAATGCTCATACTGAGGCAAGTGAGGGTGGAATAGATTTGATTCCGGGCGGTGTTGATGTTTTGACAACGCAGATGGATCCAGCAGGGCCTGTTGCTCCATCGTGGAATCCTGGAGGTGCTACTGATACAGCTCAAGACCAAGGTGTTCGGTGGATGAGTTTAGTTGATGGGACATATCAAAAAGCCTATAGAGTTTTAGATGATGAACAAGCTCCACAAGATTTTGGAAAAGCTAATGGATTAGGAGATTTGGAAATTCTATGTAGCGCTGCACCTATAGAAGTAGGAAATAGGATATGGCATGATATTGATATGGATGGTATTCAAGATCCAGGAGAGGCTGCAATTTCAGGTGTAATTGTGGAGTTGTATGATTCAAGTAACAATTTAGTAGGTTCTGCAGTTACTGATGCAAATGGAAATTATGCTTTTTCTAGCAACCCTTATGGTAGTAGCACTAGCAGTTTGGTTTATAATCTACCATTGGCATACAATAGTACAGGCTGGGAAATTAGAGTTGATACAACCCAGAGTGTTTTAAATGGATTGGAGCTCACACAATTAAATTCTGATGGAACAGGCAATGGAGATAGTAGAGATAGCGACGCTTCTATATCTAGTTTTAATGCAGTAGTTAACTTTGGAATTGGGGAAGCAGGTCAAAGCAGTCATGCTTTCGATATTGGATTTGCTGATATTCAAGAAGATGAACCTGCAGGAACTGGTTTAATAAGAACAGGAGGTAAAAGCGTAAATATTTCTCTGGTAATAATAACTTTTGTATCTATAACACCAATTCGCTTTTTTCTAAGAAATTAAATGAGTAATATTAAATTATGCCTCAAAAAATATCAAAAAAAGTTACCACTTCTAAAAAAATCACGAAAAAATTAACTAAAGATGATAAATCTGGCCAAAAAATTGATAACAAAAAACTAGGTAGAAACCTAGCAGTTGGAGTAGCTATCGGTGTAGGTTTGGGAGTTGTATTTAACAATATTCTTTTGGGTGTTGCTTGTGGAATTGTCTGTGGTTTTGTTATAGGTTCTACAAATAATAAGTAAACAATTTTTTTTTAAAGACTATTTATTTCTTCTTGATTGGTTATAACTTGCCAGGTGTCAGCTTTGCCGTCGACATATTCTGTAGTGATAGAATTAATTTCTTCAGGAGAAATATTATCTAGACTAGTAATATTGATGCGACAATAATCTGGTGCCCAATCTGTGGCCTCGGTTAATGAATAAACCAAAACATTGCAGTCTTTGCAGGAATAAGTTGTAGTGTAAGTCATTTTGTACTCAGACAAATTATCTTTTCCTTCTGTAATAGTGATTTGGCTCGGGTTGATTTTGAGACCTTTCCACCGTAGTTTGGAACACAGCGAACAGTTACATATTTGAATTGAATCTTTGTCAGTATCTATTTTGCAATCATATTTAACCTTTTGACAGTGGCAGCTCCCTTGGAATGTTTTTTTCATATTCACTACAATTATAAAATATATTTCATGTGTCAATAAAGCTCTTTGACGAAAAATATAAACTGGAATTGTATAAAATTATGAAAGCTGCTTTTAATAGGAAATATGGACAACCGAAAAAGGTCATCGAATATGGAGAGTTTCCCAAACCATCACCAAACAAAAGTCAGATTTTGATTCGTGTTCATTCTAGTTCAGTTAATAGAACAGACTGTGGATTTATTTTGGCCAAGCCTTGGATTGTTAGATTTTTTAGTGGGCTGCTGCGACCCAAATGGCCGATTCTGGGGTGTGAGTTTGCTGGTGAGGTTGTAGAGTTAGGTGAGGGAGTTAGTAGATTCTCTGTTGGTGATAGAGTTTTCGGGTTTGATGATGAAGGCTTTGGTGGTCACGGAGAGTATATGGTAATCGATGAGACAAAAATGATTACAAAAATTCCAGACAATGTTAGTTACGAAACAGCTGGAGTTGCCACAGAAGGATCTCATTATAGCTTAGTTGATATAAAACAAGCAGGAATCAAAAAAGGTGACAGAGTTTTCGTTAATGGTGGAACAGGAGCAATAGGATCAGCAGCGATTCAGATCTTAGTTGCTATGGGGGTTGAGGTTTGGGCAACTGCTGGAACAAAAAATCTAAAGTTGGTGGAAAGTTTGGGTGCTACTAAGGTAATTGATTATATGAAAGAAGATTTCACTGAATTAGATGAAAAATTTGATGTAGTTTTTGATAGTGTTGGTAAAAGCGGTTACCATAAATCCAAAAAGATCCTCAAAGATGGTGGGATCTTTATGTCCAGTGAATTAGGTCCTAGATTTAGCAATATTTATTTAACATTGTGGACAAAATTATTTGGGCGAGTAGGTAAGCACAGAGTAATTTTCCCTATCCCAAAAAGTTCTATAGAAGATATAGAATACATAGCAAAATTATTAAAATCAGGAGAATTCAAACCATTGATTGATAGAAAATACAAACTACCCCAAACCACTGAGGCTTATGAGTATGTATTAAAAGGTGAGAAAATTGGAAATGTTGTAATTGACCATAATATTTAACATGTATATTTCAATCATTTGACAATAGCTAATTTTCGTGCTAGTTTATTGTAACTTGATGATATACATCGAAGTAAATTTCCAAAGTTAGGTTAATTTGATGAAAAAGTTATTTGTTTTACTTCCAGTTCTCGCTGTTACATTCTTGCCTGTGTCTCCTGCATTATCTCATGGTCTACATGGACCAGGTGGACATGGTCGGCATAAAACTATTAATAATAGAACACCTGCAAGATATAAATATTTTTGCACAGGTAACGATTACACTAATTATTGGAGAATAGATACTCACACAAAAAGTGCTACAGAGGCTTGCAATACTATCAAAGCAAATTTCGCACGACAAGGTATACCATTAAAATCAACTTATGGTGGTAGAATCAGAACTACTGGTTCTTCCAAAGTAAAATTTGTTTGTAGTGATGGATCAAACTGGGTTGATACTGTTAATAGTAAAAACTTGATGTCAACTTATAAAGTAGTTGCGGAGGCTGTTTCAGGTCGTAACTGTGTAATGGGAACCTTCTAGTTATGGAATATTTAGTCTAATATTAACATTTAGTTAGAGATTGGCTTGGCCCTAGTAAATACTAGGGCTCTTTTTTTAGAAAACTTTTATAAAAAAACAGTACGAATAAAGAGTAGGATTATTTTCTAGCTTAAAAAAAACGTAAAAAACTGTTTATATTATTTGTTAAAACAGTGGAGGTATTTTATACTAATTAAATTGTAAATAATCAAAAGGCTGTATTAACTTTAAATATTTTGCTTGTATATTAACTTTATGTAGTGGATATTTTTATTATGTATTTTATACTTACTTCTCTGATATTAATTATTATAATACTTCTGTTAATTTTTCAAATTAGTTTGATTTTAGGTGCTCCATTCGGGGAGTATGCTTGGGGTGGGCAGCATAAGGTTTTGCCTAGGTCGCTGCGAATTGGTAGTTTTGTTTCTCTGTTTATTTATAGCTTCATTGGATTAATTACAATGAACAAAGTTGGTTGGAGTGATTTATTTAATCAAACTTTGGTTGATAATGTTTTTGTTGGGATTACTGTGTTTTTTGGGTTAGGGGTTATTCTCAATGGAATTTCTCGTAGCAAAAAAGAACGCAATTTGTTTACGCCTGTTGTATTTATTTTGTTTATTTGTTGTTTAATAATAAATATGAGCTAAAAGTATGGCCTATGTATAAATTCTACATAGGCACTTGAATTGGTATTATCCATAATTTGTTCTATGGATCCAGTACGTACCAATTAAAACAATTATTACTGCAACTAAAGCATGAGAAAATAAAAACAATAAACCAGCATTTAAACCTGCCATATATATATTTCCTTTTGAGGTTTTCATAAGAAATATATCAGCAAAAATAGCTTTTGTCAAATAATCATGTACTTTATAATCTATTTCATATCTGTTAAATGGATTTATAATAAATGATTTTATCATCACCCACTTCATAATAATTCGGGATTGTTGCTGTTAGGGTGAAGTTGTTTTTTTCATAGAATTTTCTGGCTGGAATGAAATATTCTTGGCTTGAGGTTTCGACTATAAGCAGTCTAGCTTTTTTTGATAATAATTCTTTTTCTATGTATTCGATTAATTGGCTGCCAATTCCTGAATTTCTTTGGTGCTCGCTAACTGCTATAAACAACATATTCCAAACACCCGGGGCTAGTTCGTCTTCTACTAGAAAAGCTGCAGCCTGAACTCCATTATCTTCATATACTATTATCGACTTTCCAGAAATTGATTGGAATGCATTGTCTAATTGCTGTCCAAAATATTCTTTTTCTTCATTGCCAAACCCAACTTGCTCTGAGAGGAGCAGGATTGATTCTTTGTCCGATTGTATTGCTTTTCTAATCATAAAAAGATATTACCATTTGATCAATATATTTCCAACTTTTCTACCACTATCAACAATTTGGTGGGCTTTTTGGATATCTTTGTAACTAAAAACTTTTGAGATAACTGGTTTAATTTGATTTTTTTGTACCATTTTGAGAAGCTGTTGTACGTCTTCTGTTCGCTCAGGCGAGACTCCGCTCAACATTTTTTGTTTGCCTCTGACACCAATCCCAGCTCTGATTTGTTGAAGCATGCCTCCTGAGATAACTACAAGTCTACCATTTTCTGTTAGTTTATCTTTGGTTGAATCAAATTCAAGATTACCAATTGTATCGACAATTAAATCAAACTTACCCTCGATCTCTCTAAATGGTGTTTGGTGATAATCAATAATTTTTTTTGCTCCAAGTGATTTAATTAACTTGGTATTACTTTGACTACAAACTCCTGTGACATTTGCTCCAAGTGATTTTGCCAGAGAAACCATGGCTGTACCGGTTGAACCTGAGGCTCCGTTAATAAGAATATTTTCACCCTTTTGTAATTTGGCAACTTCACCTAAAAAATACATTGCAGTTGTCCCACCAAAGAGAATTGCACAAGCAGTATCAAGCTCTAAATCATCAGGAATTTTGGCAGTGCAGTAACTGGTGTCTTTGAGAATGTATTCGCTATAACAACCTTGTTTGAGACCTGTCATTCCACAAACTCTATCTCCAACTTTGTACTCTTTTACATCACTTGCTACTTGTTCAACAACACCACTAAAAACCCCACCAAGTGTTTTATTACGTGGTTTGGTTATACCAAAAATTAACTTGGATATAGTTCCAAAGCCTCTTGGAAATCTAGCCGCTCTGATTCTAGCATCTGAAGCATTAACCGAATTGTAGGCGGTTTTCACCAAAATGTGACCAGGTTTGATTGTAGGTTTTTTGGTTTGCGAAACATATAAGACATTAGGCGCTCCATATTGATCGTATTGGATGTGATTCATATTGTTGATAAATTAAAATTTGAGACTGACTTCTTACGATAAGATTGAGTCTAGATTATTTAATAATTTTTGTATATCTTTTCGGTACTTTATTTGAATAATTTCTTTATTGTGTTGTTGTGCTATATCAATAGCCATTTTCTTTTTTTTAGGGAATTTCCAAAATATATAGGGAATATAGGATGATAAGTTTAACTTATTGGAATTCCCACCTTGGATTTTTTTAGAAAATAATTTTGACTCAAAACATCTAATTAGATGATAGAATAAAGCTTTATATCCAGGGAAATCAAACATAATTATTTTATCAGCATGTATTATTCTGAACTCCTTATCTTTGTTAAATGCATTTCCATCAAATACCCACTTTGGTTGCTTTGCTTTTTTGATGATCTCTTTTTCGATAAGTTTGAATTTGGATTTATCTCTACCAAACTTATTAGTAATTTCATCGGCATGAAAAACAGGTAAATTTAACTTATCTCCAAGCTTATTAGCTAGAGTACTTTTGCCACATCCAGAGTCTCCAAAAATCATTATTTTCATAGAATTGAACTAATTTTTTGAAATTTTGCTTCTTCCATATTTAATGATTATTTTACTTTCTTATTTAATTCTATTGTTTGATGGAGGTAGTAATCTAATAAAGTTTTATCAAATTTCTTCATTGGTAGGACTCTCATTTTTTTACCAGAACCTACAAGTAGGTTAAATTTATCTTTCATTTGAGCACCTTTCAAAAACCCAAAATCAATTCCATATTCCATAGTTCGCATATGGCATATTGAGCCATTTTTATCAGAATAGGTTGTTATCCTCTCTTTCTTGGTTTCAACTAATTTGTATTTATCTATTAAGTGTTTCCTGGCTTGGGTAAATAATTCTTTGTGTGTTGAATTTATGTCTATATCAAATTGCATAGTATTTAGATACTTTTTATTTTTTATAAAGTTGATGAGATGTAGTTATTAATTTCGTAGGCAACTTTTTTGGGATTGCTTACCATTGCTAAATGACCACTATTTATGGTCGAGATTTTCATATTTGATAGGTTCGAGGCCATTTTGGATTGAAGAGCGGTTGGCATGGAATTATCGTTGGTTAATTGCAAATATAATTTGGGAAAATTTAGAGTAGAGTATTGAATTTTTGTTAAATATAATGATATTGACTCTGGGGTAAAATTTTCAAGAATTTCTTGAGTTTGTTTATCAGATAAATCATTACAATATTCGTGTAAAATTGATTTCTCTGGTGGTTTGGTCCCAGCTAATTTTAAGATCAGCGGTAAGATTAGTTTTTGTGGCAGTGGTAGAGATGAAACGAATGATGAATTGTTTTTGGGTAATGTTGCACCAATGGCCACAAAACCATTAACCCTTTTCCCTAGGGCTTTTGATAAACTCAAACCAACACACCCTCCAATTGAATGGCAAACTAAAATTAACTTTTTTGATTTAGAAGGGTCAAAACTATCAATTTGTTTGAGAGCCTCATCAATATAATCATCATATTTCAATGACTCACGACTATTTCCATAATCTATTGCAATTGAAGGATGATCAAGTAATTCTTGGGTCTCATTCCAAATACTTTTGTTTAATCCTGCTCCGCTTATATAAACTATCCCAATATTTTTTTTCATATCTTCTTCTGTTGTTTAGGTTTTCTTAGAATGCTTTCCATTTTTTTACCTCTAGCTAGCTCGTCAATTAGTTTGTCCAAGTATCTCATTCTTCTAATTATTTTGTCCTCAACTTCTTCTACCTGAACTCCGCAAACTTTTCCTGTAATTAGTTTTCTTTTTGGGTTCATTTTGGGGGCTTCTTTGTAAAAAGTTTCAAGATCAACCTCCTTTTTTAGTTGGCTCGCAAGTGACTTTTTGTCATATCCAGTTAACCAGAAAATTATTTGGTCAACATCAGCTTTGGTGCGACCTTTTTTGACTGCTTTATCAACATACATTGGGTAGATGAAAGAAAACTTGTAAGTGTAGATTTTTTCTTTGGTGACTTTTGGCATAATAAGTTATTCATGAATGAATAATATAAAATGTGCAAGTCAATAAACTCTAGTTAGACACTGGTTGACAAATATAACTTATAAACACTATTTTGATAGTATGTTTACCAAATTAAAAAATAATATTGATGCGAAAATATCAATTAAATCAAATGGATTGTTGTGGAATACGACAGTATTTTTTGTAGTTTCAGGATTTATATTTTTATTGTTAATGTTGGTAGATCATAGACAAGTTCTTGGAATTAATACTTGGATTAAACCTTCAAAGTTTGCTTTTTCACTAGCTTCTTATACAATGACTTTAGCATTTATTTTGCCTAAGCTTGATATAACTAAAAAAGCTATTTCTCGATTAACCAATGTAACATCTTGGTTTTTGATTCTAGAATTTTTGCTTATAACTATGCAAGCAGGTAGGGGGGTTAGGTCTCATTTTAATAAAGAGGCTGTATTTGACAGTATTGTTTATGGGTTGATGGGTTTATCTATTGTTATTGCTTTGATTCCAGCAATATATATTACATATTATCTTTTTACTCGTTCAAAAATAGTTAACAAACTATACTCAAAAGCTAATCAATTTGGGATGATAATTTTATTGTTTGGATCTAGCTATGCAGGTAAAGTATCTTCAGGTGATGGGCATTCAGTTGGGGCTGATGATAGCACAGCCGGGATTCCTTATTTGAATTGGAGTACGAAATTTGGTGATTTGAGAGTTGCACATTTTTTAGCGATTCATGGTATTCATGTATTTTTGATTGTTGCATGGATTTTGAATAAGTGTAAGATTCGCTATTCAAAACTACTAATGTATATATTTATTGCATTGTACTTTATTCTATGTATGGGTGTGTTAATTATGAATGAACTAGGTAATTCATCCCTTTGGTTTTTAGGCTAATAATTAATGGCTCCAATTTTTTTTGGATTTTTCAAATATACTCATTATTACTGGGTAATCTTTGTTATTATCTAATAATCCTGCTGGTATCATAATTCTTTCAGTTTCATGTAGCGACATACTGATTATTGCTCCACAATTTCCACAAAACTGTCTTTGTGATTTTTCAGAAGATTTGTATGTTTGGAGGGGACCAGTAATTGTTGTTTTTTCTTTGGGGCAGGCAACCCAAGGGGCATAATTACCCAAATGATGGTAACAATCTTCGCAGTAGCAGTTAATTATTGACGGTGGTTTTTCCAAAGTAGAGTTTATTTGGGTTTTACCGCACATACATTTTCCAGTAATTTTATGAGACATATTTGATAACTAATATCAAAATTAGAATTTGTATATAGCAAAAAAACAGCGCCTCAAAATGAAACGCCAAGTTTGGGGGTGATAGAAGTTTCTCTATTGTTATTGGAACTTATTTATCACAAATAAATGATTTAGTCAAATAACACCTAGAAAAAAATAGATAAAAAAGCCCAGCTCAATAAGAGCTGGAATGGGTGATAATCTTTTAGCAGATTAAGGCACATGAATCAAAAATAATCCAGGAATAAATTTTGGCAATTTCTTCAGATTCGAATCGCTTTGAGTGAATAATTTCTTGCAAGAAGATTTCTTTTGTGATGTTACCTATATTTTCTGTAGAAACAGTTTCTCCAACAAGATTTTTTGTAACAATTTTAGATACAATATCATTTGCTATATGTGTTGCAGAATATAATACTTCCAGGATATTGGAAATGCTGGAATTATTTTTGATTTTGAATTTTAATTTGTTGATAGATTCAAATCTTTTATAGTCAGTAATTGCAGTCTTGAGATTGTCAGATTGAATCATAAATATTTGATTATGTGTATCAATATTTTTTTCAGCATATGTACTTAGGTATCTGACTAAAATAACTGATATTCTGTCGTGTATCTTTTGGTCTGATTTCGATTTACATCTTGATATATTAGGTTTAGCTACTTCAAGTGTCAGAATTGGAACCGATTGAGCAACTGCAGATGTATGATCAGCTTGATTTAGGGCAACAGGCTCGATAACTGTTCGCTCTGCAAAGACTGGAGCCTCTACATTGTGTTTAGTAGGTGAGAATAATGTAAGAATATATTCAATGAAAATTATCGGATTGACATCAAACGAAATATACATGATTAATTTTTCTATTCTGCTAATTTGTTATAGCATATTTATTACTAGAAGTCAAAAATCATCACAACTTTGGTGGGAAATATTTGAAACAGATTGACATGAAACTGTTTTTATAGTCAGCCAAATTTAGATTAAACCATAATAATTTTGAGACTATTTATGAGATAGGAGGATGTAAAAAAATGATGCAATGATGTTTTATTGTTGTGGTTGAAAAGTTCAAAATAATTATTTATGTAGTTTTTGGGTCAGATTTTTTTCTTGGGTAAAGAATTCAATGCTTACAAAAATTGATAAAATACTAATCCCTAACATTTCAAAATATTCTTCAATTACAACTAAGGTGTTGTATATCCAAGGGTGAACCCATGAGGTGGCAATGTACTCTAGAACAATAACCGAAACAAATAGAATTATTGGAAATATTATATAAAAGTTTCTATATTTAAATTTTTTGATTGAGAACCAAAGAAACCACAGCATAAATGGTGAAAGTAAAATCAGGGCCAAGCTGACATACAAAATCCAGGGTGAACTAACAAAGCCACGCGAAAAGAACCTGTCGTTGAAAATTGTTTCAATATTGGGATATATTAGCTTGATTAGTTTTTCCAAATTTTCGTGTAATTCTCCAATTTCATCGAGCCCTAAAAAGACTATTGAAGAGCCTAAAACTGACCAGAATATAGCTTGAGTCCAGTCCAATATTTTTTGTAATTTCATTTGTAGAATAACTCCAAAACTCATAAATCCAATGAAGATATATTTGATTGTTTGATAAACGGTTGGGATGTTTCTTTCAAGGTCTAGGTTTAATAAATCGTAACGAAATCCACCCCATATATGTAGGAGAACTATGAAAATGTCTAGAATGATAAATGCTGAAAATACAAACCAAGGTTTTTGGTTATATGCTGTGGTCATATTGATTCTATAATAGCATTGAAAATTCTGATTGTCAATTATTTATTTTGGGTTACTATGTTTGAATACCTAGTTAGAGAATAAGAATATTTTATTTAATTAGTTCTTTACTATTTGACTATATCAGGATACATTAACAATTTTTATATATTAGATGGTATTGACTAACTCATTAAATGCAAGTATTTGTTAATAATATTTATGTTGTCTAAAGAATTTTCTGAAATAAAAAAGCAAATTACCGATCACCCAACAAATAGTTGGGCTAAAAAAAAGAATTGGAATCCAATTTATACAGCCTCTGAAAAATCTAAAATTGTCATTATTGGCCAAGCTCCTGGTAGGCTAGCTCAAGAATCAGAAATACCCTGGGATGATAAAAGCGGGGAAGAAT